>JANPOU010000016.1:0-28206 GCA_031428155.1 Arenimonas sp. | reverse complement strand
ATAGCAAGCTGACTAAGACTGAGCTTGCCTGAAAGGCATTGCTTGATGAGCTTTAACTTGAAATCCTTACTGTATTTGGACATAAAAACTGCACCTTATATGTTGGACAAGCTGTCCAACTTTTGGGGTGCAGTACACATTTAGGGCGATAACTTCATTATCAGCAGATAACAGTGTGGTGTAAAGCGAATGCAGGTTTGAATTGCGGTTGCGGTAGAAATTCCAACTCTAATGTACTCCGCCCCGTTTGTTGATTGCTTTGATTCGCCTTTGATTCGTTAGGCCACAGTGCGCAACAGTGGCTTACAGGTACTAGTTGCGTCCAAAAAATTGCGAAATCAAGCCGCCGACGATTCCAGCAAATCCTGTTAATACACCTGAAATCACAATCGTGAAAGCAATGTATGAAATTGGATTGTTAGGGCCATAATCTATCGAGAATGCTAGACCAGCTCCGATAGCTGCGATAAGAACACCGATAGATGCAATCTTCAACCAGTAGCTATGACGACATCGCGGACAGTAATTGATGCTGACGGCGTATTCAAGGTTGCAATTTTGGCAAAGCGTCAAAATATCGTTCCTGCGGACTAACAACATTTAAACCCCACACTTAGGGCGATAGTTTTATTATCAGCAGATAGTAGTGTGGTGTAAATCAATTCTTGTGAGTGTTGGAATAATCTAAGTAAATGTAAAAATTAGTTGACATCTAAAATTTCCGTGCTTAAACTGCGAATGTCGGGTATTTTTGACATACCTTAATCATAAAACTTAGGAGAAGCGCATGTCGTTCCGTGAAAAAAGTTTGTGGGTCATGTTGCTGGCTATGGCGCTGGCAACGTTTTTTTATGGCCACGCAGTCGCTTATGTTAGCCATGAGCAGTTCGAGACAGTGGCTTGGCGCGTAATGACGGTGAATGCGCCGATGGTGGTGATGTTCCATATTGCTGTGGCTGTGTTGGTGGCTTTCGCTATCTTTGGCCATTTGGTCATTGCACTGTTCGACCAACGCACTGAAGAAGACGAGCGTGATCGGTTGATTGCTCTGAAGGGTGCGCATATTGGTGGCATTGTATTAGCGGTGGGAGTGTTCTTTGCGTTGTGGCTTGCGGTTGCATCAACTGGCAATTTCTGGTTCACGCAACTGCTGTTGGCATTTTGGGTATTGGCTCAAATGAGCGATTATGCTGTGCAGCTTTGGCAACACAGGCAGGGGCGCTGAGCCGTGGGCAAGCGCGGCGGGCTAATCCGCAACAGCATCCGAGATCTACGCGAGGCAGCCGGCGGTATGACTCAGCAAGAGCTGGCTGATGCCGTTGGCATCACCCGACAAACGGTGAATGCCATTGAGGCCAATAAATACTCGCCATCACTGGAAGTTGCGTTCGAAATTGCGCGGGTGTTTAAGGCGCCGTTAGAGAAGGTGTTTCAGTACGCTAATGCATAAACAGTTATGCAATATGCCTAGTAAGGTATGTGCGCTTAGGATTGCCTGTGCGTATGACTCAGATTAAGCCAGCTGCGACCATGGCCAGTACAACCAAGCCGACCAGCACGCCGGCCAGAAGCAGGTCCAAGATATGGGGTGCATTCAAGCGATACAGCCAATCATCGACTGCTCCGAACAGACGTAGCCAGTTTGGCAAATACTGCGGCAACACCGTGGTATCTGGTTCAATCAATTGCGCCGCGCGCCGACCACTTTCAACCGCGGCCTCGATACTCCAGACATCGGCTTCGGTTCGGGTGTGTGCACCGGCAAGCAGCAGATTTGCCACCGGCGTCGCCTGAGTAGGCTGCCACTGCAAAGTTCCGCTTGAATTAACCCACTTCGGCTGTTGTGAGCGGATGCCTTCAGCTGAAAAAGTCCATTCGTGCCAGACTTCGAAGCGTAATATCTCGAACGAAGCCAGTGAGCGCCCGCCATTGGCCTCGCGGATCAGCCCATCGAGCGAGCCGCAACGCAGCAGCTGCGCCTTGACCTCGGCGATGAATTGCTCTTTGCTGCAATGCTCCACTGGCAGTCCGAACAAGCGGCCGGGAATGCTGGACACACACGAGGTTCCGGTCCATAACGAGGCAACGTCCTCGCCCAGCGCCACGTCCGGCGCCCACACTTGTTCTTCCGCAAAAATGGTCAGGTCGAATTCGGAATCGGCCAGCACCAGCGCGCAACGCTCGCGTGGCCAGAGCAAGCGTTCGGCAAAGGCAATCCGAAATGAAACTTGAACATGCGGGCCGTGCTGGATTAATGGTTTGAACAGGTGCAGCTGCTCGAGCTGTTCCAATTCTGGCGTGCGGGCGATGATCTCCGCAGCGGCAAACGGATGCGTCGCCAGCACATGCACCGCGGCCTCAACTTTGGTGCCGGAGTCCAGGTGCGCGGCGGTGATGCGCTCGCCGTCAAAATCAAGGCGCTGCAAAGTTTCCTGCCAATGGAAGCGCACGCCGCTGGTCTCCAGATGTCGCAACCAGTGCTTGAACCAAACTTCGCTGCTGGGGCCGCGCAAGAGTAGCCAGCCGGTGCCTGCACCTTGCTGCCACGCAGGACCCTCGCTATCGGCGGCATGGTCGTGTGCTGGCTGACAGAACAATTGCTTGCGAAAGAAATGCCCGGCATGGTGTAACGACACTCGGGTCCAGTCAGAGCCAATCCACGGGCCGAAGCAGGCCACCCAGGTGGACCACGCGGTGGCGCTCAACACGGGCCGCCACTGCGCAGCCGCATTCACGGCCGAATAGTGCTCCGTGCTGCGCCGGTTCGCGGTCCAGACCTTGAGCAGCAACCAGCTCCAGCGCAAACGGTCGAGCCAGGTCATCCGGAACATCTTGCCTACTTGCACCGCCCTGCCACCGGTGTCGTTGAACGCGGCCTGACCTTGATCCGGACCGACGCCGAACGCGATCGGTCGCGATAGAGCGCGCTCATAAACGCTGCCGGACGCATCAAACGGAATTTGCCGCATCAGGTCGAAGACATTGTGATACCACGGGCCCAGACCGTGCCATGAGTATTCGGAGGGCATGTTGTGGTCGCCGGCGACTCGGGCACTGCGGAAGAAGCCACCAGCGTCGGCATTGGTTTCATAGACTGATACCTGCCATCCTCGCTTTGCTAGCTCGTGCGCGGCACTTAGGCCGGCGATACCGGCGCCATAAATAGCCACCGTCTTGTCAAGATGCTTGGTCATGAGCGAGCGTTCCGATTCATTATGTACTTCGATATGATGGATGTTGAAAAGGCTGACGTTACCGCCAGCCTCCGTTGCCTTGCTGAGTTGCACGGTTAGTCCTGGTAGGGCCTGGTGCCGTAGTAGTTGTGGATGCCCAGTTCCCAAGCGGAGTCAGCCATATCCGGCCAATCGTCTTTATTGAATCCTGGCGCGGCTTCTAGGCGATTTTTGTCTATATCAAGAATGAGGCGCTTGTTTGCGGCGTCCAAGGTCAAAGCCTGCCATGGCACAGCAAACAGTTTCTCGCCCATGCCGAGCATGCCACCGACGGACAGCACCGCATAGCCCACTCGGCCGGCGTGCATGTCCAGAATGATTTCTTTGAGCACGCCAATTTCCTCGCCTATAAGGACGAATATGTCGTCGCCAGTGAGTGGGCCGGCACTCATTAATTTTGGACTATGACCCATATGCCCGGCCGCGGAAAACGGATTGTTGCTTATTGCCGCATTGCTGATGTTGCTGTTATACAACTCGCCGTTCATGAAATTCTCCGTTTAAGACCCCATTGAGGGGCCGATCAGTGCGTCGAACTGTTAATTCGTCGCACTTAATCTAGATTAGATGCATGTGCAGAAAGTCTCTGTACGGCAACGCACTGTGCTGATGCGGGTCAGCGCGGATATCGATGCGTTGGTGACTGAATATTTGGTGGTGAAGCCGTAATTGCGCGAAGCCGAATGACTTTTTTACTGATACAGATTATTTGCCTTTATCTAGCAAAACCCGCACCAATGCAATACCGATTAACAGCCCAATTTGAGCAAGCAACCAGAACAGCCATCCGGCTCCTGCCCACAAGGCTAAAACTGAGGTAAGTAGCGACAATGATGCCCACAACACAGAGTGGTCTGCTGCACCACCGCGCGCTTCTATTTTTCCGGCATTAAAAAAAAGTGACATACCGATAATGCACATTGCAACTTGGGTATAAAACATCTGTTCCTCACCAAATAGTTAGGAATTTCTAGCCATTGAAATCGTCAATTTTTGCACTGCAGTACGGTATTACGTTTTACTTGCCACCAATATTGCCAAGCCAATCAGCATAGCCACGCCCATAATTGCCAACACCCATTTCCCAGCGGTTTTCATGCTGGCCTGATAATCTTCATAGGCGCGTTTGTCGAGATACAAGCCGCCATTTTGAGTGCTGCGCAGAATGCCTTTAGCAAGGTAGTATTTGGCTAGCGCATGCATCTCGCTTGGTAGTGATTCGCGAGAAACGGCTTTGGCGCGAGAGGTTGCACCATCTTGCAACAAGCGAGTTAGAATCTGCATTCGTGCCATGGATTGTTTATTGGCGGTGGCGGCGAAAAGGGCGGGGTTCATCGCGATTTTCCTTGTTGTGTATTCGTACAATTAAATCGATTAATGGGAAGTCCAGATAGTGTTACGAGTTGAGTGAGATAAAATAATCTCTATCGTCTACTACTGGCGTAGCCAGGTTTTCTATGTTGATGCCGAACAATCAGAATTAGAATGCTGCTTTCAAGGTGCCGGTATACAACCGAGTATGGAAAGACTCTAAGAGGAAATATTCTTCGACCTTTCGTGGTTTGTATTCCAATGCCAGGATGTTCAAGCAAAAGCTTGATAGCACGTTCAAATTCTTCGAGAAATCGTTCAGCTACTACGAGTCCGGCTTGTTCGCTGTAAAAATCCAAAGCGTGAGCAATATCTTGCTCCGCTCCGGGGTGAAGCGAGTAGGTCATCGCTTTAGTCTTGCTCGAAGTCGAGCGATGGCATCCATTCCTGAAATTGCTGAGATCGATCCGGATTCCATTTCAGCTTCCCTTCGATCTGCTTCTTTGTCCCAAGCTGCTTCTACTTCGGGGTCTGAATCAAGGCTAGCAATCAGTCGTTCAAGTAAGTGGGAACGTTCGATGGGGGCTAATTGCAGGACCTCGGCTTCTAGGACTTCTAGGTTTGTACTCACACTGACCTCCAATATGATAGCTGCTGATTATAATGATAACAGCATAATTGACCGTTATCAGGACCTTTTTTAGCGAACGATTTAGTACGTCCTTGCCACCGAATAATCCGCTAAATCCAGCAACGCATTTTTCCATTCACTATCAGACACATTGTGCAACGCCGATTTCGCTTGTTGCGCATGCTGTTTGGCTTTGTCGATGCTGTATGCCAAGCTGCCGGCTTGTTCAATGGCGGCCAACACTTCCGGCATCGCCGAACCATCGCCTTGTTCAATGATTGTGCGCAGGCGTAGTTTTAGTGTGTCATCGGCAAGGCTCATGGCGTGAATTACTGGCAGAGTGGCTTTGCCTTCTTGTAAATCATCGCCAAGATTTTTGCCGAGTGCTTCGGCATCGCCGGTGTAGTCGAGCACGTCGTCGGCAATCTGGAATGCCAAGCCCAAATGCAGACCATACAAATTCATTTGTTCTTGCAATGCGTCTGACGCGCCAGCAATATGCGCGGCGAGGCCCGTGGCAGCGCTAAACAACACCGCGGTTTTGCGTTCAATCACATTTAAATACGCAGCTTCATCAGTATTGGGATTGTGCACATGCAAAAGCTGCAACACTTCGCCTTCAGCAATTTGATTGGTGGTATCGGCCAAACGCCGTTGAATTGGCATCGAATCCAGTTCAATCATCAGCTGGAATGCGCGCGAATACAGGAAGTCGCCAACTAGCACGCTTGGTGCATTGCCCCATAATGCATTGGCGGTTTTTCGGCCGCGGCGCAAATCGGATTCGTCGACCACATCGTCGTGTAATAAGGTGGCTGTGTGGATGAATTCAATAATGGCCGCAAGCGCAGTGTGTTGTGTGCCAGCGTAGCCCATCGCTTTTGCAGCCAGCACTGCCAGCAATGGCCGAAGCCGTTTGCCGCCAGCTGCAATAATATGCCCAGAAATTTGGTTGATGAGCATCACTTCCGAGCTCAAGCGCGCGCGAATCAAGTCGTCTACCTGCGCCATTTCCTGGCGGGCTAATGTTTGAATTGATTCAATACTCATAAAATCAAATGCTTATGGTTTAGTCTGAAGCTCAATTATAAAACGTCTGACAGCACAGCGAGCACTTTTCTGACAAAACTTGAAACAAATGTCGGATAGTACTTACTAGCCGTTATACTTAATCTATGTGTACACCCACTTTTTAAAGGAAACCGCCATGGCTCGTGGCATTAACAAAGTTATTTTAGTTGGCACCGTTGGTAAAGACCCAGAAGTCAAATACTTCCAATCCGGCGATGCCTATTGCACCTTGTCTATCGCCACTAGCGAATCTTGGAAAGATAAGCAAGGTGAGAAGCAGGAAAAAACCGAATGGCACCGCGTGAAATTCACCCGCAAGCTAGCTGAAATTGTTGGCGAGTATGTGAAGAAAGGCCAGCAGATTTATATTGAAGGCAAACTCGAAACCTCGAAGTACACCGACAAGCAAGGCATTGAACGCTACAGTACCGATATTGTGGCCAATGAAATGCAAATGCTCGGCGGTAAATCCAGCGGTGGAGATCGATCATCCGGCAATCAAGACAGCAGTGGTTGGTCGGGCGCAAGTAATGACGGCTTCAGCACATCCAAGCCTGCCGCCAAAGCACCTGCACCAACGCCTGCCAAGGCTGATGCATTTGCCGACAACGACCCATTTGGCGATGATGTGCCGTTTTAATAGCACAATTTGGATTGAATAAAACCGCCTGAAATGGCGGTTTTAAATTGGTGCCATACCTATGCAGCCACAACGCCGCTCAATTCGCTTGCACGATTATAACTACGCGCAACAAGGCTTATACTTCATCACCCTATGTTGCCATAATCGGGAGCACCGCTTTGGTTTGGTGAAAAACGGCCAAATGCATTGCAATGAATATGGTATTGCTGCGACTGATGGTTGGTCGCGTTGCCTAGAGCGATTTGAATTGCCGAATCATCATCCTGTGCAAATTATGCCCGATCATATGCATGCCATTATCGAATTACGCCATCCTGTAGGGGCAACCCTTGCGGTTGCCCGTAATGATTTGGCGGTTGCCCGTAAAAATGCACGTGATGACCAATCAAAACGGGCAGGGGCAACCCTTGCGGTTGCCCGTAAAAATGCATGTGATGACCAATCAAAACGGGCAGGGGCAAGCCCTGCCCCTACGTGCGATTTGCCATTGTTGGGGGCTGTGGTTGGTGCCTATAAATCAATGGTGGTGCAAGGCTGTTTAAAAATATGTTGTGAACGACAACAGGTTCTCGGACGATTCTGGCAACGCAATTATTACGAACATATCATCCGAGATGCAAAGTCCTATTCCCAAATAGGCCAATACATTAAAACCAACCCAACCCGATGGTAGTAGGGGCAACCCTTGCGGTTGCCCGTGATGAATCGGCGGTTGCCCGTGAAATCAATGCATCATCTTCCGGATTAAGGGTGTCAGAATAAAGTAAACAATGCCCGAACCAATGCCAATCCACATCATTAATTCGAATAAACTGCCGTATTTTCCGGCTGCTGCAGCCATATCAATAGTGCCGCCTTCTGGGATGGCAATTGAGGCCAATTTACCAAAGCCAGCGGCTAATACTTCCGAATAGGCAGTGGCAAGCCAGAACGCGCCCATCATTAGGCCAACCACGCGCGTTACCGAAAGTTGGCTAACTGCCGCTAGGCCAATCGGTGAAAGGCACATTTCGGCAACCTCCAAAATGAAATACGCAAGCACCAGCCACCACACACTCGCCATCACTCCGGTAGCGGCAATGTCGGCGGCCATCATCAATGGAATAAATGACAAGCCAGCTACCACAAGCCCAAATGCCATTTTGGCTGGTTTGCTCGGATTCATGCCACGTTTTTCCAGCCATGGCCATAACCACGCGAACAACGGCGACAGCACTACAATAAAGAATGCGCCAAGAAAGGTGAGTGAACTGGCGGTTTGTGGCACCAGCACCACATCACGAGCAATCGCGATGGTGAGCCCAAGCACCAAAAACCCGACCAACACTTTTGCCAAGCCGATATTGCCGCGGTCACTAGCGCTGAGCGCAGCAATCATCAATACCGGGCTAGCTGCTAAGGCGTAAATAGCCCATGGAATAGTGCCACTATTGGCCACCGCCATGCCGAATAAATCTTTACTCATCAAGCGATCACTAAATGTGACCCACGAGCCGTAGGTCTGCTCGTAAAGGGTGAAGAAAATCAACACACCCATAATCAGCAATACCAAGGCAATCATTTGGCCACGTTCAATGGCAGTACATTTTTTCCATAAAAACCAAACAAACCAGATGAGAAATGCTAAGGCAATTAAATGCATTGCGCCATGCACCGTCCAGGTGTTTTGAATGAGCTGCCAAACCACCAACACGCCGCCTAGGCTACCAAGATAAATCAGCCACTCGCGCGAGAATGGTCCGACTTTTTCGCGCAACTTGGCAGGGTCATTCGGCTCGGCTTGGCCATGCAAATATTTCTGTCCCCACAAAAACATAATTAGCCCAGCCACCATACCAATGCCAGCCGCACCGAAGCCGTATTTCCAACCGTAAGTTTCACCCAGAAAAGCGCATACCAAACTAGAGAACAACGCGCCCACATTAATGCCGGCATAGAAAATGGTGAAGCCAGAATCAAGCCGTGGATCGTTCGGCGGGTAAAGCCGGCCAACGATAGTGGAAATATTCGGCTTCAAAAAACCAACGCCCATAATAATTAGCGCTAATGATAAATAAAACATTTGCAACGCGGCTTCATCGCGCACCACCACGCCATTTACCAAGCGTGCTTGCTCGCCTTCAAACGCCATGCCCAGATGGCCGAGGACTAACAACACAGCACCGAACACCACCGCTTTGCGCATACCCAAGTAACGATCGGCTAATAAGCCACCAATCACTGGCACGGCATACACCAAACCACCGTAAGCGCCGAGTAGGTCGTAGCCGGCATCATCGCCGAACAAGTGGTATTTAAGAATATAAAGCAACAGCAGCGCTTTCATGCCATAAAACGAGAAGCGCTCCCACATTTCCGTGAAGAAGCAAACATACAGGCCCTTTGGATGGCCAAACAATTCATCGGAAGTGGTTAGAGCAGGTGTATTCATAGCAGGCAACTCCAGCAAGTCAATGGTCAGTATAGCGCTGGATGCAGTAAGATATCGATAGCTACTTACCTGAGGTTTTCATGAATAAGTTCTTACTGAGCGCGGTTTTTTTTACGGGGTTATTTTCAACGGCATCTGCCGAGAATAAACAGCCATTCAACATCCGCGATTTGGTAGCCTTGGAACGTGTGTCCTCGCCAACACTTTCGCCCAACGGGCGGTTTGTGGTGTTTGCAGTTCGGCAGGCTGATGTTGCCGCCAACAAAAGTAAAACCGGCTTGTGGATTGAAAACCTAATGACGCGTGATGCCATGCCGCCCACACGTTTCACCGATGAAAGTATGAGTGTCAATAGTCCCAGTTTTTCGCCCGATGGCAAGACGGTGTATTTCCTATCGGCTAAGTCCGGTTCCATGCAATTGTGGTCGCAGGCTTTAGATGCAAAAATCGCCATGCAAATATCCAATTTTGATTTAGATATTGGCTCCTATAAATTTTCACCGGATGGCAATTCTCTGGCCTTGAGTCTTGAAGTATTCAACGACTGTGCCGATGTAGCCTGTACAAAAAAGCGCTTAGATACTCAAGCCGCCAATAAAGCCAGCGGCATGCTTTACGACAAACTTTTTATCCGGCATTGGGACGCATGGTCTGATGGCCGCCGCAATCAATTATTTGTTGCGCCATTTAGTGCAGGAAAAGTAGGCAGCCCAATTAAAATAAGCCGCGGCATTGATGGCGATGTTCCTTCCAAGCCATTTGGCGATGCTAGTGAATATGCTTGGGCACCGGATGGTAAATCAATTATTTTTTCGGTACGTATTGCTGGAAAAAGCGAAGCATGGTCAACCAATTTTGATTTATACCGCGTTGATGCTGATGGTAAAACCAATCCTAAAAATTTAACCGCCGCTAATTTAGCCTGGGATACTGCGCCGTTGTTTTCACAAGACGGAAAAACTTTGTATTACACCGCCATGAAACGAGCAGGGTTTGAAGCCGATCGTTTCGCTATTATGGCGATGAATTTAGCTACTGGCAAAACTCGTGAAGTGGCCCCAAACTGGGATCGATCAGCTGGGCCATTGAAACTATCATCTGATGGAAAAACGCTATATACCGGAACCGATGACGTAGGCCAGCATCCATTGTTTGCTATTGATATTAAAAGTGGCGCAAGCACACTCATTGCTGGAAATGGCAGTGTTGGCGAATTCGATTTAGCCAATGATACGCTCGCTTTTACGCGCGATACCCTAACGTCGCCGGCGCAACTGTTTGTGCGCCAAACTGTTGGCGGTGCTGAACGGCAGGTCACGGTGAACAATTCAGAGTCACTTGCAAAGCTTGCAATGGGCGAGTCGGAGCAGTTTGATTTCACGGGTGCTAAGGGTGAAAAAGTCCATGGCTATGTGGTTAAGCCGGCAAATTTCCAGGAAGGTAAAAAATATCCAGTCGCCTTTTTAATTCACGGCGGCCCGCAAGGAAGTTTCGGCAACCATTTTCATTATCGATGGAATCCGCAAACCTATGCTGGCCAAGGATTTGCTGTGGTGATGATTGATTTTCACGGCTCAACCGGCTATGGCCAAGCATTCACCGATTCCATTTCAGGCGATTGGGGCGGAGCGCCATTAGAAGATTTACAAAAAGGCTGGGCGGCGGCACAAGAAAAATACAGTTTCCTTGATGGCGAGCGTGCATGCGCCTTGGGTGGCAGTTATGGCGGTTATATGGTTAATTGGATTGCAGGAAACTGGAGCGCGCCATGGAAATGTTTGGTTTCGCACTCGGGTGTATTTGATAGCCGAATGATGAGTTATTCTACTGAAGAGTTGTGGTTTGACGAATGGGAAATGAAAGGATTGCCGTATAAGAATCCGGAAAATTTCGAGCGTCACAACCCGGTTAATCATGTAGCGCAATGGCGCGTGCCGATGTTAGTTGTTCATGGCCAACTCGATTACCGCATTGCTGTTGAGCAAAGTATTGCTGCTTTTACCGCCTTGCAACGGCAGGGCATCGAAAGCCAGTTGCTGTATTTCCCCGACGAGAATCATTGGATTCTCAAGCCGAAGAATTCGATTCTTTGGCATGATACGGTAAACGCGTGGTTGCAGCGCTGGACTGAAGAAACTAAATGACCGATATAACCATCCCGTTTCGCGCTATATCTGGCAATAAAAGTGATTGCTCAAAATGCTCGATTCAATTGCTGTGTTTACCGGCATCAATCGGAACGGATGATTTTAATCTATTGAATTCAATTGTGCAGAAGCGCCGGCCATTGAAACGCGGTGATATCTTGTTTTCGAGTGGACAGCCATTGGACAGTATTTATGTGGCACGCGAAGGCGCGTTCAAGACGGTAGTATTTAATTCCGATGGCGACAGCCAAGTGACTGGCTTTCATTTGCCCGGTGAAATTTTAGGCTTGGATGCTTTAGGCACATCCCTTCATACCTGCGATGCGATTGCGCTTACCTTAGCGGATGTTTGCGTGATACCGTTATCTGAACTTGAGCAGGTTGCATTGCAGATTCCGGGCTTGCAGCATCAGTTATTAAAAATTATTGGGCAAACCATAAACCGCGATCAAAAACATATCGAGCTATTGTCCAAAAAGAATGCTTATGAGCGTGTGGCGATTTTTCTGCACCAACTCGCAGAGCGCTATAAATTATTGGGCCGCTCTGAGCAGCGGTTCCTGATTCCGATGTCGCGCGAAGATATTGGTAGTTATCTGGGCTTGGTCATTGAAACAGTCAGCCGAGCCTTGAGTAAAATGCAAGACGAAGGTTTAATTTCAGTGAATGGGCGTGACGTACAAATTCTGAATAAAGACAGACTGTATGGTTTAGCGCATGAAAGTGTTGTTCGAAGAATTGCTTAAATAATACTGCGGCAGCCTAAGGCTTGCAGCAAGCTGTGCGCTGTTGCAGACCGAAGTAGTAGCGGTGCTAGTGCGGTCAGTAGCCCGGCAAGAAATATCAGGGCAGCGAAACTATTTTTGAGTCGCTTATCCTGAAAAAACCGTGCAAATTGTGAGCCAGAGTAGCTAATACTAGTCATCAATGGCAATGTACCCAAGCCAAACGCAAGCATCATCAAACTGCTGTGCAAGGGGCTTGCTTCTAACCATGCGGCAAATAAAACACTGGTGCTTAAGCCGCACGGCAGCCAGCCCCATAGTGCCCCCATTGCAAAACTGCTAAATAAACCCGTTTGCGGTAGCTTTGATTTCAAGCCAGAAATAAGCCGCCAAATAGCTGAGTTACTAAGTGTGGCAAAGGCAAATTGCTTTGGGAAAAGCATACGTAATGCAATCAGCATCAGCATCATACCCATGATGCTGCGCAGAAAGATTGGCAATACCGGTGTGCGGGCAAAGCCAACGAACACCGCGCCGATAACGCCTGCTAGTAAGCCGGCCAGCGTGTAACTAAAAATACGCCCTGTATTTAGGCTTAGCGCATGCGCAAAAGGGTGCTGCCGATTTTTAATGCTTAAAGACGTTGCAATGCCTCCACACATTACAGTGCAATGCGCGCCACCGAGCAGGCCGGATAAAAATGCAGCGCTCAGGACAAGGAAATCAATCGGCATGTTTGTCTAAATCAGCATCAGGCTTGCTATCATCCGCTAGGATATCGATTGCCGCGGCATCCAAATTCTCGAATTGATCCTTGCGCACCGCCCAAAAAAAAGCCGCTATACCGATGAGTAGCAGTACGATAGAAATCGGTATTAGGAACAGCAAGACATTCATGAGGTAATCCGGTAAATTCGTAGCGCGTTCAGGGTGACCAATAGAGATGATCCAGCCATTCCCAGAGATGCATAGCCTGGATGGATCAGGCCGGATAGCGCGATGCCAACGGCAATCACATTATACGCAATCGCCCATTGTAAGTTCTGCCGCATCAAGTGGCGCATGTGTTTGGCAACCGACAGTACTTGGCTGATTTGCAATAGTTTAGAATTCATTAGCAAAATATCGGCGTTGGACTGCGCAATATAAGCGCCGGTGCCCATCGCCATCGATACATCAGCTTTCGCCAACACTGGGGCATCGTTGATGCCGTCGCCAATCATGAGGACGTGAGCGCCATCATTTTGTAAGGCTTCTAAATACTGCATTTTTTGCTCAGGTGTGGCGCGTGCCTGAACGTGCGTAATATGCAGCGTGTTAGCAACACTCTGAACGTGCTCAAAGCTGTCACCGCTGAGGATATGGCATGTTAACGCGCGTTTCTGCAAATCTGCGAGCAGCATAGAAGCATTGGCTTTAATTGAGTCTGCAATAGCGAAGCGAGCGATTACTTGTTCATTTCGACTCAGCCAAATACCGTTATCGGATTGCTCTGGTGCGGCAAATTCTGCTTTGCCAAGTTTGTATTGATTGCCTAGATATTTAGCCTGAATGCCATGGCCTGGAATGAATTGAATCTGATCAAGGTTTAGCGATTCACGTTGTTGGGCTTTGAATGCATTGGCCAATGGGTGTTTGCAGCCAAGCTCCATGCTGTACGCCAATTGTATGGCTTGTTGCTCATTAAGTTCAGCGTATACATCAATTTGATTGATGCTGGCTTGGCCATCAGTCAATGTACCGGTTTTGTCGAACACCACATGTTGAATCTTGTTGAGATTTGTTAATGCATCTGCTGATAATACCAACACGCCAGCACGCGCCAAGGCATCGTAAGCAGAAGAAACGGCAGCAGGAACAGCAAGCGATAACGCACAAGGGCAGGCTGCTACCAAAACCGCCAACGCGACTGAAAAGGCTTTGCTCGGATTCACTTGCCACCAAAATGCGAACGCCAGCAGCGTAATGGCAAACATGCTTATTACAAAGCGCGAAGCCAAGCGCTCAGCCCACATATTTTCAATCGGCTTACTATTTTGAGCTTGCTGAACAAGCCGTAAAATCTGCGAGAGTTGCGTATTGCTGCCAATTTCAGTTACTTGTATTTCACAAGTACTTGGGCCAAGTGTGCTGCCCGCTAACAGCATATCGCCTTTGTGTTTTAGCAGTAGTTTAGATTCACCTGTTAGCAGTGACTCATCAACATCGGCGCTTTCGGATAGCAATAAGCCATCGGCGGGAATCGCTTCGCCGGGCACTAAGAAAAGTGTGTCGCCAAGCAGTAGTTCACTGACTAGGCATTGTGTGCGTTGTCCGTTAGTGATTCGCCAAGCAAATTGCGGCTGCGCTTTGGCTAGTAAATCCACTTGTGCACGGGCTTTGTTGCGGGCAAAGCGCTCTAAGACACGAGCAGAGAGTAGGAAAAAAACGAACATCGCAGCAGCATCAAACCAGATGTGTTCACCGCCAACCAATGTTTGGTAAAGGCTGGCGAAGTAAGCCAACAAAATACTGCTGGCCGCTAAGGTATCCATGCCTAATTGTCGGTGTTTTATTTCGCGCAACATGCCGCTTATGAATTCACTGCCGGAATAAAATACCACCGGTGAGCACAATAAAAACGTGAGCCAACGAAAGAAATCGCGAGTTGCTATCGGCATTTCTTTTAGCGTGTCGAGATATAGGGCTTCAGAAAACATCATGGTTTGCGTCGTTACTAACGCTGCCAAGCCGAGCTTCAGCAGTAGCTGCTTGCGCTCTTTACGCTTTTGTTGTTCATACGCTTCATTCATTGAAAGATAAGGCGTATAGCCTAATGCGGCTAGTTGTTGGCATATTGCTGAAAGCTTGGTCTGTACTTGATTCCATTGCAGCTCAACACGCCCAGTGATGGCATTGGCATTGATTGATTGCACGCCGGGAATTTTCTGCAAGGCTTTTTGAATCAGCCAAGCGCAGGCAGCACAATGCATATCATCGGTTAGTAAAACTGCACTGTAGCCTGCTTCATTTTTGCGTACAAATCCACGCTGTATATCATCCCGATCCCATGAATGGTAATCGTTTAGATGTTCGTTCACTTTGCTGGCGTGTTGATTGCGCAGTGTGTAGTAATCGGCCAAGCCGTGTTGCAAGATCCACTGCGCGGCACTAGCGCAGCCATTACAGCAAAAAGACTGATCTTGGTCACTCATGGATATGCGTATTGGCTTGTTACCTAGAACTTCGTTGCAATGAAAACAATGCGTCTCAGTGTCGGTCATTTTCTTTTTATTGAACTGGCTGGGCTGGCGTTAAGGTAATAGTTGAATTACCGTCGTATTGGCCGACTAAACGCCAGGTTTTCTTACTATCGCTAAGTATAATCTGCTGCGCTTTAAAGCTTATGGGCGTAAGCATGACCGCTACTCCAACATTGGCTGGCAGTAAAAGGTCGATATCGCTCTCGGCGCGGTTCGGGTGTACAAAGACCAAATGCATATCTTGCTCGGTGAGGCTCATCGGTACAGTTTTTACGCTAATTGACCAAGGCTGGGTTTGTTGATCAATGATAAGGAACGCTCGGTAATTGCCATCAGCAGCTGTCTTGTCTTCGGTGCTTTCCAAGACTTGTGCTTGCCCGGTGCGTTGCACGTTTGCCGGCGCCATATCCAATGGGCCGGATTGAAATGCCAAGAATACGGTATACAAACCAGCGATTACCGTTAAGAAAGGAATGCCGACCATCAACCACACCATCGGTTCTTGCCAGGCTTTGCGTTGTTCGTTCATTGCATAGGTCCGAAGAAACGCGACTCTTCAACAACTTGCAATTCTGAGCCCGTTGAGTCAATCACGAAATGGATATCACGGCGGCCTTTAACGGCGCCATTGGGAGCGCGCAACGTAATAGGCAAAGTCAATACTTGCTCTGGTTTGGCGCTAATAATCACGGGTGACTCAAGCAGGGTGATGTCCTTGCTTTCTTGAAGCGTCACGCTAAATATTTGCGCTTCATTGGTTTTGTTTACCAGGCGTAAGGTGAACGAGTTTTCAATCGCAGCATCTTCAGTAATCCGATATAGCTGTTTATCGCGCATAACATCGACTAACAGCGGTTTGCGCATGGCAATGCCGGCGATCGTGCCTACCAATAATGCCAATAGCAATATTGCATAAATGATGACGCGAGGCCGCAATACGCGTGTTTTATCGCCCATCAATGCATTATGTGTAGTGTATCGAATTAGGCCGTGCGGATAATTGAGTTTATCCATCACCTCATCGCAGGCGTCGATACACGCGCCACAGGCTATACATTCGTATTGCAGGCCATTGCGGATGTCGATGCCAGTTGGGCAGACTTGTACGCAGATAGTGCAGTCGATGCAATCGCCCAATTGCTCAAGGTCGGCCACTTTGGTATCAATTAAATCCGTATCTGAGTGATCAACAATCAGTCCGGTTGAAATGGCTGCATCGCCGGTGTGTTTGATTTTGGCATTAGCGATAACATACTGCTCTGACAGCGGCTCAGAAAGCAAGCCCCGTGCACGTTCGAGAACACTGCTAACACTGCCTTTTTTGCGTGCACCGCGCGGTTCGCCGCGTTTGGCATCGTAACTAATAATCAGGGTGTTGCTGTCGAACATCGCGCTTTGGAAGCGGGCGTATGGGCACATGTATTTGCAGACCTGCTCGCGCATCACGCCGGCGAAACCGTAAGTTGCCAAGGCGTAGAATAATAGCCAGAAAATCGCCCAGCCAGACGCGGTTCCAGCGAGTAAGTCCACACAAAGTCCGCGAATCGGAGTGAAGAAGCCGACGAACGTCAGTCCGGTCCATAATGCGAATGTTACCCAGAGAAAATACTTCGACGCTTTTTTGCGCAGTTTCTCTAAACTCCATGGCGCGGCATCGAGTTTCATGCGCTGCGAGCGGTTACCTTCGGTCCAACGCTCCATCCACATAAATACTTCAGTCCACACCGTTTGCGGGCAGGCATAGCCGCACCATAGGCGACCAGCAACAGCGGTGAAGAAGAACAGCGATAGCGCAGCCATAATTAATAACAAGGCTAGAAAGAAGAAATCTTGCGGCCAAAAGACCAACCAGAGAATGTAGAATTTGCGCGCTGGCAGGTCGAATAACACCGCCTGATGGCCATCAACTTGTAGCCACGGCATCACATAGTAAAGGCCGAGTAACAGATAGACAGCAACATGCCGTAATTTCTGGAACACTCCCTCAATTTCGCGCGGATAGACCTTACGCTCGGAGACATACATCGCGCCATCGTCGACGACTTCGCTTGGAATTTTCTGACCCATGATGGTACAACCTTAATCGGTGGGCGGTTTATTGAAACGGCTAGATGGCCTCAATAAAATCCAGGTGAATAAACATGCGCTCGCAGTAGCCAGCCAGAACATGAAAAACGCGATGCTATAGCCAGTTTCTCGGCTGATGTTGACGCCAGGGAAGGTGATATCGCGCAGTTGCAGGGGATCTATGAACGCGAAGAATACCATGGTTGCCACGCAGGCAGCGAAAAACGAGGGCCAAAGTATTGCGCCCACTTTTTGAGCAAGTGGCCGCGGTGGATGGTCGAAAGGCTGTTCTGCGTTGACTTTCATTAATTTTTAGCTTTCGACAGTGAATACACGTACGCAGCGGCCAATCGAACCTGAGTTTCACCAATTAAAGGCAGATGTGCAGGCATTTGTCCGTTGCGGCCATTATTGATTGCGTATTTAATATCTTCTAATGATTTGCCATACACCCAGTCATTATCAGTTAAATTTGGCGCACCTAAAACAGGGTTTCCTTTACCGTCAATTCCATGGCAAGCTGCGCAAATACCCGCGAATTTCTTTTCACCAGATCGTGCAAGGCCATCATCAACAGGCATACCCGATAGGCTTTGTACATACACCGCTGTTTCTGTGACAGCTTGTTCGCTACCAAGCACCGCAGCCAGTGCCGGCATTGCTGCTTGCCGGCCATGTAAAATAGAGGCAAGAATGGTTTCTGGCTCACCGCCCCACTGCCATGTGTTATCGGACAGTTTTGGGAAGCCTATTGCTCCACCAGCATCAGAGCCATGACAGGTGGCACAGTTGTTAGCAAACACTTGCTTGCCAGTCGTTAACGCATCAGAATCTTTTGCAATCAGGTCGATACCTTTACCGTCAAAACGTGAATACAGCGCTTGCAGTTTCTGGTCAGCTTTGGCCTTGTCGTAATCATGCTCGGATTTCGAGCTCCAGTTACCAATGCCTGACATGTTTTGTGCACTTGGATAGTAAACAAGATATGCAATCGCAAACACAATCGTTAAGTAGAATAAGATTATCCACCAACGCGGCAGTGGCTTATTGTATTCGGTTAGGTCGCCGTCCCAAACGTGCCCAGTGGTTTCTAGCGAATTTTGGCTGTCGCCGTTACCACGCTTTTTGGAAGTGACCCATAGCAGCCAAGTCGTCGCAACGATATTGATGGCAACGATAACAATGACATAATAGGTCCAGAAATTACTCATGGGATTTCTCCGAAATATCGTCTATGGCAAGCCGAGCGGCCTCATCAAATTCGGTTTTGCGTTTTGGGCTATACACCCAAATTGCGCCAACGATAAATAAAATCAGTAGGGTGAGCGAAATAATTCCAGAAATCATGGCTTACCCTTTTGGTCGATTTTTGCCGAGCTGTTGCAAATAAGCTATTAACGCGTCCATTTCGGTCTTGCCTTCCAAGACTGACGGCGCTGCGGTAATGTCCGCATCGGAGTAGGGGTCTCCGATAGTTTTAAGAGCGCGCATATTGGCTTGTATTTGGCCCGAATCCAGCGTTCTTTCATTCATAAATGCATAGGTTGGCATGTTCGACTCAGGTACAACATCACGTGGATTGATTAGATGGACACGGTGCCAGTCGTCTGAATAGCGACCTCCAATTCGTGCTAAATCTGGACCTGTGCGTTTACTGCCCCATTGGAACGGTCGATCATAGACCGACTCACCCGCAACTGAAAATGCACCATAACGCTGTGTTTCAAACCGAAGTGTGCGAACCATTTGTGAATGGCAGTTGTAGCAGCCTTCACGCACATAGATATCACGGCCAGCGAGTTCCAAGGCCGGATACGGTTTCACGCCCGGCGATGGTTTAATGGTTTCAGCTTGATACATTAAAGGCACAATCTCAGCTAGCCCACCAAACGCGATGACCACCGCTATTAGAATGGCCATCAATCCGACATTGGTTTCAATTTTTTCATGACTCATAGTATTGGCCTCAGCCGTGTGCGTTTTCAGTGGCGACGGGAACCAGCGGCGCTGCAAATTCGCCTTTGGCCTGCTGCAATGTCTTAATCATGTTGTACAGCATCAGCAACATGCCGAACAACACCAGCAACCCGCCCAACAAGCGCACCAAATAGTAAGGGTAAGTGAACTTGACGATTTCGACGAAGGCATACTGCAAGGTTCCGTCGGGGTTGGCAGCACGGCTCATCAGGCCCTGGCCGATACCGGAAATCCACATTGAAACGGTATACAGAACAACACCAATAGTGTGTATCCAGAAATGCGTATCAATTAATTTTGTTGAAAACATTTCCTTTAAACCCACCACACGTGGAATCAACATATAACAGGAGCCGATGGTGATCATCGCAACCCAGCCTAAAGCACCGGAATGTACATGGCCAATGGTCCAGTCGGTGTAGTGGCTAAGCGCGTTGACAGTTTTAATTGACATCATCGGCCCTTCAAAGGTTGACATGCCATAAAACGACAGCGAGACAATCAGGAACTTCAGGATTGGATCGGTGCGCAACTTATGCCATGCACCTGAAAGCGTCATCATGCCGTTAATCATGCCACCCCAGCTCGGAGCCAGCAGTATTATCGAAAATGCCATGCCTACAGATTGAGCCCAATCGGGGATAGCTGTGTAATGCAGATGGTGCGGGCCGGCCCACATATAAATAGCGATCAACGCCCAGAAATGCACGATTGACAAGCGGTAGGAATACATTGGTCGTCCGGCTTGGCGCGGCACGAAGTAGTACATCATGCCCAGAAAGCCGGCAGTTAGGAAGAAGCCGACTGCATTATGGCCATACCACCATTGCACCATGGCATCCACAGCGCCAGAATAAATCGGGTAGCTGTGCGTTAATGAGGTTGGAATAGCCAGAGAATTAACGATATGCAATACAGCCACGGTAATGATGAATGCACCGTAGAACCAGTTGGCAACGTAGATATGCGGCACCTTACGCTGCATAATTGTGCCAAAGAACAGCACAGCATAAGACACCCAGACTACAGCAAGTAATATATCAATTGGCCAAATGAGTTCGGCATATTCCTTGCCTTGGGTTAAACCCAGCGGCAAAGTAATGGCCGCCAGCACAATCACAGCCTGATAGCCCCAGAATACAAAGGAAGCTAGTTTGTCTGACAGCAACCTGACATGACAAGTGCGTTGCACCACAAATAGGCTTGTTCCAAATAATGCACAGCCACCGAAGGCGAAAATCACTGCATTGGTATGCAGTGGCCGCAGCCGACCAAAACTGAGCCATTCGATACCAAAATTTAGTGAGGGCCAATACAATTGTGAGGCAATAATCACCCCAACTAGCATGCCCACAATGCCCCAAATTACGGTCATCACCGTAAATTGCTTAACCACCTTGTCGTTGTAGGTGGTTGATTTGTCAATTGATGTCATACCGTCTCCCGAGATTCACTGCAACTATCTTGCCTGAATACCAGCGAGTAGTTATTGATTTGGGTCAAATGGCTACAACCACTTGGCGCGTTTTAATGCCCAATATAAACTGAGGCAGATGGTTGCCACTACAATAAATAAAATACCGTAACTGTATTTAAAATGCAGTTCCGGCATCACTTCAAAATTCATTCCATACCAGCTGGTGATCAGTGTTGGTGCGGCGAGGAGTGCTGCCCAGCCAGCCAAACGTTTCATGGTGTCGCCTTGTGAAACAGTAACCAAGGATAAATTGGTGGTCATCGCCGAGCTGATGGTTTCGCGCATAGTGTCGATCGATTCGTTCAAGCGTATCACATGATCGTGCACATCGCGAAGATAGACCCGCACATCTTCCTTGATGATGTCGCTGTGATAGTTCATCAGTGTGGTCAAATTGTCTTGCATCGGTGAAACCGCTAAACGCAGTTTGGTTAAGTCGCCACGTAACTTGTATAAACGAATGATGGTTTCGCGTTGGAATTCAGCGTTTAAGATTGACTCTTCGAGGTCATCAAGAATTTTTTCATACTTCGATACAATCGGAAAATAGTTATCAACGATTAAATCGAGCAGCGTATATAAAGCCATGCCCGTGCCGAGTTGTATGTACTCTTTATTGCGTTCGAAGCGTTCGCGCGCTGGTCCGTAGGTATGCGATCCGCCATGTCGAACGGTTAGCAGGAAATCCACACCAATGAAAATATGCGTTTCACCAAATACAATGTGTTCATCGCTAATTTGCGCGGTATTCACCACAATGAATAAGCAGTTGCCGAAACGTTCTATTTTGGAGCGCTGTTGGGCTTTATGCGCATCTTCAATTGATAGCGGATGCAGGTCAAACTCAATCTGCATTTTGAACAACAAGGTCTCATCGGGCTCGAACAAACCAACCCAAATAATACTCCCATCTTTAACCGCTAAGGCGTCGGAGATTCGATCAAGGCTTAAATCGGTGCGCTTGCCACTGGTGTTATAGCTGGCAATACAACGAACTTGCTCGCTACGGCTTTCTAATAAAGTTGATAGTTGCATGCTCCTATCATAAACAGCAGGCTTATTTCTGCAAGCTATTTCTGGCTTTGCGGCAAACGCGCATGCCGGATAATCATCCAATGCAAGGGTAGAGTGATTAAAATCCAATTCATATTTTGTTGTGCACTAAACGACAGCAGCTTCAGCAAAACCGCCAACACTGCCATGCCAGCCAACAATAAAAGAGTTAATTGGTAAGCATTGGCCAAGTTTTTTGTCTTGTCTTTAACAAAGTACAGGGCGAATGCCAGCCATGCTAGCGGTGAAAACAAAAGAATATTTTCATTGCCATGAGTAAAAACATGCTCGGTAGCAATCCAAGCTAGCAACATCACTGTGCCTAGCAGGCCCGAAACCAACCAAAAACATAAAGTCATTAATTGCAAGATGCGTGGCTTGCGTTTTGCCCAAGCAAACATGCCAGCCAATGCCAATCCAATCGCCATCGCCATTAATGGCCACTGCGGCAGTTCGCTCGGTGGTTGAGTAAGGCGGTGCGTTAGTATGTTCTGATTTTCAGTGACTAATGGCTGGCCATTGCGAAGCATTACTTGCGCTAGGCTTTGCTGCAAAAGCATAGGAATAAAGGCATCCTGCCATTTGCTTAAGGGTTTGTCGGCGTTACCGCTGAGCAGTATATCGGCACCCAGTGCCATCCATTTCGCGGGCCAAGAAAGCCGCACTGTTTCCGAACGATACGTATTGCCGAGCGAACTGGCGGTGAGTTGATTTTTCAATTCACCCGATAATGCCCCATCAAGTATGTCGCGAACTTGTGTGGCGCAGTTATTAGCGAAATAATCGTAACGATAGCGTGCATTTTCGGGCTTCGCTAAAAACTGCAAGCGTGTATTGATGCGCTGTTTTTGTGGCTCGGTTAAATTTAACCATTGAATACTGACGCCACGCCCAGTTTGGCGGTAGTAGCTAAGATCTTGTTCTAAAGGTAAGGCGGCCAGAATGTAATTCATTCGGCCTTTAATAAAATTGGCAGCGAAATCGGCTTCTGTCGGATCGAAAAATCCGAAGTTGTAAGAGATCGCTTGTTCGCCATCGTCAATGATGATGGAGTTATGACCAAAGCGCTCCCAGAAAATTTCGCCGGGTTGCATGGTCATCACACCGATGCGCATACTCGAAGCCATAACCGGCTGTATTAACGCCAGACACAACAGCATCAATACAGAAATAAATCTCGATTGGCTGTAGGAGCGCCTTCTAGGTGCGATTGTAGGCGCGACATTAGGCGCGGCACAGATGTTACTCGCCATGAATATTGACAATGAAGCGGTGTATTCGACGCGAATCGGCTTGCCCAACACGGAAGTGGAATCGGCCAATGGTGAGTTCTTCGCCAGGTTCTGGCAAATGCCCGATGGCGGCCACAATGTAGCCGGCTATCGTATCGTATTCGTCATCGGGAAAGTGCGCGCTAAATTGTTCATTGAAATCCGAAATCGGCGTTAGCGCATCAACAATGTATTGGCCATCGGCCTGCGCAGCAATCATCACTTCTTCGCTGGCTTCGTCGTGTTCGTCATCAATTTCACCAACGATTTCTTCAAGCACATCTTCAATGGTAATCAAGCCTGAAACTCCGCCATGTTCATCAATCACAATCGCCATGTGGTTTCGCGATTGACGAAATTCTTTCAATAGCACGCTCAGCTGCTTAGACTCAGGAATAAGCACCGCAGGGCGAATTAAACCATGAATATCACTTGGGCCGTTATCAACCACAACGCCGCGTAGTAAATCTTTAGCAAGTAAAATCCCAACGATTTCATCTTTATCGTCGCCGTGCACCGGAAAACGTGAATGCCCAGATTCCACCACTTCTTTCATCAATTCCAAAAAGCTGCTGTTGATTGAAAGCGAGACCATCTGGCCGCGTGGAATCATCACATCAGCCACTTGCTTTTCAGAAACCGAAAGCGAGCCTTCAAGGCGCTTGAGAGTGTCGTTGTCAATGATGTTATGTTTTGCGGCAGAAATTAACAGCTGCCTGAGGTCGTCAACTGAATCGGGTTCGTTGGAAAAGGCATGACTAATTTTATCCAGCCAAGATTTTTTAGGGGTACTACTGTCCGGGTCGTCTGACATATGGTATGAGAAATCGCCTGTTGGCGGGAGTCTAGTTTAACGCATTTTGGGCGTATTCCAAATACGGATCCGAATAACCCGGATCCGCCAGGATTTCGCGCTCAATGACGTCCATTAACCGGTGGCTTGTGTATCCCGATGCATCAAACGATACAGTGCTGGCAATACAATCAAGGTTAGTAACGTCGAAGAGATAATGCCGCCAATCACCACGGTAGCGAGTGGCCGCTGTACTTCCGAGCCAGCGCCGACATTAAATGCCATTGGCACGAATCCCAATGATGCGACCAACGCAGTCATTAGCACTGGGCGCAAACGGGTTATCGCACCATCGCGAATTGCATCGTCAAGCCATTCTCCGTCCTCACGTAATTTGCGGATGAACGAAATCATCACCACACCATTGAGTACTGCAACGCCAGACAAGGCAATAAAACCGACGCCGGCCGATATCGAGAATGGAATATCGCGAAGCCACAATGCCAATACGCCTCCGGTCAGGGCAAGCGGTACGCCACTGAACACCGTGATCGCATCGCGTGCCGAACCAAAGGCCATGAATAGCAAACCGAAGATCACCACTAAGGATACCGGCACGACAATCTTCAAACGATTACTCGCCGAAATGAGTTGTTCGAATGTACCGCCGTACTGCACCCAGTAACCCTCGGGAATGCTGACATTCTCGATGACGTTGGCTCGTAATTCCTCGACAAAGCTGCCTAAATCGCGACCACGTACATTGGCGGTAATCACCACGCGACGTTTTCCGTTTTCACGGCTGATCTGATTGGGGCCGGGGGCAATCTCTAATGTTGCCAGTTCACCTAGTGGTACAAAGGAAGCTGCGTTGCCAGACGAAGACTGCGCCGATTCCGGCAGTGGTATTGGAAGTGATTTCAATCGTTCCACATCGGTGCGTAACTTTTCGGGCAAACGAACCACGATATCAAAGCGACGATCACCTTCAAATAACTGCCCGGCCTGTGCGCCACCCAATGCAATCGAAACAGAGTCTTGCACTTCTTGAATCGATAAGCCGTATCTCGCCAGTGCGGCGCGATTAGGCAATATCGACAACATCGGCAAGCCGGTAATTTGTTCGAGTTTGACGTCGGCCGCACCAGGCACTTGCTTGGCGATACGCTCCACGACTTTGCCGACTTCGGCCAAGGTGTCGAGATCATCGCCATAGACTTTGACCGCCACATCGGCACGTACACCGGCGATCAATTCGTTCATACGCATTTGCACGGGCTGGGTGAATTCGTAATTGTTGCCGGGAATTTCCCACACCGCTTTTTCCAATTCGGCAATCAACTGTGCTTTCGGTTTGCGTGGGTCAGGCCATTCCGACCGATCCTTGATCATGATGAAAGTGTCGGCCACCGAGGGTGGCATCGGATCGGTGGCGACATCGGCGGTACCGATTTTCGCGACAACCTTGTCGACTTCGGGGAATTGTTTAATACGCGCTTCCAAAGCTTCTTGCATGGCCACGGCCTGTTGCAGACCGGTGCCCGGAATCCGCAGCGCATGCAGGGCGATATCGCCTTCATCCAGGCTGGGAATAAATTCACTGCCTAAACGTGTTGCAAGCAAACCACTCAGAATCACCAGCACCGACGCCAATGCGACAACGGCAACGCGTAATTTCAAAGCCTGCTCGAGCAAGGGCGCATACCAACGCTTGGCGGTCGCCACTACACGATTGTCTTTTTCAGCGACTTTACCGGTAACAAACAAAGCCACCGCTGCCGGAACGAATGTCAGCGATAGCAACATCGCCGCCGTTAACGCAATGACTACCGTGAATGCCATCGGGTGAAACATTTTTCCTTCGACACCGCTCAATGCAAAGATCGGCAAGTAAACCACCGTGATAATGAACAGGCCGAACAGGCTTGGCTTGATCACTTCGGCACTCGCCTTGGCGGCCAGTTCAAAGCGCTCGTCGCGGGTCAGCAAGCGATTTAGCTGATGCTGACTTTCGCCAAAACGACGCAGGCAATTTTCGACAATGATCACGGCGCCATCGACAATCAAGCCGAAATCCAGTGCGCCCAGACTCATCAAATTGCCAGACACCTTGTTTTCCACCATGCCGGTAATCGTCATTAGCATCGTCAACGGAATCACGGCGGCTGTAATCAAAGCGGCGCGCAGATTTCCGAGCAACAGAAACAAGACCACGATGACCAGCAATGCACCTTCGAGTAAATTCTTTTGCACCGTGGCGATGGCGCGATCCACTAATGCCGTTCGATCGTAAACCGCCGTTGCCGTGACACCTTCGGGAAGCGTTGCATTGATCTCTTTCAATTTCTTCGCCGAGCGTTGCGCCACTTCGCGACTATTTTCGCCGACCAGCATGAAGACGGTGCCCAAGACGATTTCGCGTCCGTTTTCCGTCGCGGCACCGGTTCGCAATTCACTGCCTTCACCAATTTGTGCCACGTCACGCAAACGAATAGGAACGCCATCGCGATTGGCCACAATCACATCGCGCAAGTCGTCTTGTGCCGCGACCTGGCCGGGAATACGAATCAGATATTGTTCGCCATTGCGTTCGATATAGCCGGCACCGGCATTGTCGTTGCTGCGTGTCAGTGCTTCCATCACATCGCGAAAACTCAATTGGTAGGCCACCAAACGTGCTGGATCGGGCGTGACATGAATCTGTCGCACATAACCACCAACCGTATTGACCTCGGTGACGCCTTTGATATTTCGCAATTGCGGACGAACCACCCAGTCCTGAATGGTTCGCATATCGGTCGCCGACCACGGCTTGCCATCGGCATTTTTCGAGCCCGGATCGGCATCCACCGTGTACATGAAAATCTCGCCCAGTCCGGTAGCTACCGGCCCCAGACTAGGCTCGGTACCCGGCGGCAACTGACTCTTTACTTGTTGCAAACGTTCGGTGACTTGTTGTCTTGCGAAATAGACATCGGTGCCGTCTTCAAACACTGCCGTAACTTGCGACAAACCGTAACGGGAAATCGAGCGCGTGTATTCGAGGCGCGCCAATCCGGCGAGCGCGGTTTCAATGGGATACGTTACCCTTTGCTCGGCTTCAAGCGGCGAATAGCCCGACACTTCGGTATTGATTTGGACTTGTACATTGGTGATATCGGGAACGGCATCGATCGTCAATCGTGTGTAATTCAAGATGCCTAATATTGCCAAGGCGAGTGACAGGAGCAGTACCAGCCAGCGATGCAAGATCGCCAGTCGAATAACACGTTCCAGCAGGGAAACCGGTTCAGTGGTCATGGCTGGCACCTGATTTTTCGATGTCGGCCTTAATCAGAAAACTTTGTTCGACCACATAGCTTGTTCCGGGATCAATACCGCCAAGCACTTCAACATACTCGCCATCTTGTTGGCCCAGTTCGAGCATGCGCACTTCATAGGTGTCACCGAATTGTGCGAACACCACGGTGAAATCACGAAAGCGTTGCAGGCCGGCGACCTTGACGGCCAACGGCACCGAACGTTCTGCCAGTGTTACATCGGCAGTCACGGCCATGCCGGGGCGCCAGCGGCCATCAGTGTTTTGCAATAGTGCGCGCACGACGACCGATTGACTGGCAGCATTCGCCATCGGCAATACGCGTTGAATCGTCGTCGATATCGGTTCTTTTTCGTTGGTGCTGTTTAGGTGAACTGTCTGGCCTGAACGCAATCGCGCAGCATCTTCGCCAAAGGCATGCAGTTCCACCCACACTTGCGACAAATCCGCGATTTCAAACAAGGGCTCGCTGCCGGCCACATCGCCGACATTGGTCAAGCGTTCCAGCACGATGCCATTGATCGGCGATGTCACATTAAAGCTACGCAAGCTGTCGCTGTTTTCAACCACGGCCAGTGTTTGACCGGCGCGAACGGTGTCGCCGGTTTGAACACTTACCGATTGCACCAATCCCGGAAAACGCGCGCTGATTTTTGCATGGCGATCTTCGTTCATGGCAACACGCCCCATCAGGCGAAGAGTTTCGGCAATCGTTGCCGGCCCGGCTTGTTCGGTGGTCAGTCCGACGGTTTTCGCTACTGCCGAAGGCATCGTGGTGCGACCTTCATAGGAATCATATTTCCAGGAAAAACTTT
>JANPOU010000015.1:0-39165 GCA_031428155.1 Arenimonas sp. | reverse complement strand
CCCCGCCATGTTATATCCCGGCAAAATCGACCCCCTATCAAATGCGACTGAAGAAAATAAACGGCCAATGCTGTTGGAAGTGGTTCGCAACCGTTTACGGCTTAAACACGATAGTTTGCAAACAGAAAAGGCGTATGTGTAATGGATTCGCCGGTATATTTTGGCAAACAACAAAACCCATCCAAGAGAATTAAACGGGGCGGTGTGTAAGCTCGTTGGATAAGTGTGCTGACTAAACCCTCGGCAAATCGGTGCCGCCTTTGGTGGGTAGATTGCTTTCACCCATCAGCCAGGTATCCACGGCACGGGCGCATTCACGGCCATCGGAAATGGCCCAGACAATCAGGCTTTGGCCGCGTTGCGCGTCGCCGGCGGAGAAAAAGCCGGGTGCGGAGCTCATGAAGTTTTTGGTTTTCACGTTGCCGCGTGCATCCAGTTCGCAGCCATATTGCTGCACAATGCCGTTGGTTTCTGGGCCGGTGAAGCCAAGTGCCAGAATGGCTAAATCGCAGGGCCAGGTTTTTTCAGTGCCAGCCATTTCCTTGGTGCTCATGGTGTTGTTCACTGGGTCGCGGATTAGTTCCACTTCAACAGTGTGCAAGGCTTTCAGCTGGCCATTTTCGGCCTCAAAAGATTTTGTAAGAATGGCGAATTCGCGTTTGTTACCAGCCTCTTCGTGCGAGGTGGTGGTGCGCAGTTTCATTGGCCAATACGGCCACGGCTGATTGCTCGGGCGTTTCAGCGTTGGCATGGGCAGCAATTCAAAATTGCTGACGCTTAGCGCGCCTTGCCGCACTGAGGTGCCGATGCAATCCGAACCGGTATCGCCGCCGCCAATCACGATAACGTGCTTGTTTGTCGCAAGAATGGAATCAGCAATTTCCGAATCCAAATCGCCAGCTACGCGCCGGTTTTGCTGCGGCAGAAAATGCATGGCTTGCACCACGCCGGAAATGTCACGGCCTGGTGCTGGCAAATCGCGGGCAATCGTTGAGCCACCGCAAAATACCACCGCATCAAATTCAGCATCCAGTTGTTCGCGAGTAATATCAACACCGATGCTGATCTTGGTTTTGAACACAATGCCTTCTTGCTGAAGGATATTGACGCGCCGGTCGATGACGGTTTTTTCCATTTTGAAATCTGGAATGCCGTAGCGCAATAATCCGCCAATACGATCTGAGCGCTCGAACACGGTAACAAAATGCCCAGCGCGGTTTAACTGCTGCGCGGCCGCAAGGCCAGATGGCCCAGAGCCGATCACCGCGATTTTTTTGCCAGTGCGCAGTAATGGCGCGATGGGTGTAATCCAGCCTTCGGCAAAGGCGCGCTCAACAATATTTTTTTCAATTTCTTCAATCGCTACAGGGTCGGCATTGATGCCAAGCACACAAGCTTCTTCGCATGGCGCTGGGCACAATCGGCCAGTGAATTCGGGGAAGTTGTTGGTGCTATGCAGGCGTTGCGCGGCTTGTTGCCATTGGCCGCGATACACCAAGTCGTTGAAGTCGGGAATGTTGTTGCCAAGCGGGCAGCCAGTGTGGCAAAACGGCACGCCGCAATCCATGCAGCGCGCGGCTTGTTGCTTTACGTTCACTTCCGGCATCGGCAATGCGTATTCGGCATAGCTTTGTATGCGTTCAGCCACCGATTTTTTCTTGGCGGTTTCGCGCTCGAGCTCCAGAAATCCAGTCACTTTGCCCATCATCAATCCTGCAGTACGCTGTCGAGTTGTTTGGTTTGTGCAGCTTGCTGTTCTTTGGCTAAGCGAAGCAGCGCGAGTTTGTAATCGGTGGGCATCACTTTCACAAATTGCGGCAGATACACATCCCATTGGCTGAGAATTTTTTCTGCTAGTGCGCTATTGGTGGCGTGCAGATGCTGCTCAATCAAGGTGCGCAATTGCAGCGCATCGGCGCCGGAAACCGCTTCCAGTTCAACCATGTCTTTATTGCAGCGCAAGTCAGTGAAGTCGCCGGTTTCATCCAGCACATAGGCCACGCCGCCACTCATACCAGCGGCAAAGTTTCGGCCAGTTTGGCCAAGCACCACCACCACGCCGCCAGTCATGTATTCACAACCATGATCGCCCACGCCTTCAACCACCGCCGTTGCACCGGAATTACGCACTGCAAAACGTTCGCCTGCTATGCCGCGAATATATGCCGCACCAGAAGTGGCGCCATACAACGCTACGTTGCCGAGAATGATGTTGTGTTCAGCGATAAAACTGGCATGCTTATCAGGATAAACACTTAATACCGCACCGGATAAACCTTTGCCGAAGTAATCGTTGGCATCGCCTTCCACGCTGAATGCTAAACCTGGCGCACCGAATGCCGCGAAACTTTGCCCCGCCGAACCAGTGAAATGTACACGAATGGTGCCATCAGGCAGGCCATGCTGTTGGTAGCGCGAAGAAATTTCATAGCTTAGTCGTGTGCCAATGCTGCGTTGGGTGTTGTTGATTGAATAACACAATTGCGCCGGATGGCCATTTTGTAATGCCTCAAAAGCATCGGCTATCAATTGTTCATCAAAGGTATCTTGCAGGTAGTGTTGTTGCGCTTCGGTATTGTGTAGCGCGAAACTTTCTGGCACGGCTGGCTTGCTTAAAATGGCGGTTAAATCCAATTTGCGTGCTTTGGCGTGCGTGATGTCGTCGCGTGCTTTTAGATTTTGTACTTGCCCAACCATCTCATGCAAGGTTTTATAGCCAAGGCTAGCCATAATTTCGCGTAAGTCTTCGGCCACTAAATGGAAATAATTAATCACCGAATCGGGCGTGCCTTGGAATTTTTTGCGTAAGCTAGGATCTTGTGTGGCAATGCCCACTGGGCAGGTGTTGAGATGGCAAACACGCATCATAATGCAGCCCATTGCAAGTAATGGCGCGGTTGCAAAACCGAATTCTTCCGCGCCGAGCAATGCTGCAATGGCCACATCGCGAGCCGTTAAGAGTTTGCCGTCCACTTCAACCACAATTCGGCTACGTAAATTATTTAACACCAAGGTCTGTTGTGCTTCCGCCAAACCAAGTTCCCACGGAATACCGGCATGTTTTAAAGAGGTTTCCGGTGCTGCGCCGGTGCCGCCATCCCAGCCGCTAATCAGCACCACATCGGCTTTGCCTTTCGCAACGCCAGCAGCCACCGTGCCAACACCTGCTTCCGATACCAGTTTTACATTGATGCGCGCGTTTGGATTGGCATTTTTTAAGTCGAAAATTAATTGCGACATATCTTCGATTGAATAAATATCGTGATGCGGCGGTGGCGATACCAAGCCCACATAGGGCGTAGAAAAGCGCGCTTTAGCAATATCCGGAAAAACTTTCGCAGCTGGTAATTGACCGCCTTCGCCAGGCTTGGCGCCTTGCGCCATCTTGATTTGTATTTCTTTGGCATTCGCTAAGTAATGACTGGTCACACCAAAGCGGCCTGAGGCCACTTGTTTGATGGCGCTGGAGCGTGAATCGCCGTTGTCATCGAGCTGGTAGCGGTGTTGTTCTTCGCCACCTTCACCACTATTGGATTTTGCGCCAAGCCGGTTCATGGCGATGGCTAAGGTTTCGTGCGCTTCGCGACTGATGGAACCATAGCTCATTGCACCGGATTTGAAACGCTTCACAATCGCTGTCCATGGTTCTACTTCTTCAAGTGCGATTGGTGCGCGCTTGGCACTGAATTCCATCAAGCCACGTAAGGTATGCAAGCGCAAGTTCTGCTGGTTAACTAAGCGCGAGAATTCGCTGAACGCTTCTCGATTATTGCCTTGTGTGGAGCGCTGCAAGGTGGCGATGACATCAGGATTCAGCAAATGCTGCTCGCCGCCACGCCGCCATTGATACATGCCGCCCACCTCTAAATCCATTTGCGCCGCAATTAATTGTGACGGATAGGCCTGTTGATGACGGTGCGCAATGTCGTCTGCCAATTCCTGCAAGCTAGCGCCGGCAATGCGCGTGCGAGTACCCGTAAAATAGGCATCAATAACTTCACTATTCAAACCGATGGCTTCAAAAATTTGCCCACCACGATAGCTTTGCAAAGTGGCAATGCCGATTTTCGACATCACTTTCACCACGCCTTTTTCAACCGCTTTGATGAAATGATAAATCGCTTTATCAGTGCTGATGGTCTGTGAGGTTTCGGCATCCGTTAAGCTGCCATCGGTGAGCATGCGCTCAATACTTGCTAGCGCCAAATACGGATTGATGGCGCCAGCGCCATAGCCAATTAAACACGCAAAATGATGCACTTCGCGGGCTTCGGCAGTTTCCACAATCAGCCCACATAAGGAGCGTTTGCCGCAACGGATTAAATGATGATGCACCGCGCCGGTGGCCAGCATGGCGGGTATTGGGGTGTTTTTGGCATCAGCGCCGCGGTCCGATAAAATCAGTAAGCTAGCGCCGTCATCAACCGCTTGTTCGGCATGCGCGCACAAAGCTTGCAGTGCAGTTGCTAAGCCATCGCCGCCATCTTGCACGGCATAAAACATCGGCAAAGTTTCGGTGCGTAGTTGTTCAATGCCGCTTTGGCGAATTTGCTGCAACTGCTGGTTGTTTAGCACCGGCGATTCGATTTTCAACAAGCGGCAATGGTCAGCGCTTTCGTTGAAAATATCGCGTTGTCGGCCAAGGTTAGTAATGCTGGAAGTCACCAGCGCTTCGCGAATAGCATCTAACGGCGGATTGGTCACTTGTGCGAACAACTGCTTGAAGTAGTTATAAAGCAATTGCGGTTTTTCAGATAGCACCGCAATCGGTGTATCAACGCCCATCGAGCCCAGTGCTTCTTCGCCATGCAGTGCCATGGGTTTGAGCAGAATTTTTAAATCTTCTGCGCTGTAGCCAAATAGCTGTTGTTGGGTCAGCACATCGTCAATCACTGGAATTTGGCTGGGCTCGGCGGCAGGCAGTTTGCTTAAATCCACCAATTGTTCATTCAGCCAAGCGCGATAAGGCTTGCGCTGTACAATCTCTTGCTTAATTTCTTCGTCGTCAACAATGCGGCCTTGTTCAATATTGATTAAAAACATTTTGCCGGGCTGTAAGCGGCCTTTTTTAAGTACTTTTTCAGGCGCAATATCCATCACCCCAGTTTCTGAAGCTAAAATCACTTGTTGGTCGGTAGTTAGCATCCATCGCGCAGGCCGCAGACCGTTGCGATCAAGTAGTGCGCCAACAAACGTACCATCGGTGAATGGCAATAAGGCTGGGCCATCCCAAGGTTCCATCAGGCAACTGTGGTATTCATAAAAGGCTTTTTTATCGTCTTCCATGCTTTGATGTTTCTGCCAAGCTTCTGGCACCATCATCATCATCGCGTGGGGCAAATCACGGCCGGTGTGATACAACAACTCCAAGCAATTATCGAATTGCGCTGAGTCGGAACCGCCCGGCACGCACACCGGAAACAGTTCTTGCATATGCGAGTTGAGGTCGGGATGATTGAATAATGCCTGACGCGCATTCATCCAATTAACATTGCCGCGCAAGGTATTGATTTCACCATTGTGGCAAACCATGCGAAACGGCTGCGCCAGCTTCCAGGCTGGAAAGGTGTTGGTGCTGTAGCGTTGATGCACCAAGGCCAAGCAGGTTTTCATGCGCGGATCGAGCAAGTCTTGAAAGTAAGCAGTGAAATCTTGTGGTTGCAGCAGACCTTTGTAAATAATGGTGCGTGACGACAATGATGGAATGTAGCAGGTGGCTTTTTCAATCAATTCCGAATCGCGTATGGCTTTTTCTAAGCGTTTCCGAATTAAAAATAACGCCCGTTCAAAATCACGCCCAGCCAGTGTTTTGCTGTTGCGGGCAATAAATAGCTGCCAGATGCTGGGTTCGCTGCGCGCTGCAATTTCGCCCAAAGCGCCACGATTCACTGGCAATTCGCGCCAGCCTAAAAAAGCTTGCCCTTGTTCTGCACAAAGACGCTCCAACTGTTGCTGGCACCATGCACGCTCTTCGGGGTTAATCGGCAGAAAAAACAAACCGGTGCCATAGTCGCCGGCCGCGGGAAGATTGATGTCGGCCTGTATTGCCACCGCTTGGCAGAACTCATCGGGCACTTGTATGCACAAACCGGCACCATCGCCGGTGCGGTTGTCGCTGGAGCTAGCACCGCGATGGGTTAGCCGAATTAATATTTCAATGGCGTCAAAAATAATCGCGTGTGATTTCTCGCCATTTAAATTACAGATAAAGCCTACACCGCACGCATCTTTCTCGTGCTCAGGGTCGTACAGACCTTGCGCTGGCGGCAGGCCTTGGGCTTTGAATGCGAGCTCGTGTTCGAAATTCACTGGCGGACTCCTCCTTACGCAACGGGCAGAATGCACCGCCGCTACACCGAAAGGTGTTGGGGTTTGTTCTACTGTCCATGAATTTGGCTGAGATATGAAATTAAAAATACGCATAGCCATTATAAAAATCTTTAATAACTGGCAATCACTTATTAGGTTTACTATTAAATGGCCTAATGACTTCCGTGCTTTTCTCTCCAAGCTCGGATAATCCTAGGCTGGCAATAACTCCTGATTTGCGTTATTGGTTGTATTTTTAAGCCACGTTATTCGTGGCTTTTTTTTTCATCATGTCAGCCATGCTTGACTCAAATCAATATGACGGCGTTTCACCACATCTATGATTACGTGATGGATAATGCTTTGCCAATCGATACCGAACTGCTGCGACGCTATGATCGTCCGGGGCCAAGGTATACATCGTACCCAACCGCGCCGCAATTTACCGATACATTCACGGCCAGTGATTTGCGTGAAGTTATTCAGTGCAGCAACGAAGATCCTATCCCTCGTGCTTTGTCGCTTTATGTGCACGTGCCATTTTGCGCGAGCCCATGTTTTTACTGCGGTTGTAATCGAATTATTACGCGTGATGCAAAACGCGGCGAAAAATATCTGACCGACCTGAAAAAAGAAGTTGTCATGCTTGCGCCATTATTTGATACTGACCGCGAAGTGATTCAGCTGCATTTCGGAGGAGGAACGCCTAATTTCCTTAGCCCAGAGCAAATTGGCGGCTTTGTGCAGTTCTTACAGCAGAATTTCCATTTCAGTGCGTCTTCCGGCCGAGATATTTCCATAGAAATCGATCCGCGTTGCGTAAATCCTGATGATATTGCAGCACTTGCTGCAATAGGCTTCAATCGCGCCAGCTTAGGTGTTCAGGATTTTGATCCGGACGTTCAAGCTGCGGTCAATCGAATTCAATCGGTTGAACAGACGCTAGCCGTGATTCAAGCTTGTCGCAACAGTGGCTTTCGTTCGGTGAATGTTGATTTGATATATGGATTGCCAAAGCAATCTGTGCTTGGCTTCGGAAAAACCTTAGATACCGTGATTGCTGCGCGTCCAGATCGTATTGCCGTGTATAGCTACGCGCACATGCCACAGCTATTCAAACCGCAGCGTCAGCTGGATGAAACGCAATTGCCTTCAGCCGATGTAAAACTTAGCTTGCTGCAGTTAGCCATCGAGAAATTAATGCAAGCGGGTTATTGCTATATCGGAATGGATCACTTTGCATTACCAGAAGATGAGTTGGCCATTGCCCAGCAGCATGGCAACCTGCACCGCAACTTCATGGGCTACACCACGCATGCAGAAAGCGATTTAGTCGGTTTTGGGGTAAGTTCTATTAGCCATATCGGCGAAAGTTTCAGCCAGAATCCGCGCGATTTGCCCAGCTGGGAAATGGCACTCGATGCAGGCCAGCTGCCGACATGGAGAGGTATGTACCTCAATGACGACGACGTGATTCGTGCTGACTTGATTCAACGCTGGATGTGCCTTGGTGAAATTGATATTCGCAAGTTTGAACAACGCCACAATATTTGTTTCCAAGTCTATTTTGCCAAAGCACTTGCCAAGCTTCAAAGTCTTGCAGACGATGGCTTAGTCACCGTAAGCAGAACCCACCTGAAAGCTACATCACGCGGAAGATTACTTCTGCGTATAATTGCAGCATGCTTCGATCATTATCTAACTACCAGTTCAGTGACTCAATTCTCGAAAGCCATTTAATGCTGCTTAAGCGGTACGATCCATCATGACATTCAACACATACCGCAAAACATCGGCCATCTCAGACGACGGCGATGAGATTCATTTTTGTAGTACCTGTGCATTTTCAAGCGCTTGCCAATCGCAAGGCTATGACAAAACGGTACTTCAGGAATTGCATATCTTGGTTGAGCATATAGGCCCATTCCGGGAAGGCGAACATATTTTTCGCGAAGGTGATGAGTTCAACGCCATTGCCGCTGTGCGTGGCGGAACAGTTAAAACCTATGTGGTGGATTCCGATGGTAATGAGCAGGTCTTGGGATTTTTTCTGCCAGGTGAAGTCATTGGCTTAAATGCTATACACCATGCCAAATATCCTTGCAATGCGGTGGCCTTAGATACCACCATGCTGTGTCGTTTCTCATTCCCGAAAATGGCATTGCTAGCAAGCAAAATGCCAGGATTGCAAACGCAGCTATTTCGCTTACTATCGCAAGATATTGGTAAAGCGGCATTGCTAGCTGGCGATTACTCAGCCGATCAACGTATGGCTGCTTTCTTGGTTTCGCTTTCACGGCGCTTTGCAGCGCGTGGTTTTTCTGCCAAACGATTTCACCTGACCATGAGCCGTACCGATATGGCCAATTATCTTCGCTTGGCCCCAGAAACGGTCAGCCGGGTATTGCGTCGTTTCCAAATGGAAGGTCTTATTCAAGTTGAACGTCGCGAAATAGAGCTGTCACTATTGCAGCAGTTAGAACAAATGGCTAAGCCCGTTCTCAGAGAGTAACAAGCACTTGAGGTTCACTTGATTTGAGTCAATGCATCGCTTGCTGTGACGCGCAAACATTACCCATCACACTAGGGGTAATGCGATGGATACGACACGGAAACTTTGGATTGGGCTAATCACACTGCTGTGTGTTGGCTTTGCTGTTTTGCTTTGGATGGGTGGCGAGATTTATCGACACCAACCACCGATTCCAGAATCGATTCAGACAGAAAGTGGCCAAGTTATATTCACGCGTGCAGATATTGAAACAGGCCGCACTGTTTGGCAGAGTATCGGCGGGCAGCAGCTCGGTTCAATTTGGGGCCATGGCGCTCTGGTTGCTCCCGATTGGAGCGCTGATTGGTTGCATCGTGAATCAACGGCTTGGTTATCCATTCGTTCGCAGGAGCAGTTTGGGCAAGCATTTGAAACATTATCCGCTGGCGATCAAGCCAAATTAAGTGCCGAGTTACGTCCTGATATTCGCGCCAATACTTTTGATGAAAAGACTAAAACGCTGACAATATCAAATGAGCGCGCTTTAGCTATGTCGCAAGTGGCGGCGCATTATGAAAGTTTATTTAGTAATGATCCGGCCACCGCTGATTTGCGCGAAACCTATGCCATGAAAGATGACACCGTCGATACCGCGGAGCATCGCCGTCAAATGTCGGCATTTTTTTATTGGACCTCATGGGCAGCAGTTACCAATCGCCCAAATGGCACAACAAGCTACACCAATAATTGGCCGTATGATCCCATCGTTGGCAATGAAGCAACGTCCGGTATTTTCTTATGGACGGTATTTAGCGTGTTATTTATGATTGCCGGTATTGGCTTATTGGGCTGGCATTATGCGGTCTACCACGGTAAAGAAGGCCCGTTAACACCACCGGCTACAGACCCTTTGCGCGGCCTTGTGGTTACGCCGTCAATGAAAGCCACCGCAAAATATTTTTGGTTAGTGCTGGCCTTATTTTTAGTACAAATTCTGCTTGGCGCCACCACTGCGCATTTCCAAGTGGAAGGTCAATATTTTTATGGCTTTAAATTATCCGAAATATTGCCATATTCATTAACGCGTAGTTGGCACACGCAACTGGCAGTTTTATGGATAGCCACGGCTTGGCTAGCTACTGGCTTGTATGTGGCTCCAGCAATCTCCGGGCATGAACCCAAATTCCAACGTTTCGGTGTCAATTTTCTATTCGTCTGTTTATTGATTATTGTGGTCGGCGCGTTCACCGGACAATGGTTTGCAGTGATGCAAAAATTGGGATTGGCGAACAATTTCTGGTTCGGTCATCAAGGCTGGGAATATGTTGATATTGGCCGATTCTGGCAGGCGTTCTTATTTGTTGGCTTAATGCTTTGGTTGGTGTTGATGGGGCGTGGCTTGTGGCCTGCGCTGCGCCGCAAAGATGAAATGACTTCAATCGTTGGTTTGTTATTTTTATCAACAGTTGCCATTGGCATGTTTTATGCCGCCGGTTTAATGTGGGGCGAGCACACCCATCTTTCCATGGTTGAATATTGGCGCTGGTGGGTTGTGCATTTATGGGTTGAAGGCTTCTTTGAAGTATTCGCTGTTGCGGTGATGTCGTTCTTGTTCGTGAAGCTCGGCTTGGTGCGCGGTAAATCCGCCACCGTTAATGTGCTGTTTGCCACCATCATCTTCATGGCTGGCGGTATTCTTGGCACCTTCCACCACTTGTACTTCACCGGAACCACCATTGCAGTAGTGGCATTGGGCGCTTCATTCTCCGCACTTGAAGTGGTGCCGTTAGCGTTAATTGGTATTGAAGCCTACGATACGTGGTCGCACAGCAAAGCCACACCTTGGATGGCGCGTTATAAATGGCCACTGATGTTTTTCATTGCGGTGTCGTTTTGGAATTTGGTGGGTGCTGGCTTGTTTGGATTCTTAATTAACACACCACTGGCATTGTATTACATGCAAGGCTTGAACTTAACCGCACTACACGGCCACACTGCGTTGTTTGGCGTGTACGGCATGCTGGGTATTGGTTTGTTACTGTTCTGTGTGCGCGGCTTAAAACCCGATGTGGAATGGAATGATAAATTATTACGCAATAGCTTCTGGACCTTGAATATAGGCTTAAGCATGATGGCTTTATTAACCTTGCTGCCACTGGGCTTATTGCAGTTGAATGCGGTGTTAAATCATGGCTATTGGTATGCGCGTTCAGCTGAATTTATGGGCAAACCGATCATTGATTTATTAGTTTGGATGCGCGTGCCTGGCGATACCATCTTCTCGATTGGTGCTTTATTCTTGGCCTGGGTTGTGTTTCGCACATGGGTTGCTCCTAAAACGAAATAGTCTTGTGGTTTAAAGTTACCCCACTTGAGGCCGCTCGCGGCCTCTTTTTTGCAAGTCTTATAGCAACGATTCCTCAATATGGTTGGATTCTGCTTACCGAAATATCATCTCAAACTATAGGCATTACTCCACGACATGAAGGATGCCACTACCAACTGACGGCACGCGGTTGGTGATTCCATCTAAGTTTGCAATAATGGTCTTCGTGCTTGAAACCGCAACGTGGGATCCACGCCACTTTATATTTTTTGAATACGGCTTACGGCCTTATTCCTTCAGCAAGAGGTCTAGACATGTTTGGGTTCTTTAAGAAAAAAGCCATAAGGCATAAAACATCACTGGAAGCTAGCAACGAAAACAAGGCTACAGCTGCGGCCCAGTCCGAGGCCAAAACTCTTGATTTGTACATTGCTGATCAACCCATTACTGGCATCGCTGAAGATCGATTCAATCGTGCTCCTTTCGCCACGCGGATAGCTGAAACTATCGCCACCAGAGTTGATCCGTCAAGCATCGTTCTTGGTCTCTTTGGGCCATGGGGCGACGGAAAGACTTCTGTGCTTGAAATGATGCATGAGGCTCTGAAGCCATATCCAAAAGCAATCGTCGTTCGTTTCAACCCTTGGCATTTTCAAAGCGAGGATCTGCTACTTCGAGGGTTCTTTGCTACCCTTGCTGACGCGATGGGGCAGTCTCTCCCCAGCATGAAGGAGAAGGCTGGCGAACTCCTTAAAAAATACGGAAGCGTGCTTTCCCTTGCATCCTTGACAGTTGGAGGCGTGGTCCAAGTGACGCCAGGTGAAACCGCCAAAAGTGCCGGCGAAGCTATGTCAAATGTTGGCCTAGACGAGCTTCGAGTACGAATTGAGCGAATGTTGGATGAGGCCAACAAACGCCTCGTCATTCTTATTGACGATATTGATCGTTTAGATCGTGAAGAAACTCACGCTATTTTCAAACTGGTTAAGCTGTCCGCTAGTTTCAGACATACTTCGTACGTGCTAGCCTTTGATGATGCTGTCGTCTCTGCCGCACTCGGGGAGCGGTATGGAGCAGGAGGTGTTCCAGCTGGCCGCGCCTTTCTTGAAAAGATTATTCAGGTTCCACTTCATCTACCGCCAGCAGACGAGAATAGTCTGCGACAACTTGCACTAGAGGGTGTGGATAATGCGCTGACTCAATCTGACATTAAACTGACACAGCCACAGGTAGACGCTTTTATCAGGCATTTTGATGACGCACTTCTACCTCAACTGGAAACGCCAAGGCGCTCAAAGTTATTCTCAAATGCATTATTGTTCGCTCTCCCCATCCTAAAAGGTGAGGTCAATCCGGTCGATCAAATGCTCATTGAGGGAATTCGAGTCTTATATCCACGTCTCTACATTAGCATTCGAGATAATCCAGCGCTTTTCTTAAATAAAGATCGAGATGGTCATCGTAATGGTCGTCAAGATGCCGTTAGTCGAATCGATAACCTCATAGAACAAACTACACCAGAACTAACCTCTGACGAGCGTGCAATGCTCAAGTCGCGGCTGCTTCAGCCTCTGTTTCCGCGCATTGGCAGCATGGGCTATGGTGGTGAATGGGATGAGATTTGGGGAGCTGAACAAAAGATCTGTTCAAGCCAATATTTCAAACGTTACTTCACTTATAGCGTACCGGTTGGAGATGTGCCAGATGCGCATGTGACAGAGTTTTGCGAGGCAGCTTCAGCTGCTTCTGATGCTGAGAAACGAGTTCTGCTTGAAGCCTTTTCCGCGCGTAAAGCTCTGCCGCGAGTTATTTCAATGCTTCGTCAACGGGAGGAATCTCTAAGTCAAGCACAAGCCTCCGCACTAATTACCGCGGTCGCACTCAATGGGGACCTCCTTCCCCGTGAACGCGGCATGATGGTCTTATCTGATACGCAAGCTAAAGCCGCAATGCTTATTGCAGGTCTTTTGCGACAAGTACCTGCAGGAGAATTCCGCCAAAGAGAAGCCGAGCGAGTTATTCAAATTGCAACGCCAGTCAGTTTTGCGATGGAGTGTATCCGCTGGATTCGCAATTACGACGGTATTCCTCTAGAAAAAAGAGTTTTGCCAGATGAAGGGGAAGAGCCACTGCGTGAAATATTGACCACACGAATCGAAGTGGAGGATGCCATATCTCCTCTGTTCATGGTGCATCCGAAATATGCACCTTCATTATATTGGTGCTGGGCCAACGGAACGTCCGTGGCTCATGTTCGGCAGAGACTGGAGACAGCCTTTGATGCAAATCCTGAGCAACTAGACGCTTTTTTAGCTTGCCACTTAGGAGAAGCCTGGGGAATGGAGAGCGGACTTCCACGCCCAGCTGACTTCCGGAGGGAGCACTACAACAACGTGTCCCATCTTATTCCTGCGGAATACATTGCCGCGAATTTACAACATAGATATGGAGTGGAACTAGATACTCCACAAGACTATCCGCCCGACACCATGGCGCAGCCTCGACGCGTCGCGCATCAATTCATGGGGGTGTACCAGCATGTATTGCAGGAACAGCAAGCTGCCGCGGAGTCCGAAGCAGACCGTGAGCCTGTTGATGATGTCGATTGACTGTAGTCGTCTCACACTTGAGGCCGCTCGCGGCCTCTTTTTTATGCGCATGATTTAAGTCAATGCAACGCAATGGCTTCTGATGAATACTGGCATCATGAATAAAGCGACAGACAACCAAAGTTCAAGCCTGATTGCGCTGCAGCAAGGCATTAGCCGTTTAGTGGCCGCACCGCATCGCTTACTATTTTTTATTGGCGCATCGAACGTGCTTTTAGCTATGGCGTGGTGGTGCTTGTGGTTAGTTGACGCACGTTGGCAGCTGTTTGGCCTAACACAGCCCAGCATGCCGGCCGGTTGGATGCATGCCATCATTATGCAATACAGCGTGTTGCCATCGTTTATTTTTGGTTTTTTGCTCACTGTATTTCCACGCTGGCTGAATCTGCCGGCTTTGAGTCAATGGCATTATGTGCCAATTGGACTGGGTTTATTTGGTGGCCAACTGCTCACGCTAATAGGCCTATTCGGTTATCCTCATCTGCTGTTTTTAGGCCTGCTACAAATACTTGCTGGCTGGATTGCGGGTTTGTATTTTTTAATCGTATTAGTATTTAAAGCCAAACAGGTTAATTGGCATGCAATCAGTTGCGTAGCCGCGCTCAGCTTTGGTTTGGCCGGTCTCTTGCTGATCCAAGCCTATAGCTATTCTGGCACCGGCGATTACATGATTGCAGCTATTAAAATCGGCAGCTTTGGCTTGCTGCTGCCCATTTATTTCACGGTCTGCCATCGTATGCTGCCGTTTTTCGCTAGCTGTGTATTGAAGGATTACCTTGTTTACCGGCCGATGTGGAGCTTGGCTTTATTTTGGGCAATGGCTGTTACACATTTAGCTTTAGAAATTGCGCATTTGAATGCCTGGTTATGGCTGTCAGATAGCGTCTTGGCATTACTTAGTATTCATTTGCTTTGGCGTTGGTGGCCGCGTGAGTCTGTGCCACCGCTGATGCGGGTCTTATTGCTTGGTTTTGCTTGGCTGCCCATTGCGATGCTGTTGTATAGCGCACAAAGCCTGTGCTTATTGATTGCTGATCACTTTATCCTTGGCCGAGCGCCGGCGCATGCGCTATTTATTGGCTTTTTTGGCAGTTTGTTAGTGGCGATGGTTACGCGTGTTACCCAAGGCCATTCAGGCCGGCCTTTAGAATTAGGCAAGCTTGCTGGCTTTGCTTTTATCCTCATTCAAGTTGTTGCATTATTGCGTCTTTACGCAGAACTGAGCCAGGAGTATCTTGTTTGGCAAAGTATCACGGCGTTTCTATGGCTATGCGCGTTTTTGCCATGGGTATTGCGGTCAGCATGGATCTATTTAACGCCGCGTGCAGATGGTCAGGAAGGTTAAAGTGATTGAATTCTACTTACCTATTAAATACGTGCATATCGCTGCTGTGTTAATCAGTGGTGGTTTGTTTTTTCTGCGTGGCATGCTGTTGCTGAATGGCCGTGCATGGGCGATGTCTGCGCCGTTTAGGTATTTAAGTTACACCATAGATACTGTATTGCTCACCGCGGCTTTGATGCTCGCTACCATGCTGCCCAGTGGTGTGTTTGCCAATGGATGGTTGAGCGTAAAAATGCTTCTGTTAGTTTTGTATGTGGCACTTGGTAGCTTTGCGCTTAAGCGAGGACGTACACCTGAAATCCGTCGGAATTGCTTTATTGCCGCTATTATCGTGTATGTCTTCATGTTAACGGTGGCTCGCACCCATCAGCCCATCGGTTGGTTTAGTTATTTTCAATAAATGCAGCGTATTTGATTTAAGTCAATGCTAGCAACATTGCTTAAGCGCACTCTGAGAAAACAACTTAACCAAGGGGAAATCCTGATGAAAACGAAACCACTGACCGTCATTATCGCTGCCACTTTATTACTTGGTATTGCTGGATTTAAGAATTCAGCGCCCTACAGCACCGATAAAAATAATGATTCAGGTGGTTCCGCCGCTGGTGATTTTGGCCCGCCACAAGGCGCGCCCATCAATGCCATTCTCACTAGCCCGCCTTTAGTGCCACCAGCAACAAACCGTAAAGCGCCGGCCAAGGTAATCGTTAATCTTGAAGTGCGTGAAGTTGAAAAAGAAATTTCCGAGGGCGTGAAATATACTTTTTGGACATTTGGTGGCACGGTTCCCGGCAGTTTCATTCGGGTGCGCCAAGGCGATACGGTTGAATTCCATTTAAATAATCACCCTGATTCAAAAATGCCGCATAACATCGATTTGCACGCGGTCACCGGCCCTGGTGGTGGCGCGGCATCAAGCTTTACTGCGCCCGGACATGCTTCGCAGTTCACCTTTAAGGCCTTGAACGCAGGTTTATATGTTTACCATTGCGCCACAGCGCCGGTGGGTATGCACGTAGCCAATGGCATGTATGGTTTAATTTTGGTTGAGCCACCAGAAGGTATGCCGAAAGTCGATAAAGAATATTATGTGATGCAAGGCGATTTCTATACGGTTGGCAAATATCGCGAAAAAGGCGTGCAGCCTTTTGACATGCAAAAAGCTATTGATGAAAATCCAACGTACGTATTATTCAACGGTTCGGAAGGCGCTCTACTTGGTGATAAAGCATTGAAAGCGAATGTTGGCGATACCGTGCGTTTGTATGTTGGTAACGGTGGCCCGAATCTTGTTTCTAGTTTTCACGTGATTGGTGAAATTTTTGACAAGGTTTATTTCGAAGGCGGCACGCGTTATCAAGAAAATGTGCAAACCACCTTAGTGCCAGCCGGTGGTTCAGCCATTGTTGAATACAAAGCTGAAGTACCTGGCACCGGTGTTATCGTAGATCACTCCATCTTCCGTGCCTTTAATAAAGGCGCTTTGGGTATGGTGAAAACCGAAGGCCCAGAAAACAAAGCAGTTTATTCTGGTAAAGAAGTGGACAGTGTGTACTTAGGCGACAAAGCAGTTAGTTCTGCGCCTATTTCTGTTGCAGCATCTGCAACCGCATCAGGCACACTCACCTTGGCGCAACAGGTAAAAGCTGGTGGTGCACTTTATAACGGAACCTGCTCGGTTTGCCATCAAAATAATGGCGAGGGAATTGCCAGTGTGTTTCCACCGTTAGCAAAATCCGATTACCTCAACGCCGATAAAGTTCGTGCCATTGGTGCCGTTCTAAATGGCTTGAGTGGGCCTGTCACCGTCAATGGCAATGCCTATAATTCCGTGATGCCACCGATGAGCCAACTTAATGACGACGAAGTGGCTAATATTCTGACGTATGTGTTGAATAGTTGGGGTAATAAAGGCGGTCAAGTGCATGCTAAAGATGTGACGCAGCAGCGTGCCAATACCAAGCGTACTGATGGCGCGGCGCACTAAGCACCAACTTATGCGCTTAACTTTTATCCTTATTGGTTTATTCATTAGTACCGCTAGCACTGCTGGCGGTACGTTTGTGCGTATTCCAGGCGGGGAATTTCGTTCTATTTTGAAATACGAAGACAGCAAAGGCCTTCAAAAAATTCGGTCTTTCGAGATGATGAAAGCACCCGTTACTAATCAAGAATTTTTAGTCTTTGTAAAAAATAATCCGCAATGGCTGAGTCAAAACATCGCGCCGGTATTTGCTGAAAAAGGACGCTATTTGAGCCATTGGCAAAGCCCATTAATTCTAGGCAAAAGCGCGCTGCCCAAACAGCCCGTGGTGCATGTCAGTTGGTTTGCTGCTTCAGCATTTTGTGAAAGCCAACAGGCGCGTTTGCCGACTTGGCTAGAATGGGAATTTGTTGCCTCTGCTGATGCAACACGACGCGATGCCCGTAAAGATCCGCTTTGGCGTGAAAGTATTCTCAGTTGGTATGCCAAACCGGCTACAACGCCACTTTCTGCTGTGGCTCAATCACCAGCGAATGTGTACGGTGTGCAGGATATGCACGGCTTGATTTGGGAATGGACCGAGGATTACTCTGCGATGCTGGTTTCCGGTGATAACCGCACCCAATCAGACCCGGATAAAGCGAAGTTTTGTGGTGCTGGAGCGCTATCAATGGAAGATCGTGAAAACTATGCGGTGATGATGCGCGTTGCTATGTTGTCATCACTTGAAGCAGTAAACAGCACATCAAACCTTGGCTTTCGCTGCGCTAAAGATTATCCATGAGGTTTATATGAAGAAAATAACTCTGCTCCTGTCCAGCACATTACTATTGGTCTCCATCAATCTGCAAGCGGCACTGCCAGCGGATTCAGTTTGGCAATTACACGCCAATATTGCTGAGCAAAATGGCAAAACCCTTGCACTCAAAGAGCTTGCCGGCAAACCCCGTTTAGTCAGTATGTTTTACAGCTCTTGCCCATATATGTGCCCATTAATTATCGATACTGCATTAGCAGTGCAACATGGATTAAGTACTCAAGAGCGCAAAAAATTGAGCGTAATAATGATTAGTATCGACCCAAAGAAAGATACCCCGAAAGTGCTGCAAGCGCTGATGGTCAAGCGCAAGCTAAATCCTAATGAGTGGATACTTGCTCGTACCGATGAAAAAGATGTGCGTTCCATTGCTGCTCTTCTAAACATTCGCTACCGCGAATTGGAAGGCGGCGATTTCAATCACACCAGCGTGATAATTCTAATTGATGCGCAAGGCCGCATCATCGCTCGTACCGAGAAAATGGGCATGCAACCAGAGCCTGAGTTTATCGCAGCAGTGAAGCAAGAGCTTTCGAAATAGACCTACGCAACATACATATCAATAAATGTACTCAATGCTAAGCCAGGTTTTTGTGGCATCAAATCCAATATCTTTAGCTTGATAGTCTGCAATTTTCAGTAGGCCGCTCCACTGTTTATTAAACGCATAGCCGAGCGATGCATCCCATTCCTGGCCGTAATGGATGCTGGCGGCATCTGAATTGAAATCATGCCAGATCACGGCGGCACTGAGCTTGCCGAATTTTCGATTCCAACCCAAGTAGGTGTCGTTAAGGCCGTTAGCCGGAGTGCTCAGGAATTTGTCGGCCCAGCCGTTGAAGGCGTGCAGGGTAGCGAACGGTGTGGCGAATCCGTAAGTTCCGTCTCCGCCGAGCTGCTCCCAGCCAGCCTTAAAGGTATTGGCTTTCCAGACCGCGCCGCCTTCTAGCAGAATGTAGTCGGCGTCTATGGCGCTAGAACCATCTGCATAGCTGTTTTGTCTGGCGTACTCCACCGTGGCCAGCCAGCCGATGCCGTCGGGAACGTCTTGCTTGGCGGTGTAGCGCAGGCCGATATTACGGTGAGAACTTAGTGGTAGAGTTTCGTTCTCGATGAAATGAACATAGCCGTTGAGGTTTCCGAAGCCTAGCTTGCCGCTGAGTCCGAGCAGGTGAGTGTTCAGTTGGTAGCGCGCTAGGTTTTTGTTGGGATGATCGGCGCCACTGATCCGTTGCGCGCGGTCGAGGTAATCGTAACGAAACTTTAGACCGCTAGCGAATGCATGCTGGAAATCGAGGGCATCGAAGGTTTGTTCGTTCTGGCGCCAGCCGACATTGCCGAACAAGCGCTGGTTATCCCAAATAATGCGTTGCCGGCCCAAGATAAGGCCGGTATTGGCTGAAGGCGCATAGCGCAAATAGGCTTGATTCAGTTCGCTGTTGTCAGGGTCGGGCACGGTTGGATAGGCAATATGGCCGTTGGCGGTGCTGTTGAAATCTTCGGCAAACAAATGCTGCGTGGCTTCAAATTCAATTAATGCGCTCCAGTCATTATGGGATGCCGTGCGATAAGCAAAACGGGCGCGAATGGTATTCGCCAAATCGGTTTTGGTGAACGCATCATCAGAAACATTTTCTAATCGCCAGCGCGCATCGAATAGGAATTTGCCCGTTTCAGCTATGCTTGAACTTGGCTCCACTGCCAATGCGCATGTGCTGATGATTGAAAAACATACAGCATAAGCAGCACGTTTCTTGACGTCCATATTCAGCTCCAGAGATTGACTCTGGGTAGTATAGAATTGGGAAATACGACTCGGAATGATTTAAGTCAAGTAGCCATGTCCTAATGCCGCACACACACATCACGCAAGTTGGTGGGCACGGCAAATAAATAGCCTTGTCCAAGCGTTAGGCCTAACAGGCTGAGTTGTTCGCGCTGTTCAATGGTCTCAACGCCTTCGGCAATTACTTGCAAGCCGAGTGAATCGGCCATTAAACAAATGGCACGAATAATTGCGGCGCTGCCTCCTTGTTGTCCTTGTAGCAATGCGCTAACGAAAGAGCGGTCAATTTTTATACCAGACAATGGAAAGCGGTGAAGATAAGACAAAGAAGAATAGCCTGTGCCAAAATCATCGAGCAAGGTATGAATCCCTAGGCGCTTCAGCGTCGTTAAACACACATGCACTTGTTCTGGGTCTTCTAGCAATGCGCCTTCTGTAATTTCTAAGCGAATATTCTGAGGCTTAACTTGATGCCGGTCTAGCAAGGCTAAGAATCGCTCAGCAAAGGTTTTATCACGCAAATGCACGGGCGATACATTCAAGCTGACGTATGAACCACGTTCAGAAAGTATGCGTAGGTCATGGCAAACTTGCTCATAAATTTGCCAATCCATGGCCTCCAAATTCCCAGTCTCTGCGGCCACATCCAAAAATTCTGAAGGCATTAACAAGCCGCGCACGGGATGCATCCAGCGTATCAAGGCTTCAAAGCCAATAATTTTACCATCAGCTAACTGCGCTATTGGCTGATAATGCGGAATGAATTCATTGCGAGACAATGCTCTGCGTAAATCATTTTCAAGCTCCAACGCTTTGAATGCTTTTTCATGAAGGCCTTCATCAAAAATGGCGTAGCGATTACGACCGCTTGCTTTGGCTCTATACATCGCGACATCGGCGTCACGTAATAAATCTTCTGGTTTGCTATATCGCTCTTCAACAATGGCAATGCCAATGCTTGCAGAGGTGAATAATTCTTTTCCGGCAATTCGCATCGGGGCATTAAATGAACGGATTATGCGATCTGCAACCTGTGTTACATACTCTTTGTCTTTGATATTCTCTAGCACAATAGCAAATTCATCGCCGCCTAGCCTGGCTATTAAATCAGGTTTGCGGATGCAATTACCAATACATTTTGCGACTTCGATAAGCAATTGATCACCGACTAAATGACCAACGGAATCGTTGACGATTTTGAAGCGGTCAAGATCTAGGAATAATACCGCAAATAATTTCTGCGGATTCTGATGAAATAGACTGAGCGCGCGTCGCAAACGTTCTAACAGCTGCGTGCGATTCGGAAGCCCAGTTAGTGCATCATGCAATGTTTCATGTTTAAGCGTGTGTTCAATGCGCTCCCGCACAATAATTTGTTCTCGCAGTTCAATATTGGTATGTGCCAATTCATGTGTACGTTCAACAACGCGTTGCTCAAGTTCTATATACGCTATGCGCAAATTCTCATTTGCTAAGCGCCGTTCTAAAGCGTTGGCGATATGTATAGCCACAAAGCTGACTAATTCCTTGTCCGTTTCTTTATAAAAATAGTCGCCTGAATAGCTCTGAAGGGCAATAACACCGATAACTTTACCGGCAATAAACAAAGGCACGCCGAGCCAACTAACCGATTTTTCGCCGATAACTATAATTTCCCTCTGTGACTCGAGAGCGTCGATATCGCTGCGCTTGAAGCATGCAGGTTGTGCAGTTCGGATGACGTATTCAGTTAAGCCCCGGCCAACGGCGCGATTGGCATGTGAAATGTCGCGTTCATCAACATAATAGGGAAATTCAAGGGCCTTATCATCATCAACAAGGAAGGCGATGTAAAAATTTTTCGCATGCAATAATTCTTCGATGATGCCATGCACTGAAGCATAAAATATGTCGATTGATTCACTGTTCTGACTGACCTCAGCAATTCTAAATAAGGCTCTCTGTAGTTGTTCGCTGCGCTGGCGCACCATAATTTCTTGCTGTAGCTCTAAGGTGCGCTCGTTAACCCGTTGTTCCAGATTTTCTTGTGCATCACGGCGTTGCAATGTGCTCAATATATGTTGCGCCACATAGGCCAATATAGCCTGGTCTTCATCGCTATAGCTGTAGGCTTCATCATAGCTTTGAACTACAATGCCGCCCGCAACTTCAGCATGGTTCATCATTGGTACGCCAAGCCAGTCTACGCAGTCTGGCCCGAGTGAGTCGTCACGGATAATATTTAATGTCTTAATAATTTCGTGCGAAGGACCATGAACGGGCTTGCCAAGCCTCATCATGGCTAAAGTCAGGCTATTGGGGATCTCATGAGCATGCGTAATTTCATTGGCATCGAGAATTGAAAAGTCTTTGCTATCGACAAAATACATGAAGCGCATGGATTCCACGTTTTTATTAAAACGCACTATAAAGAAATTTTTCGCATACATTAAGCTGCTTACGATTTGATGTATTTCATACAGAACATCTTGTGTTTCTTTGTCGGAATAGGACAAATCGCTAATTGCAAATAGCGCGCGCTGTAATCGTTCAGCATTTGCTAGGCGGGCAACATTAAGGCGTAAGCGTTCTTTTTGCAAAATAGATGGGCAACGAAGTGCGAGTTTATTTTGCGCAACTTGCCATTCGCGTTTCTGGCGCGGGTCTGATTTTACTGTTGAATGTTCGGTATATAGCCAGGCGTGTAAATTATCTTTTGCAGTCAGTAATGTAACTGCATGTATTTGCCCATCAATTTTTTTTTCAGCGTAATCCCCAAGCGCCTGCACATGTTCGAAAAACTGTGCTTGCTTTGCAGTCAGTGCCGATGAGGGTGTGTATTGAGTTGTTTCAAGATCTTGCTCTGCTATGCGCCATATTAATTTAACGTTGCTTGCACCTAATTGTTCAAAATGCTGCACAGTTGCGCTCGCCAAAGTAAGCATATCTGGCGCGCAAAGCAATATATCTTCGAAACTGCTTGGTTCGTCTAGGATGAGACTTCTATTTGGCATAGTTGTACGTTGCCACAATGCCGTGATTACGTCCAGTGTCGAGCCAAAATTTCCTATGGGCTAATACTGTAGTTCTTAGTTGAGGCATTCGGTGCTCACGGAATATGCGCTATGATTATGACAATACATAAGCGTAAACCAATACGCTATTGCCTACTTGACTTGCGAAGGAGTATTTATGGACAGGCGACATTTTTTAGCTGCATCTGGCATTGGTTTTGGTGGATTGCTTGTTCCCGGTTTCGCTAACGCCGTTGCTGTTGAAGTGTTGCTGAGTAAAATGGATGTGGCCAGCAAAAAAGCCATGGCCAATTTAGCTCTTAACGCCGCTACCGCCGCCGGTGCGAGTTACTGCGATGTGCGTATCGGTCGTTACTTACGGCAATCCATTCTTACCCGCGAAAGCAAAGTGCAGAGCATCACCAATTCCGAATCAGCTGGCGTTGGCATCCGCGTCATTGCTAACGGCACCTGGGGCTTTGCGGCCAGCAGCGACCTGAGTAACGCCGGCATCGTAAAGGCCGCACAGCAGGCGGTAGCCATCGCCAAAGCCAATGCAATCGCGCAGAGCGAACCGGTGCGATTGGCGCCTGTTAAGGGTGTTGGAGAGGTGTCTTGGGTTACGCCAATTCAGAAAAATGGCATGGCCGTGCCGATTAAAGAAAAAGCCGAACTGCTGCTTAGTGCCAATGCTGCAGCAATTGCTGCCGGTGCCAATTTCGTCAATTCGCAACTGTTTTTGGTTAATGAGCAAAAATACTTCGCATCCAGCGATGGCTCATATATCGACCAAGATATCCATCGCATCTGGCCGAATTTCACCGTTACTGCTATTGACAAAGCCAGTGGCAAGTTCCGAACCCGCAATGCGTTCTCCTCGCCAGTGGGCATGGGCTACGAATTCCTTGATGGTGGCAGCGCGATTGCCTTGCCGAACGGTCTTAGGGCGTATGAAGACCGTTACGATATTGTTGAAGATGCCGCACAGGCCGCTAAACATGCGGTTGAGAAATTGAAAGCGCCGTCGGTGAAGCCCGGTAAGTACGATTTGGTGCTAGACCCTTCCAACCTGTTCCTGACCATCCACGAAAACGTTGGGCATCCGCTCGAGCTCGATCGCGTGCTCGGCTATGAAGCCAACTACGCTGGAACCAGCTTCGCCACACTCGACAAGCTCAAAGATAAGTTCAAGTACGGCAGCGATATCGTAACCTTGTATGCCGACAAAACCACGCCAGGTACACTCGGCGCAGTGGGCTATGACGATGAAGGCGTGAAGACCAAGCGTTGGGATTTGGTTAAAGACGGCATCTTGGTGAATTATCAGGCCATCCGCGATCAAGCCCACATCATCGGCGAAGCGGAATCGCATGGCTGCTGCTATGCCGATTCTTGGTCGAGTGTGCAGTTTCAACGTATGGCCAATGTGTCCTTGGCGCCCGGCAAAACTCCACTTACGGTCAGCAATATGATTAAAGACGTTGAAAAGGGCATCTACATCCTTGGCCGTGGTTCATTCTCAATCGACCAGCAGCGCTACAACGCGCAGTTCGGCGGCCAGCTGTTCTATGAAATTGAGAACGGTAAAATTAAGGGTATGGTGGAAGACGTGGCGTACCAAATTCGCACTCCAGAGTTTTGGAACGCGTGTTCAGCCATTTGTGATGTGAGTGATTTCCGCCACGGTGGCTCGTTCTTCGATGGCAAGGGTCAGCCCGGACAAGTTTCTGCGGTATCGCATGGTGCCAGCACCACCCGTTTTAACGGCATCAACATCATTAGCACAGCACGTTCTTTGGGCTAGAACTGATTGGCAGAAATATCCATCAGCAAGCATGACTTTTGGGCTATGCACAGACTGGCATGGATTCCGTTATGATGGGTTTCCAAAGCTGCCGTTTACTCCCAGTTGGGGGTAAATGGTGGCGTTTAATCGTTCACTTAGGAGTTTGTGATGGATAGACGTGATTTCTTAGCCGCATCGGGCATTGGTCTGGGCGGCTTGATGATACCTGGTTTCGGCAATGCAGTAGCCGCTGAAGTGTTACTCACTAAAATGGATGTGGCGAGCAAGAAGGCGATGGCGAATATTGCACTAAATGCCGCTACCTCCGCTGGTGCCAGCTATTGCGATGTGCGTATTGGCCGTTATTTGCGGCAGTTCGTCATCACTCGTGAAGACAAAGTTGAAAATGTCGTCAACACCGAATCAGTGGGTGCTGGTGTACGGGTTATTGCCAATGGCACTTGGGGTTTTGCTGCCACCAGCGATTTAAGCAATGCCGGTATTGCCAAAGCCGCGCAGCAAGCGGTTGCGATTGCCAAAGCGAACTCCGTCAATCAAACCAAGCCGGTTCAATTGGCGCCAGTGAAAGCTGCCGGTGAAGTATCTTGGGCTACGCCAATCAAGAAAAATGCCATGGCCGTGCCAATTAAAGATAAGGCTGATTTATTGCTTAGCGTGAATGCCGCGGCAATGGCTGCAGGTGCGAGCTTTGTGAATTCCTTGTTGTTTTTAGTTAACGAGCAGAAATATTTCGCATCCACCGATGGTTCGTATATTGATCAAGACGTGCACCGCATCTGGCCAACCTTTAGCGTTACCGCGATTGATAAAGCCAGTGGCAAATTCCGTAGCCGTGATAGTTTATCTTCGCCAATGGGTATGGGCTATGAATATTTAGAAGGCAACCGAAAAATCCAACTGCCGAATGGCTTGATGGGTTACAACGATTCCTACAATATGCTTGAGGATGCTAAAGAGGCGGCCACGCAAGCAGTGCAGAAATTGAAAGCGCCGTCGGTTAAGCCAGGCAAATACGATCTAGTGCTCGATCCATCGCATCTTTGGTTGACGATTCATGAAAACGTCGGCCATCCACTTGAACTTGATCGCGTGCTGGGCTATGAAGCCAATTTCGCCGGCACCAGTTTCGCGACCCTCGACAAACTGAAAGATAAATTTGTGTATGGCAGCGACAAAGTCACGCTGTTTGCCGATAAAGTGCAAGCAACCACACTTGGTAATGTGGCCTATGACGACGAAGGTGTGAAGACTAAACGTTGGGATTTAGTCAAAGATGGCACCTTAGTGAATTATCAGGCTATCCGCGATCAAGCGCATATCATCGGCGAAACCGAATCACACGGCTGCTGCTATGCCGACTCGTGGTCGAGCGTGCAGTTCCAGCGTATGGCCAATGTATCGCTAGCGCCAGGTAAAACGCCGCTTAGCGTAGCTGATATGATTAAAGATGTTGAGAAAGGCATTTATATTATCGGCGATGGTTCATTCTCGATTGACCAGCAACGCTACAACGCGCAATTCGGTGGCCAGCTGTTCTATGAAATTGAAAATGGCAAAATCAAGGGCATGGTTGAGGATGTGGCTTATCAAATTCGTACGCCAGAGTTTTGGGCCGCCTGTAGCGCAATCTGCGATGAACGCGACTACCGATTTGGGGGCTCGTTCTTCGATGGCAAAGGCCAGCCAAGCCAGTCATCAGCGGTATCGCACGGATCAAGTACGGCCCGCTTCGACGGCATGAATGTGATCAGCACTGCCCGTTCACTGGGCTAATTGACGAATCTTTAGGAGCAAATCATGAGTATGTATACAGAACAAGAAGCCAAAGCAATTCTCGATAAAGTGTTGAAGTTATGCAAGGCCGATGAATGCACAGCAAGTTTAAGTGGAGGTGTGAATGGCAATATCCGTTTCGCCCTAAATAATGTTTCCACCAGTGGTATTGTTAGCGATGCAGAGTTGGGTGTGCAGGTCGCTTTTGGTAAACGCGTTGGCGTTGCCACCATCAACGCATTCGATGATGAATCTTTGCAAAATGTGGTGCGTCGTGCCGAAGAGCTAGCGCGCTTGGCGCCAGAAAATGATGAATTTATGCCGGCCATTGGCAAGCAAACGTACACAGCTAGCAATACGTTTTCGCAATCCACTGCCGACATCAGCCCGGAATACCGCGCACAAGTTGCAGCACGCTCCATCAATCCATCGAAAGCCGATAACTTGATTGCAGCCGGATTTTTGAGTGACGGCCAAGGCTTCCAAGCGTTTGCGAATAGCAATGGCAACTTTGGTTACCAGCGCTCCACCGATGTCAATTACACCTGCACCGTGCGCACCGAAGATGGCCGTGGTTCTGGTTGGGTGGCGCGCAATGTTGAGGACGTCAATCAGTTTGATACTGACGATGCCATTAAAGTCGCTATTTCCAAAGCGAAAGGTTCTGTGGATGCTAAGGCCTTGGAACCGGGTAAATACACGGTAATCTTAGAGCCAGCTGCATCGGCAGGCTTAATTTCGTTTATGTTGAATGGCTTTGATGCACGCCAATCTGATGAAGGTCGTAGCTTTCTGTCCAAAAAAGGCGGCGGCAATCGTTTAGGCGAACAAGTGTTTGATTCGCGCGTTAGTATTCATTCCGATCCGTGGCATGCTGATGCACCGGTGATGCCGTGGGATGGCGAAGGTTTGCCGCGCGAGAAAATGTCGATTATTGATAAAGGCAAAGTGTCGTATCTTGAGTATTCGCGTTATTGGGCTAAGCAAAAAGGTAAAACCGCCAAGGGTTCACCTGGCAATATCTTGATGGCTGGCGGCACAAAATCGACCATGGATTTAGTGAAAGGCACGCAAAAAGGTATTCTGGTTACTCGCACGTGGTATATCCGCATGGTTGATCCGCAAACTGTGCTGCTCACCGGATTAACCCGTGATGGCACCTTCTATATTGAAAATGGTGAAATAAAATACCCAATCAAGAATTTCCGTTTCAATGAATCACCGGTCATCATGTTGAACAACATTGATGAGTTGGGTAAACCTGTGCGTATTGCTGGTGATGAAAGCAATTTCTCGATGATGATTCCGCCGATGCGCTTGCGCGATTTCACCTTCTCGTCGTTGTCGGATGCTGTGTGATTGATGAATTGCCCACACCCTAACCGCTCTGAGTGAAACGCCCACACCCCAACCCCTCTCCCAAAAAGAGAGGGGCTTACATCGCAACTAAATGGAATATATTTCCTCTCCCTTTGGGAGAGGATGCCCGAAGGGCAGGAGTGGGCGTTTGTAGGGGTGTGAGCTGATGAACCGCTCCAACTTTCTGCGGCTGATATTAGGCAGTGCAGCTTTTGCTGCGTTGCCACGCTTTGCAAAATCTGCAAGTGCTGAATACGACTTCTGGTTTACGCGCCTAATGTATGATTCCGGTGATTGGGATGTGGATCAACGCATGCCGTCGAACATAATCACATCATTGATTGACTACACCAGCTTGCGGGTTGATCCGAAAGAACACATCATTGCCTTGTCGGACCCGAAAATGCGCACCGCACCATTTTGCTATTTGGCCGGGCATAAATTGGTTGAATTCAATGCTGCAGAACGGAAAAATTTTGAAGCCTATGTACGTAGTGGCGGCTTTGTTTTTGTCGATGATTGTAATCATGACATTGACGGCTTATTCGCCAAATCGTTTGAAGCGCAAATGGCTTCCATTTTTGGCGCCAAAGCACTGAATAAATTATCCAATAAACATCCGCTATACAGCAGCTTTTTTACATTCACTGAGCCGCCCACCACCGGTTTTGAGCTCAATGGCTGGGGCGATGATATTGTTCACGATTACCTGAAAGGCATCGAAATCAATGGTCGTTTGGCGGTGTTGTATAGCAATAAAGATTACGGCTGCGAATGGGATTACGATTGGCGCAATAAGAAATGGCTGGCTGAAGATAACACCAAATTTGCCGTGAATATCGTGATGTATGCACTTAATTCATAATGCTACAAATACACTCAAATACGTCAGGACAGAATTCGCATGAATAGCAACGAAGCAGAAATTCAAGCCACGCTCGAGCAACTCGGGCAATTACGCAGTGCCATAGGCAAGGCTATTGTTGGCCAAGAGCAGGTGGTTGAGCAGCTCTTGATTGGCCTACTATCCGGCGGCCATTGCTTGCTGGAAGGCGTGCCGGGCTTGGGCAAAACTTTATTGGTGCGCTCGCTTGGGCAGGCCTTGCATTTAGATTTTCGGCGTATTCAGTTCACACCCGATTTAATGCCCAGCGATATTTTAGGTACAGAAATTCTTGAAGAAGATCACGGTACGGGTAAGCGCCATTTCAAATTTCAGAAAGGCCCAGTGTTCACCAATCTGTTGTTGGCCGATGAATTAAACCGCACGCCGCCAAAAACCCAAGCCGCCTTACTGGAAGCGATGCAAGAACATACCGTGAGCTATGCCGGCGTAACGCATACTTTGCCAGAGCCATTTTTTGTGTTGGCCACACAAAATCCTTTGGAGCAAGCCGGCACTTATCCTCTGCCCGAAGCGCAGCTTGATCGTTTCTTATTGCATATTCGCGTTGATTACCCAAGTGAGGCCGAAGAGCGCGCCATTTTGCAGCAAACCACCGGCTCAAGCAGTGCCGAAGTACCGCGTGTAATGGATGGCGAATCGATTCGTGCTTTGCAAAAATTAGTACGTGAAGTGCATATGAGCGACGACGTGTTGAATTGGATTAATCGTTTAGTGCGAGCCAGCCGGCCGCAGGCACAGGCCTCTAAAGATATCCAAAACTGGGTGAAATGGGGCGCTGGCCCACGTGCTGGCCAAGCTTTGGTGTTGGCATCGAAAGCGCGCGCGTTGATTCATGGGCGCTTTGCGGCAACCAAAGAAGATATTGAGGCTTTGGCGGCACCGGTTTTGCGGCATCGCTTGTTGCTCACCTTTGTGGCAGAAGCCGAGCAAATTAGTGCCGATGATGTGGTGGCAAGTTTGCTGAAATCCGTTGCATTTCCGAGCTAAGCAATTCCGATGAGTTTTGCAGATATTATTCCAGCTGATGTGCGTGCACGCCTGAAAGATTTGCGTTTGTATTCGCAGCGTGTATCGGGCGCACAAGGCATTGGACAGCATCAAAGCCGCTCACGTGGCGCAGGTTTGGAGTTCGCACAATATCGCGCTTACGAGCCCGGCGATGAGCCTCGGCAAATTGATTGGAAGTTGTATGCACGCTCGGATAAATTTTTTGTGCGCGAAGCAGAGCGTGATTCACCCATGATTGTTTGGCTGTTGATTGATGCCACAGCTTCAATGGCACAATACGATGCCAAGCGCCCCGAGTGGAGCCGATTGCACGCAGCCAAAGCGCAGGCGGCCTGTGTCTTTGAATTGGCTTTGCGGCAAGGCGATCGTTTCGGTGTTATTGCCGTTAATGATGCTGGCTTAACGGTGACTAATGCTGGCAGCGGCACACGGCATCGTGATGCCTGTTTGCTTGCACTTAGTAAAGTCCAAGCGCAAGGCGCGTGGCCTGAAGAAGCAAAATGCCGGCCAATTTGGGAGCGCATCGGTGCGCAGTCTTTGGTGTTGCTACTAAGCGATGATTTTGATGAAGGAAGCATTGCACTAGCAGAGCGATTAGCGTCAGCGCGCCGAGAAGTTTTAAATATTCAGATTTTGACTGCCGAAGAACGTGATTTCCCATTCCAAGGCGGGCATCGTTTTCGCGATGTTGAAACCAACCACGAATTGTTAACCGATGCCATGCCATCACGTGCGGTATTTATGGCTGAGTTTGCCAGCGCTCGTCGTGCATTAGCGGCACGCTTGTCTGTTAGTGGCATCAAACACATTGAATACTATTTGGATCAGCCTTTGGATGCGCCACTGCGGCGCTTGTTTATTCAAGGCAAAGCGCGCTTTCAGGAGAGCGTGTGAACCTGTCGCTTCTGTGGCCAGCGGCATTAGTGGCAATAGCTGCCATTGCTTTGCCATTGCTGATTCATTTAAGCCGGCGCTCTGAACAAAAACTTACCGATTTCGCAGCACTGCGTTGGTTGCGCGCGAACCTGCGACCACGTCGGAAGTTACTTTTCCAAGAACGTTTATTGTTGGCCTTGCGTATTTTACTATTAATTGCCTTTGCGCTATTTTTAGCGCAACCAGTCTGGTTAAAATCGCCCGCTGCTGAGCACTGGATTGTAGTTGTTCCGGGCGCGCAATATCAAACCGAGAAAGATCTGCCCGAAGGCAAAAATGTGCATTGGCATTGGTTAGCACCGGGTTTTCCAGAGCTTGATCAAATACCGAACACTACAGCGCTGCCAATCAGTAGTTTATTGCGCGAACTGGATGAAACGTTACCGAAAAATACGCGTGTTAGCGTGCTAGTGCCAAGTCAGCTGTCTGGTTTGGATGCCGAACGCGTGCAACTGAGCCGCGTTGTGGATTGGCGAATAGTGCCTGGGAAAATGCCAAGTGCAGTAAGCAATGAAAAATTGGCACCAGTAAAATTAGCACTTCGCTACGATGCAGCGCATAAACAAAGTTTACGCTTTTTTCGAGCTAGCCATGCGGCTTGGCAAAGCCAGCTTCCAGTCGCTCAGCATGTTGCTTTGGATAGTGCGTTAAGCCAAAGCGCATTGCCGAAACAAGATGCTGTGCTGGTCTGGCTGGTAGATGGCGAGTTACCTGACAATGTGTTGCAATGGATCCGCGCGGGCGGTTCGGCGCTGGTATCGAATGAAAGCATTATTTCAAACAGTAAAGATTCGAGCCACGTGTGGATTGAAAATTCTTGGCGCTCTGCGCAAGGTGAGTTATTGCTAAAACACACTGTGTTTGGCAAAGGCCGCGTTTGGCAGTGGCAACATGCTTTAACGCCGAAAGCGATGCCTGCTCTGCTGGAAGCGGATTTCTCCGATCGTCTGCAGATTTTATTAAGCCGTCCTTTGAGTGCGCCAACACACAGTGTGGCGAGCTTGCATACGCCTATCAAAACGCTACCAGCTTGGCCTGAACTACCTGCTCCAATCAGCGATTGGTTTGCGCTCGTGATAGCCGCACTATTTTTATGCGAACGCTTTGTGGCCACAGCAAAAAATCGTTGGGCGTCGCCATGAATGCCTTACAACGCATTGCCGCTTGGCAACGAAAAGCGCAAATTCGTGGATTGCTCATTATTGCCGCCACTGGCTTGCCCATTGTGTTCGGCATCTATTTTCTGTCGGCACGTTTTGTTTCGCAGCAAGCAGCATGGATTGTTATCAGCATTAGCCTGTTCGTGTTGGCATGGTTTGCCTACATAGCACTGAAAAAATTCAATCAGGTTTGGCTAACACGGCAGCTTGATGCACGCCTAGTTGAATTAGAAAACAGCGCTGATTTACTATTCGTGAAGCCATCAGAATTAGGTGCATTGCAAAACTTACAACGCCAGCGAGTCGAGCAAAGACTACTTGCCATCCAATCGTTTGATCTACGCCAAGCCTGGCCATATGCGCGCATTTTTGCGGCCTGTGGCATGGGCGCGCTAATGATTGCAGCAGCTTTGTATGTGCCTTATCAAGCCAATAAGCCAGAACGCTATATGGCCAATCCAAGCGGCGAAAATGCACAATCGGCCAGTGCCATTCAGTTGCTCAAGGCCAGTATTGTTGTGTCTTCGCCAGCCTATACCGGCCTTGCGACGCGCACTGAAAACTCGCTCAATGCAAAATTCCCGGAAAGTTCTCGCTTGCAATGGCGGCTTGAATTTCAGCCGCAACCACAGCGCGTTAGCATGGTATTTTTTGATGGTAGCCAATTGCCACTGCAGCGTGTTGGCGATGTTTGGCAGGCTTCGCGTGTTTTTAATGAGTCGCAGTTATACCGAGTTGATGTGGATGGCATGCGCTTAGCGCAAGGCAAACGCTTTCGCTTAGACGCCATGAAAGACCAAGCGCCACAACTGCGGGTTATCCAGCCTAATCGCAGTTTGAGCATGATGGAGTTTGGCCAAAGCGATTGGCCACTAAGCATAGAGGCCAACGATGATTATGGCTTAGGAAATGTGCAGTTACGCATTCAGCTGGCACAAGGCTCGGGCGAAAATATCAATTTTTCGGAACGCAGTATAGCCTTAGCTGGGCAAGGCAGTGCGCTGCGCAAGCGTTATGCTTATACCCTAGATTTAGCCGCGCTTGGCTTGGCCGCTGGCGATGATGTGATTGTGCAGTTCTCAGTGAATGATCGCCAAACTCCGCAAGCACACACAACGCGCAGTGCGAGTTTTATATTACGCTGTCCACCAGAAGATACAACACAAGTCAGTGGTGCTGAAGGATTTTTGAAAAAAGTGGCACCGGCGTATTTCCGCAGCCAACGGCAAGTGATTATTGATACCGAAAAACTACTGCTTGAACAAAAGACATTGAGCAAGGATGTTTTTGAAACGCGCTCCGACACCATCGGTGTCGATCAACGCATTTTGCGTTTGCGATACGGGCAGTTTTTAGGTGAAGAAAGCGAGGGCGACCGCGCGTCTGGTAAAGTCGATCCAGCCAGTAAAGAAAATCCGCAAGCCCATGCTGATGAGCATAAAGACGAACAACCAAATAAAAAAGTGAGTGCATCGGAGGCGAGCAGCACACAATTTATGCTTGAACAATTCGGACACACGCATGACATTGCCGAAGCGGCCACCTTGCTTGATACCAAAACCAAGAGCTTACTGCGCGCTGCATTAAATGAAATGTGGCAGGCTGAATTGTACCTGCGCCAAGCATTACCCAAGAAAGCATTGCCCTATGAATACCGTGCGCTCGGCTTTATTAAGCAAGTGCAACAGGCGAGCCGAATTTACTTGGCGCGTGTGGGCAGCGAGTTGCCGCCGATTGATGAAGCGCGCCGAATGAGCGGCGATCGTGCTGGCCTACAATCACGAAATGATTGGTTAAACAAATCGAATAATGATGACGCACAATTGCTAAATTTTTGGCAGGCTTTGGATAACGCTACAACGCAAAAGCTAGACTTTGCTGCCATGCAAGCCTGGCTAAATTCCCATCCGGCTCGTGTAGCCGACCCACTCAGCGTGTTGGCGGCATTGGATGATGTTCAAAACCAGCCGAAATGTGCAAGCTGTGTTTTGGCATTAAAAGCGCAGCTTTGGCCCTTGTTAGCAAAACCGGCCGCCGAACCTTTGCTGCGAAAAACTCCGAGCAAAACCGGGCGAGCGTACTTGGATGCACTGCGCAAGGATGAACAGCCATGAGTATTCAGCAACTGTGTTTTTGGCTAATACTATTTGCGTTGTTGCTATGCACTGCGCGTATGAGTTGGAATTTTTTTAGAACGGCAAAACAGCAGCGACCTCATGCATGGCGAATCTTCGCACTGATTGGTTTGCAATGCGCCAGTGCGGCGCTATTGTATGTCAGCTTGTTTCCTCCCATGCAGCAAATTGCAGCGCAGCGCTTGCTTATTCTCAGCGCAAACGCTACAACCTCTGCCATTAAACTCAGCAATGGCCGAGCGCTGGCGTTGCCGGAAGCGCCGGTGTTTGCTGGTGTTGAGCGCGTTGCCGATTTAGCCAGTGCCTTACGGAAATATCCAGGTGCTGACACTGTTGAAGTCTTTGGAGATGGCTTGCCACAGCGCGATATAGATGCAGCTCGCAATCTGGCCGTTACCTATTCGCCAACCAAATTGCCTGAGGGCATTATTGATCTTGCATGGTCTGAACAGATATCACCGGGTATGCGTTGGTGGCTTAGTGGTCGAGTGAATACATCGCAGACGGTAACAGTTGAGCTTGTTGATCCTGCCAATGGGGTTGTCGATCGCATAACGACCGATAAACACGGTAGCTTTAAATTATCCGACACAGCGCGGGCTACAGGGCAAGCAAATTATCGCGTACGCATTGTGGATGCGCAGAACAAAGTTCGCGAAACGCTGTTGCTGCCATTATTGGTTGAGCGCGTTAAACCGCTGCGCATTTTATCTTTAGCTGGCGGGCCAAATCCTGAACTCAAATATTTGCGGCGTTGGGCCAGTGATGCCGGTATTGCACTTGAAAGCCGTGTTGAGTTGGGCGCAGGCATGCAGATTCAAACTGCCAACAGCGCAATCAGCGCTGCCAGTTTGCGTGAGGTGGATGTGTTGATACTTGATGAACGCGCATGGAGCACAATGAGTGCTAGCAATAAAAACGCGGTGCTAGAAAGCTTAAATGCTGGCTTGGGCGTATTGTTGAGAATCACTGGCTCAATATCTGGCAGTACATCTAACGAATTACGCCAGCTTGGGTTTTCGGTAGCAGATAGCGTCATCACACAAGGCGTACGTTTGGCTGAAACGCAGGGCAAACAACTTTTGCCAGAACTGAGCCGCCGGCCCGTGCGTGTGCAAAGCCGTGATGCAATGGTTTTGTTGCAAACCGATAAAGCCGAGCCTTTAGCCATTTGGCGTGCGCAAGGCCAAGGACGAATCGCGCTATGGTGGCTGACCGATAGTTACAAGCTGGCACTCAGCAATGCCACTGATCGGCATGGCCAATTATGGAGCGAAGCGGCATCAACGCTGGCACGTGCGCGTGTGCAGTCAGCAATAACAAGCCGCCAGCCACATGCTTGGGTCAATCAGCGCAGTGTTTATTGTGGCTTATCTGAAACGGCCAGCCTGCAAGAACCTAGCGGACAGCTCAGCCCATTACTGTTAGAAACTCAAGGCCAGAATAAAACCTGTGCCGCCATTTGGCCACGGCAGCCGGGTTGGCATATATTAACCAGTGGTACACAAAGCATGCATGTCTATGTGCGTGCAAGCTCAGAGGTTGCAGGGCTAAAAGCGCATGCGTTGCGCGAGGCCAATATGCAACTACTCGGCCATCGAATTCCTCAAAATAAGCCCACAACAATTGCCGCCCCAGGCCAGCATTGGCCGTATTTCTTGTTTTGGCTTCTGTTTACTGCATTGCTATGGGTGCTTGAGCGCAGTAAGTGGGGATTCAAAAGACCCGCTGTCTAACGCAGGGAACCTCATTTTTTTACCTGGCATTCAAGCCCTAAAAGCAAGAATATTTCTTGCCAAAACCCTGAAAATAATACAAAAAACTGCGGTAACATAAGGCATTGCCAGCGCTATCCTGCCTTGCAAACCATCAGGGGGCTGAGGGTGAACAGAAACCAAGCAAAATTGTCTGTGCTGGAGATTTCCATTTGAATGGATTCCTAAGCGAACTCAAACGCCGCAACGTCATCCGCATGGCCGGCTTGTATTTGGTTGGTGCGTGGTTGATTACCCAAGTGGCTGGTACCGTGCTCCCGATGTTCGGTGCCCCCGAATGGATTGCGCGCAGTGTGGTCATCCTGCTGACGATTGGCTTTATTCCGGCGATGATTTTTGCCTGGATTTTTGAATTAACACCCGATGGGTTAAAACGTGATGCCGAGGTAACGCCTGAACAATCCATCGCGCCGCAAACCGCACAAAAAATGAATCGGCTGATTTTGGCATTGTTAGTTTTAGCCGTAGTTTATTTTGGATTCGATAAATTCGTGTTGGCACCAAAACGCGAAGCGGCTTTGGTGGAAACCACCAGTAAAACCGTGGCCGCGAAAACAGTCGCCAACATTGATGCCGAAAAAAATAAAATCAATCCGCGTTCGATTGCGGTATTGCCGTTCACCAATATGTCGGGTGATCCGGCCAACGAGTATTTTTCCGATGGCATCAGCGAAGAAATATTGAACGTGTTGGCTAGCACGCCGGAACTACAAGTGGCGGCGCGTACCTCATCGTTTTCATTCAAAGGCAAAAACTTTGAAATTCCAGAAATCGCCAAAGAATTAAGTGTGCGCATGGTGTTGGAGGGCAGTGTTCGCAAACAGGGCAACAAGGTCCGCATCACCGCGCAATTGATTGACGCGAGTAATGGCTTTCATTTGTGGTCAGAAACGTACGATCGTGATTTGAAGGACATCTTTGCGATCCAGGACGAAATTGCCAAAGCCATTGGTGATCAGTTGCAATTGAAAATGGCTGGTCTGGCAAAGCCGGGTGAGCCGACATCCGGCACAAAGAATCTTGAAGCCTACGACCTGTATTTACGAGGCATGGCACTTTGGCATACGCGAAAAGAGCAGGCACTTTGGGATTCCATTAAATTGTTCGAACAAGCGACTGCACTTGACCCAAGCTTTGCCCAAGCCTATGCCGGGCAAGCTTTGGCTTATACAGTTATCGGTGATTACAGTAATCGCATGCCCTATCTCGAGACGCTAACGCGAGGGCGTGATGCAGCCGAGATGGCTGTAGCTCTGGATCCAAGTCTGCCTGAGCCCTATGCCGCATTGGCTAATAATGCCGTAAAAGAAAATCGCAGGGAAACAGCGAACGCGCTGATTAATCGAAGCATAGCGCTACGTCCTTCGTTTGCAACCGCCCACCAATGGCGTGGAACACAACTGATGATCTCGGGCAAACTGGCTGAAGGTCTTGCTTCACTTGAACAAGCCACAGCACTGAATCCGCGCTCACGTGTGGTGGCACAAAACCATGCCTTTATCTTGCGAACACTTGGCCGCGACGATGAAGCTAAAAACCGTTGCCTGCAAGCACTTGCCTTTGCCCCCGGTTATGCCCCATGCATGGAAGAAATCGCCATGGTCGAGTTGACTCTTGGTAACTTTGCCGAAGCTCAGAAAATGTTCGAAAGTTTGGCTGCAATCGACAACCCAAGCGCTAACGCACAAGGCCGGGAATTGCTTTCGGCGCTCAGCGGCAAGGGTGATAGAAATGCGCTGGCTAAGCGATACGCGGCACTGCCGTTCAATAGCAATCTTAATCCAGGGAGCGGTAATGCGCTGGAGGACTATAACATTGCTCCAATTCTGGTAATGCTTGGCGAGCGCGAACTTGCCCTTGCCTTTATGGAGCGAAATTTGGGACTTATGGATTGGTCAATCATGCTGCCGGCCATGGATCCAATTCGCTGCGATCCACGCTTTGTTGCCGTAGTGAAAAAAATGAAAACCCATGACCCGCATTTCGCCAAAGTCTGCGGCGGGAAAAAACAATGAACTTCATCAGCGAACTCAAACGCCGCAACGTAATCCGCATGGCCGGTTTGTATTTGGTCGGCGCGTGGCTCTTGGCCCAAATCGCCGGCACCTTGCTGCCAATTTTCCATACGCCGGAATGGATACTGCAAACCATCATCATGCTGTTGGGTATCGGCTTTATTCCAACCATGATATTCACTTGGGTGTTTGAACTGACCCCTGATGGCCTGAAACGCGATGCGGAAGTAAGCGCTGAGCAATCCATCGCACCACAAACTGCAAGGCGTATGGAGCGCATGATTATTGCGTTGTTTGCCTTGGCACTCATTGTTTTTGCTTTCGATAGGTTCGTGTTAGCGCCGAAACGTGAAGCGGCACTTGTGGTGGAAACTACACAAACCGTGCAAGCGGTGGCGAAAACTGAAGCCGTCAAAAAAGCGCGTGATAACTCCATTGCGGTGTTGCCGTTTGTGAACATGAGCGAAGATAAAGACAATCAGTATTTCTCCGATGGTATTTCCGAAGAGCTGCTGAATGTATTGGTGCGCGTTGATGATTTGAGCGTGGCATCACGCACTTCATCGTTCGCCTACCGCGACAAAAAAATGCCCAGCACCGCCATCGCCAAAGAATTGAACGTGGCGCATATTCTGGAAGGCAGCGTGCGCAAATCCGGCAACAAAGTGCGCATCACCGCGCAGCTGATTGATGCCAGCAACGACCGCCACATCTGGTCGGAAACCTACGACCGCGAACTGACTGATATTTTCGCCATTCAAGATGAAATTGCTAATGCCATCGTTACCGCCTTGCGTGGTTCGTTAAATACTGTGAAAGCTCAAACGGCGGTTAAGGTTAAAGCTGATACCAGCAATATGCAGGCGTATGAAATTTATCTGAAAGCCCGCGAATTATTCATTGCCCGCAGTGATTTGGCAGAAAGCGTGCGTTTGTTTGAACAAGTGGTGCAGATGGACCCGAACTTTGCACGTGGCTGGGAAGGTCTGGCAGCGGTCGCCGCCATCGTGGAAAGCTGGGGCATTATTGATCGCGATTACGACGCCATGGTGGTACCGGCTGCCGAGCGCGCCTTGCAAATCGACCCCTCGCTGTCGATGCCCTGGGCCGCACTGGCAATGTCAAAGCAGAACGAAAAAACGGTGGATTGGGCGAAATCACTTGAATTGTCAGCCAAGGCGATACAGACCGACCCAAAAAATGCCACCGCCTATTTATGGCGGAGCATCGCCTGGCTGAACCTCGGCTTTTTTGACGAGGCCATCGCCGATCAGGATAGCTGCCTGCGAGTCGATCCCGCCTATAAAAACTGCACGCGCTGGAAAGCGCAGTCCTATGTTTATACCGGCGATGACAGCAAGGCGATGGCCTTATTTGAACAAGGGATAGCTGAAGGGCTTGTTACCAATCGTGCCAATAGTTTTGTGCCTTCGATGGTGAGAAAGGGTAATACCCTGGCTGCGCGCCTGATTTTGCAAGACATTAATGTTTCCCCTGAATTCAGCAATATTCTGATAACGGAATTAGCGAATCCCGGCGCATCGAAAATGGACTCGAAGGCGATTGTTGCGAAATATGGTGCGGGCAATACCAAAAACTCCGGTGTCGATTTGAGTATGCGCATTGTGTA
>JANPOU010000014.1:0-3503 GCA_031428155.1 Arenimonas sp. | reverse complement strand
TTGAAGCCGGCGCGGATGAAGCCCTAATGCTCGACCCACACGGCTTTGTGGCAACCTGCAATTCCACGCATTTTTTCATTGTGCGCAAAGGCGAAGTGTGGACATCCACCGGTGATTACTGCTTAGGCGGTATTACGCGCGTCAATATCTTGGATATCTGCCGCAAAAATGACATTGTTTGCTTTGAAAAAAACTTCAGCCTAACGCAGGTATATAGCGCTGATGAAGCGTTTTGTACGGGCACGTTTGCCGGTGTGGTTCCCGTTCGGAAAATTGATGGCCGAGTGATTGGCGACGCCCTACCCGGCCCCATGGTGCGGCGCTTGCAGCAACTATACCAAGAGCTTGTGCAGCGCGATGTGGTAGTGGCCAGCAGCCAACGCTTAGCATGAGTGGCTTGCGCCTTGGTCGCTCACGTCATCCTGCCTCTCGCGACACTAGCGCGTCCCTGCGCGTCGCCATGTGGAGCGGGCCGCGCAACATTTCCACTGCAATGATGCGCAGCTTTGAAAATCGTAGCGATTGCGTGGTGTCTGATGAACCATTATATGCGGCATTTTTAAAACAAACTTGCTTAGATCACCCCGGCGCTGCGGAAGTGATTGCCGATGGCGAATGCGATTGGCGCAAAGTTACGGCATCGCTTACTGGCGAAATTCCCGAAAACAAAACGCTTTGGTACCAAAAACACATGAGCCATCATTTGCTCGACGATATGGACCACCAATGGATTTATGCACTGATCAATGTGTTTTTAATTCGCCACCCCAATGCGGTGGTCGCGTCGTATATCAAATCTCGCGCTGAACTTAAGCCTGAAGATATTGGCTTAATGCAACAAGCCGATCTTTTTGATGAATTAATCCGCGAAACCGGGAAAATCCCTTTGGTGATTGACTCTGCCGAATTTTTAGCCAATCCACGCGGATTTTTACAGACACTTTGTATACACGTAGGCATACCCTTTCAAGAAACGATGCTGAGCTGGCCAAGTGGCTCGCGTGCTAGCGATGGCATTTGGGCGAAGCATTGGTATGCGTCAGTTTGGCAATCCACTGGTTTTGAATCTCGGCCAGAGCAACTTGCAGAACTGAGTGCGGAGCATCAAAACATTGCCGATGCGTGCTTGCCGGCCTTCCAGCATTTGCATGCGCAGCGGTTGAAGCTTGCATAAAAAAACCACCGTATGGGTGGTTTAGTCTTTGGTGGGCGATACAGGGATCGAACCTGTGACCCCTTCCATGTCAAGGAAGTGCTCTACCGCTGAGCTAATCGCCCCAATGGGGAGCCTATTGTACGATAAAGGCGCGCATTCAGGCAAATGCTAACTCAAAAGCGCCAGTTGTTTGAGTTGCGTCATTTCATCACGGCAGGCCGCGGCTTGTTCAAACTCCAGATTCTGCGCATGCTTAAACATCTGGCTTTCTAGTGTATTTAGACGTTTAGCCAACTGCACCGCTGACAATGCTGACAAGGCCGCACCTGATGCTTGCAAGGCTTTTTCAACTGAAAGATCTTGGCGCGCATCTTGCATCACATCCATAATTTCGCGCTTAATGGATTGCGGCACAATGCCGTGCAGCGTGTTGTATTCTTCTTGCTTGGCGCGCCGGCGGTCAGTTTCATCAATAGCAATACGCATCGAGTTAGTGATTTTATCGGCATACAAAATGGCGGTACCACGAAGATTGCGTGCTGCTCGTCCGATGGTTTGAATCAGTGAACGCGAGGAACGCAGAAAGCCTTCTTTGTCGGCATCTAAAATTGCCACTAAAGATACTTCCGGCATATCCAAACCTTCGCGCAATAAGTTAATACCCACAATCACATCGAATACACCTAAACGTAAATCACGGATAATTTCCACGCGCTCAACGGTGTCTACATCCGAATGCAGGTAACGCACTTTCACACCGTGCTCCGACAGGTAATCGGTGAGGTTTTCGGCCATGCGTTTGGTTAAAGTGGTAATCAGCACACGATCGCCAAGCTTCACGCGCTCGGTGATTTCCGAGAGCACATCATCCACTTGGGTGGCCACTGGGCGAATTTCAATTTGCGGATCAACCAAGCCAGTGGGTCGAACCACCAACTCCACCACCTGCCCCACGGTATGTTCAAGCTCATAGGTGCCGGGCGTTGCCGATACATACACGCAGCGCGGTGCGCGGCGCTCCCACTCATCAAATTTTAGCGGCCTATTATCCATAGCCGAGGGCAAGCGAAAGCCAAAATTGACCAAGGTTTCCTTTCGCGAGCGATCACCTTTATACATGGCGCCTAATTGCGGAATAGTGACATGAGATTCATCGACCACCAGCAGCGCATCGGGCGGCAAGTAATCGTATAGACACGGCGGTGGTTCGCCGGGCATATGGCCAGTTAAGTGCCGTGAATAGTTTTCCACGCCGCTGCAGTAGCCAACTTCCAGCATCATTTCAATATCGAACTGCGTACGTTGCGCTAAGCGTTGCGCTTCAACCAATTTATTTTCTTTATAAAAATATTCTAAGCGATCTTTCAATTCCACTTTAATGGTTTCAATCGCATCTAAAATGGTGCGCCGTGTTGCCACATAATGCGATTTTGGATACAGCGTAAAGCGTTGCAGTTTGCGGCGTATTTCGCCGGTGAGTGGATCAAACAGCGCAATATTTTCAATTTCACCATCGAATAATTCTATGCGCACCGCTTCAAAATCGCTTTCAGCTGGATGGATGTCAATGACTTCGCCACGCACCCGATAACAGGCGCGCTTAAGTTCAACATCGTTGCGGGTGTATTGCATTTCAGTTAAGCGCCTAATTAATTCGCGCTGATCGATTAAATCACCGCGCACCAAATGCAACACCATGCGGAAATATTCGTTTGGGTCGCCCAGTCCATAAATAGACGATACCGAAGCAACAATAATCGCATCGCGGCGTTCTAATAAGGATTTGGTTGCCGACAAACGCATCTGCTCAATGTGTTCGTTGATTGAGCTGTCTTTGTCGATGAAGGTATCCGAGGCCGGGATATACGCTTCAGGCTGGTAGTAGTCGTAATACGACACGAAATACTCCACGGCATTATTCGGAAAGAAGCTTTTGAATTCGCCATACAACTGCGCGGCTAAGGTTTTATTCGGGGCCAGTACCAAGGTTGGCTTTTGCACGGCTTGAATCACGTTGGCGATAGTGAAGGTTTTGCCCGAGCCAGTAACGCCCAGCAGCGTTTGCGCCGCAACACCCGACTCAAAACCGGCAATCAGTTTTTCTATCGCTTGCGGTTGATCGCCGGCGGGCTGAAAAGGCGAGACAAGCTGAAACGTTTGATCCATGGAAAATTCTCAAAGCTAATTCAGAATTTTCTCACAAGCGGCAGCGGTATTCACCTAATTCTTTCATTCGCCAAACAAGACAAGCTAGTTGAACCACTCAAGGAGAATGCAGATGACCCGTAAATATGTAGGTTTTACCTTAATTGAACTAATGATTAGCCTAGCGGTAAGCGGTGTGCTG
>JANPOU010000013.1:0-20686 GCA_031428155.1 Arenimonas sp. | reverse complement strand
CGGTAAATTGGTACATATCCGCTCAAAACGTAAAACAATTTAAGTCACTGATTTTTAATTTTTGAATAGATTGGCGCTGATAGCTATAATGGAGGTAATTCAACTTGCTTTAATTTAACTTGTTCAACTAGCCATGCAGCTATCAACTGCCACCTAAACATTGGCCATAAGCTTAATTTTGATTCTGTTTTCAGAATCGGGAGACGGCATTCAATTGCTCCGTATTTGTTGACATCCCATTCTTTGATAGTTGACGGGTCCATTTCTGCGCGCCATCGATTCCATTCCGAACTTATACCTGGAACACCATCTGGCAACCCTTTCATAGCCGCATATCTAAGCCATGATATTGCCATTTCGTGAATAAAATTGTGATTTTTTTGTAGCCCGATAAGTTGGAAGAAGTTTTCCTCAGGTATATGACCAAGCCTACGAGGAAGGTCAATTATTAATTCGGCATCCGAACTGAACCCTCGAAAACCAATTGAATAATCATTTCGTAGCGATTCCATTGCTTCAACTAACCTTTGAGCAGAACAAGAAGGCCAAAATCTTTTCAAGGCAATCTCTACTGGATCTGATCCACTTGCTATTAGCCTTAATACTGTATCTAGTTCATTTTGCGATGGATTAAAATTTGCACCCACAATAATGGCTGGCGGTGCTGCCAATTGTATTTCACCTGGTTTTGCAAACGGGATTTTTTCCAAAAATGAAGCAATTCGACTACGCACGTCTTTTGATCGTCTACCACTAATAGACAGTCCATTTCGTTTACGATTAATTCGTGATGCTGAGCGATTAATGGCTTGACTGATATGCTTCATATCAATATGAGTAATATTTTGAGCCATCCACCGATCAAAAATTGCCAAGGGATCATGTGAATATGAAGTAAGTGTTGTTCGTATATCCGCTTGCCCAACTCGACCTAAAAAATCGCGCATTGCCCAAAGGCTATTATCTTCACTTTTTTGCGCATTAATAAACAAGCTACGGACATTTGATTTTCGTGTCCAATATAAATATGCATCAGGGTTGTTTGTTACCCATCGAATTAATTCGTTGATGCGAATTGTAATGTCTTCACGTTCAATAATTTTAGATGGATCTTCGAGACTCCCAAACAGAGGCTGCGATTTACTAAACATGCTCCCAGATATTTCTTTAATATCTCGAATCCACGCCTTTAAACACTGGCCGGCTTTTTCACTTAAAGGCCCTTCTAAAATAATTTGACGACGTGCACGTGCTGTTTTTAAACGTTGACCTTTATGCTTTCTGACAACAATTTTAGATGAGCCAACATTTATTTTTACATCGCTAATCGATATTTTCCATGCTTCGCCAGGGCGTAATGTTGTTGAGTTTATTGTTAAATAATATAACTCACGTGCTTTTGCTTTATGTATTTCTTCGGAGGATGCTTTATGTACGTTAAGTGTCGTAATATCACACTCCAAACACTCTGCGATTTTTAGGCTTTCAGCTATTGTTAGCAATCCTGCATCAACTTTAATTTCTTTGAGGCCCGCTATACTGGTTAAAATTGTAAAATCTACATCGGGCAAGCTTATATGTTGTGATAATGTTTTATAAAATCGTTCTAATGCTACATATCGCCTAAATCTCATGCCCTGTACTGAGGATGCAACAATTTCGTTGAAAATTGGCTGCCAATGTTCACTTGATTCATCCATTTTTAATTTACGTAAATTACGAACTAAGGGGCTTGAAATTACATCGATATATCCTTTAATTGTAATTAATTCAAGTTGCTTTTTTCTTTTTCCACCTTCATCTAGTAATGCCAATGCAAAGCGAATTAGTAAATATGCTGCAGTAAATTTACCAGTTGCCAATTTTAGAATGTCATTTAGTTCTGAGCGCAAATTCAATCTTGCTTTCGAGTCAGTAATTTCACCTTTGTCAATTTTTTGAATTGCTGCTGATAGTTTTGATATCAATATTTTAACGTCTAGATTTATTTTGCTCTCTACACATATTCCTTGCTTAATGGGGTTAATTGATACCAATTCATTTATATGATCCAGTGCTGAACGCATTACAGGATGGTTGTCGTGCGCAGCACTAATTATTTGTGCATCTACTGTTGTTAACGAAACTCGCCCAGTTCCTATAAGTCTCGCAATACCATCCATTTTTAATGAATTTCGAACTCTTGCCATTGCTACCAAGTTTTTCAATGTGTTTTTTTCTAAGCTAGGCTTTAAAGTATTTGGCAATGCTTCAAATATTTCTTTTTCCAATTCTTCAATTTTTGAATTTTTTTCTTTCGCATCGCGATGCCAGCGCATCAAAAAGAGTGCCGCCAAACCATGGAAGGCGAGTGTTTGACGTGAGTTGACTGGCTGTGCTAACACACAATCTTCATAAGCCCTAGTACGCAATAGTTTGGTATTTATTCTGACAACTTGTAGCAAAGCATCTACATCTGTATAACTACCATAATGAAGCAAAGCGAGAATTGTTCGAGATTCCAGCGATAACTTATTATTAGAGCTTACTAGCCATTCTTCTAAGTCACGGCTATCACGCAATGCTAAAACGCATTGCTTAGTAAACATTCCTGGTTCTAAACCATAAGTCCAGTGACTACGTTGCGGAATAATACAATCTATTAACTCACGCTTACGAGCATCACGAAAGATAGCACATAGAAAATTATTAATCACCATATAATTTTTTTGTTGTGTGCCTGCAGAGGTAATCACTAAAGCGATTTTCTTAATATCATCACTTTTCACTGCAACCAGGTCTGTCGCATCATTTGTATCAGGACGCTTTTGTATTTTTTTATTGTCATCAACTATTAATTGTGGCCATGTTTCTGAAACTAATAGTTTGATTGATTGTAGAAATTGTTTAATTATCTGTTTTTGTTTTATTGCTTCATTTTTTTGAAGCTTATATATGCTTGACCTAAATTCTTTTTGATGATCATTTTCTTGTTCTATCCAATCCACAGTCGTTTGAAAACTACTTACAGATGGCAACTCATCAACAACTGATTTGGTTAAATAACAACCAAGCGATTTCCAACCTACATTACTCAAAAGCTCATTGAGAGGATTTTGTAACTTTTCGCTAGCCAAGCAAACTGACCATGCTGAAATATCCGACCATGCACCTTCTCGTGTACCATTCCAGCCGAGCTGACCTACTCTTAGTATTTCTGGGACACGATTTATGAGGAATTGGTTCAATACATGCCGAGCATAATTTGGATGAATCAGTAATTCATCATCCAGGCCTTCAAAATATTCAGATTTATTGAATTCTACTGCTCTGAACTGCTCTTCATTTAAACCTTCTGTATTATCCACCTTGGAGATACTCAGAAATAATGGACCATTTCCGGATATTGCCAATGTAGCCATTTTACTTAACTCATTATCATTAGTAAGTTTTACCAACAATCGTAATTCATCAACTAGTAACGCGATTTCAGTACAGATTGGCTCTGCCAAAGCAACTGGACGATTCTGCCATTCTGGGCTAACCGCTTTGTCAGACAATATTCCAATTCGGTCAATTAAATCAAATTGACTAAGTGTCAGTTTCTTAATCTTATCGTTTGGACGGTGTCCAGTCGTTAAAAATAATCCATGCACAATATTCCATGTTCGGCGATTTATTCGTTCAATTATTGATTCGAGTGTATTGCTTCTAGGTATTTCATAATAGTTTTTGGAAAGTGATTGTTTAACTACATCAAACGAAGTATTCACACGTGACCCTAAAAAATGCTTGGGCCTTAACTTACGTGATCTGCCTGGCTCACAACTAAACCAAGGAAAAGTCACGCTCTCTATTAAGTTTGCAAGTCTATCTGCCGGATATCGATCATAAAATAATGGTGCCTCACTCAATCCAAAACTATCCCCGCTTGCCCATTGAGCGCCTGTTATCCCTAAAGGTTCCAAACGAGCCATCCGACTAAAGAATGTACGCCTTAACATGGATTCACTAATGCCCGTTATGTTAGCGATTGCAGCTAACTTTCCTCGTAATGAGTAAAAAACTGGATCATACGATTTAGGTTCTGGATTAAGCACACGCAATAATTTAGTTAACGGAGGAGGGATTGGAACCCATACTGTTCGAGTAACTAATTCATCGCTGTAGCTTTCCATCTTGTTCGGCACCAATTCACGTCTCAATAACCATTCGCCATCAAAACTAATACCTCCGGAAACGGGCGGTATATCATGAAAATCAATCCACTTTAGGTTTGGAATATGTGCTTTTGCAGTACCAGATGCCAAAATCAATAGCCGACATAAAGCCGCCTGTTCACTTTCTTTTTCATCAATGCCACGGTAGTAACATACATCGTCAATTAACCTATCCGTTTCAATTATGACTTCTTCATCTGAAAGAACTGTTGTAGAAGAATTTGTTAGTGAATTTAGATTTGTGTATGTTGAATAAAGCGCTTCGCAGATGACACGCTTACTTCCAGGCGAACACAACTTATCAGCTTTTGTAAGTGGCTCAGGAGCAAAGACTCCCCTAAGTACTGTATCTTGAGATTGTGGATCTGGCAGTAATTCAATACATCTGCCATGGTCTTCAATATCTAGATTTTGAGTGTCTAATTCATTTTCAACTACTTCATAAATGATGGATAACGCTTCTGGTTTGATTTTTAATTTCCAGGTATTCCAGAAATATTGTGGAAACCTTTCTGATTTTTGGGGCTGGCTGTCCACCCAGCTTATTAAATCGAGTAAGGACTTAGGATCTGGAATCGCCGATTTACTTGCATCATCAGCATTCAATTTATCCAATTCTATCCGTACAACATTAGCAAGGTGAAAGATTAAATTTTGGTTAATTTGATCAGGGTTGCGAAGTGCTATCTCAACGGCTAGAAGGGCAAAATACTTTCTTGCTCTCGTTCCAGAAATGCGAGGTAGCAGCTTAGTTTCATGTACTGTGGATAACATTTGAGCTAGCGCAGTTTGTTTAATCTCATACAAACCCTTTGTATCAAGTTTCCCTAATTCAACATTGCGTGCAAGACTATCAATTTCATTAATATTTTCAAGTATAGCTCTGGCTGTGACCCTAAATTCAGTCTCAAGCTCAGGATCTGGCATTAGAAGTAAGAGCGCATTAGCAATGCGGTGCTCATAAGCTGGCCCTAAGTGACCGGCAATAATAGAAACTGGGTTTTTTGTTGTTTGAGTAGGCATTGAGAAATTTAGCCATTACTCAATATTATTGTCAATATATTAAAATAAATGTTATGCTGTTTTTGACAGAGAAAACGACGTCATTAGATATAGTTAGATGTTGCTTAAGTAAATACAATCAATATGTTAATTCATATTTACGCTATTTTATGACTAATTATGCATACCCAAGGTTATTTAAACGTATCTTGGAGATAGGCTTCGGAAGCCACTACTCTATCCGGCTGAGCTACGGGCGCAGAGGGCTTATTATAGCGGATATCGCTGGCTTACTGCCTAAGCAACACATGCACCCGAACGCCCGGCAGATTATGCACATGCAAAACGCCATTGAGTGCCACCGCGCGATCGCGAATGCTGTGGAAGCCGTACTTAATCTGGCCTAGCGATTTTAAGCCTATGCCATCGTCAACAATGCTAATGAACAGATGAATTTTTTCTTGCCGCCAGCCAACCCGCAAGCGAACCCACACCGAGCCGCAGCTGGCGTATTTAACCGCATTACTAACCGATTCCTGCACAATGCGATACGCCGCTAAGCTGGTCACCGGCTCAAGTTCGTCGAGCAACAAGCTATTGCCTTGCAACTCAACCTGATAATGAATATGCGACATTTCGCATAATTGCGCCGGGCTGCCAAAAGTTAACGCCGTATATAATCCCAGCTGATTCAGCTCGTCTGGACTCAAGGCATTCACCACAGACTTCAAAGACATTGTCATTTTCTGGGTTAGATTCTCGAGTGACTGTGTGCTCTCGCGGCGGTCTTGGCCTCCGCTGTACTGCTGGCCTAAGCTAATTTGGGTTTGCATGGCGGTTAGAATCTGGCCCATATCATCATGCAGTTCTCGGGCTAATCGCTTGCGCTCCAGTTCTTCGCTTTGCATACTACGCCGAGTGGAATCGGCCAATGCGGCTAGAGTTTTTTGCAGTTTAATTTTATCCTTTAGGAGTGCGCTTTCATTTTTCTTAAGCTCATCCACACTAGCGCCAAACAATAATGCCATGGCGCCCATCACTGCAACATACAACTGCAGTTCAATAATATCGGTGTTGCTGTTATTTAAATGATCATAAACGCCAATCAATATACTCACCACCAATACCGACACCGCGGCGCCGCGCCAGCCATGCGAAAATGAAAATACCACCACTGCTGCCAACAGCAATATTTTTAGCATGGCGGCTAAGCTGCTGCTTGGATTAATCAACGAGGCATTGCCTAAGAACAGCAATACTGGGAGTAGGTATAAATAGATTAGTGCTGCATTGCTTATGCGTTTTGAGCCTGGATGGTGGTTCGGCACAAATACCCACATAGCCATAGGCAGCACCAACATAATGCCAAGAAAAGCGCCCATCACATGGCTAAGCGCGAATTTGGCCAGCACCGGAAGCGCATCCGGCAACACAATCTGTTGCATATCAACAATAATGCCGTGTTGCACATTGCCAACGCTGCCTTCAGCGAACACACACCACAAATCTTTTAGCGTATATAAAGCGGCGGTAATCAGTGCAACAACGTGTAAATAACTCATTTGCGCGAGCTTGCTGGCTTTTTCGGGGCTAATTGAATGCTTCTGTAGCATTAATACGCCAACCATGCCGATAAACGCCTGCGGAACGTTGTTGATGAAGTTCAACAGCCATGAGCGTTGCATGAATTGCATTAAAGGATCACCAGAAGTCTGCATGGACACAGCAAAACCTTGTGCCAAATTTGCCGCAATAGCTAACAGTGCGTATGCCCACCACTCACTGCGCGGCCTAAACCAATACATACTGAATAGCAGACCAATGGCCAAATTCCAGTGGACGAATCCGTAAAATCCTAATAGCAGAAAACAAAACAAAAACCCCGCGGCTAATCCGATGGGTGGCACACTAAGCTGAATTTTTGGCAGAGCTAATGGCATAAGCAGATCTTAGAGATGCAGGTATTAGCCTAACAAAGATACGTACAAGGTAGGCAAGAATTTTTCTTGTGTTGACAGACGCATTTTTCAGCCATAATGGGCTATGATTCGAATTCTTCTGCTCGACGACCATGGCATTGTGCGCGAAGGTATTAAGCGCTTACTGGATAACCAAGCCGATTTTGAGGTGGTTGCCGAATGCGAAACCCCGAAGCAAGCCATTGATTTGGTGATTCAGCACCAGCCCGACTTCCTGATTACTGATTTGAGCTTAGCCAGCACCAGCGGCTTTAGCGTGATTGAACAATTGGAAAATTACTCCGCCAAGCCAAAGATTGTGGTGCTCAGCATGCACGATAATCCGGCTTTGGTAGCGAAAGCTACCTCAATGGGCGCTAACGCGTATGTAACCAAAGCCATGGCAGCTAAAGAATTAGTGGCTGCAATGCGCTCGGTAATTGATGGCTTTACCTATGTATCCAGCGATATACGGATCATGAAAAAATCCGCACCGCCAAAATTAAGCAGCCGAGAATTGGATATTTTAAAATTAATGCTGCGCGGGTTGGCCCCAAAAGCCATTGCCACCGATTTGGGCATCAACGACAAAACCGTGTATGGCCACCGCGCCAATTTGATGCTGAAATTGCAGGCCCGCAATCTAACCGAATTGCAGGAAAAAGCGGTGCGTTTTGGTTTGATTTAACGACATGTAGGGGCGAACCTTGTGTTCGCCCAATTCCCGAATAATGCATAAACAAAAAGGGCGAATAATTATTCGCCCTTACATGTTATTCCCTTTCAGTTTGAAGGCGTGGCGCGTAGCGCCGGGGTAGTCATTACGCCACAAACAGCGCCTTCATTTTTTTCAAGGCATTGGCTTCAAGCTGGCGAATGCGTTCGGCAGAGACACCATATTCTTCGGCCAAATCGTGCAGTGTGGCTTTATTTTCAGCCAAGAAACGCTTCTGCAAAATTTCACGCGAGCGTTTATCCAAACCGGCCAACCCTTCACGCATTAAATCCATTTGGTTGTGTTCATGGTTGCCGCGTTCGTAAGCAAGCGCTGGGTCGGCGTTGGCTGCCACTAAATACGCTGAGGGCGATGGTGGTGCATGATCGTTATCGTCATCATCGGGCGCATCAAAAGTAATGTCACGTCCAGATAAACGCGATTCCATTTCCAACACTTCGCGCTCAGACACATTTAAATCTTTTGCAATGGTGCGCACTTCGGCGGCATTCATCCAGCCTAAGCGTTTTTTTGATTTACGCAGATTAAAGAACAATTTGCGTTGCGCTTTGGTGGTGGCCACTTTCACGATGCGCCAATTGCGTAAAATGAATTCATGCATTTCAGCGCGAACCCAATGCACGGCAAAACTCACCAAACGCACGCCTTGGTCGGGGTCGAAGCGCTTCACCGCTTTCATCAAACCAATATTGCCTTCTTGAATTAAATCGCCCATGCCCAAGCCATAGCCTTGGTAGCCACGCGCCACATACACCACGAAACGCAAATGCGACATTACTAACGATCTGGCGGCCTCAAGATTTTCATCGTCACGAAACGCACGCGCTAGTTGCTGCTCTTCTTCGGCAGTCAGTATTGGCACACGGTTAACCGCCGAGATATAGGCATCCAAAGAACCCAGCGCACTGGGAATCGGCAGGCTTTGGCTAATTAAGGCTTTAGTGGTCATTTTATTCTCGCTCATAATTGTTAGTTTAGCACTCTAGGGCTTAGAGTGCTAACAGCTCAAAAAAGTTGCATTTATCTGCCGTTAGGTATTCGAAAAATATACTTATATTATTGTTTTTAAAGATTATTTACTGAATATTCCAATCAATGGGGGTAATGCCACGGCCTTGCAGATAGCGATTTGCCGTTGAAAAATGCCCGCAACCGATAAAGCCGCGATACGCCGAAAGCGGCGAAGGATGCGGCGCACGCAAGACGCAATGACGTCTGCTATCAATCAATTTATCTTTCGATTTAGCATAAGCGCCCCACAGCATAAACACGATATTTTCGCGCTCTGTATTTAATGTTTGAATGACGAAATCGGTGAACGGTTCCCAGCCTTTATGCTGATGCGAGCCGGGCTTAGCATGTTCAACACTCAGTACGGCATTCAACAATAAAACACCTTGCTTAGCCCATGGCGTTAGGTTGCCAGAAGCTGGTTTTGGTAGACCGGAGTCGCGTTCGAATTCTTTAAAAATATTCGCTAATGAAGGCGGCGGCGCAACACCATCAGGCACCGAAAAACTTAAGCCATGCGCTTGGCCAGGGCCATGATACGGATCTTGACCCAAAATAACCACGCGTACCGATTCAAACTCGGTGGCATTAAACGCAGCAAACAGTTGATGATTAGGCGGGTAAATAATTTTTCCGCGGGCGCTTTCATCGCGCAAGTAGTGCGCCAAGCTTTGCATTGGCTCAGAAGCCAGATAAGCACCCAAACGGCGTTGCCACGATGCATTCAAACGACCGCTCTCGCTCATTCTAAGGGGCGACGGCTTCTTTGCCCCATGCGTAACTGAAACATGAGTTTGGTAATCAACAGGCGCTCTTCAATGGGCTTTTGCACTAAATCATTAGCGCCCAACTCTAGTAACTGGCGCTGATTGCGTGGATCGGAATCGCCAGTCATCACCACCACCGGCAATTGTTTTTTGCTGATGTCCATGTCTTGTCGTAACAGTTTAAGCAAATCCATGCCGGTTAAATGGCCCTTCAAATACACATCGCTCAGCACAATATCGGGCAATGGCAATTGGTCTTCAAGCATTTGTTCAATCAGTAATAACGCATCTTCAACGCTCACTACATGCTGAACTTCAAGGCTGTGCTTTTTCATCATCCGCAACGTTGCGGCTGCCACCACGCGGCTGTCTTCGATATACAAGACATTGCCACCAATTTCTTGTTCCGGCGCAATATAGCCCTTGATGAAAGAAGCCAAAGCTTCCATGCCCCAGGTTTTATCGAAATAATCAGTAACGTGCTGGCTTAAGCTGCGTCGCTCAAGGCGTTCTTGCACTTCGCCTGAAACCACAATAATCGGGAAATACGATTGCGTGCTTTGTTCGCGTGCAAACGCAGCCAAATCGGTGCCATCCATATCCGACAAAACCAGAGCGGTAACCAGCAAATGCACCGGTTGTTCAAGCAAAATCTTTTTGGCTTGCTCGCCATTTTCGCAAACCGTCACCACGGCATTCGGCAGTGTTTTAGACATCATGCCGGTGAGCACTTTACGCACCAGTTTGGAGCCATCCACCACCACCAAATGTGGGTGTTGTAAATCCAAGGGCAGAAAGGCTAATGCGCTCATAGATCAACCGGCCGAGTGACCCGCAAATGATGCCCAGCTGCCAACCATGCGCCCATAATGCCCAATACAATGGCACTGGCCAGCACCGCAGGAATAAGCCAAAGCGGCGCATGTGTAAAGGTGAACGCACTGCCATAGCTGCTAATCAACGCGCTAATACTTGGCTGAATATAGCGCCAAGCCAGTAGCAATAGTAGCAACGCGAGCAACCCAGAAAGCAAGCCAAGCAAGGCGCCAATATACAAAAATGGCCGGCGAATATAACCATCGGTTGCGCCGAGTTGCTGCAACACCGCAATTTCCTGTTCGCGCGTGGCAATATCCAAACGAATATTATTGGCCACGGCTAACAACGCGCCTAAGGCAAAGATGGCCGCAAGCGCCATCAACAAACGTTGGCCAAATGCCAACCATGCGTTTAAACGCTGCTGCCAAAGCGCGTCATATTGAATATGTTCGGCTTCAGGCAAGGCTTTAAGTTGCGTGAGCAGGCTGCTTTCATCGCCCTTAGGTTCAATGATCATTACCACTGGCAGTGGATTTTTACCAAGCAAGCTAACTACTTTAGCAAGCTCACTGCTTTGCTGAAAATCTTTCAAGCCTTGTTCCGGCGATTTAAGTTGCACACTTGCCACCGAAGCATTGCTTTCAAATGTTGCCGCAATGCGTTTGGCTTGCTCAAAACTGATTTCAGGCTTGAAAAATACATTGATGGCACGCGAACTTTGTACGCTCGCCGATAACTGCTGCATTTGCAATAAAGACCAACCCAAAGCCAATGGCAAAGATAAGGCGATGGCCATTACACTGAGCGATAAGGCGCTCGAAAACGGGCGTTTTAGCAAACGCAAAAAACTGCTAGCAAATGCCGACGCATGCTGGCTTCGCCAAGCAGAAAATGCCGAGTACTGCGAAGGCTTATTCATCGGCCAGCTCCTCAGGCGAAATATCGTCCATCAATCGGCCTTGATCAATGACCAATACCCGTTTTTTCATGCGCTTTACTAAAGATAAATCATGGCTAGCAATAATGATTGCGGTGCCTTGCTCGGTTAAACTCACCAACATCTGCATGATGTCGGCGGCCAAGCTTGGATCAAGATTGCCGGTGGGCTCATCGGCCAGCAACACCGTGGGCTGAGTGGCAATGGCGCGTGCAATACCGACGCGTTGTTGTTCGCCAGTTGATAAATCGGTGGATTTTGTTTGTGCCCGATCTAACAAGCCAAGACGCTCAAGCGCTTCTTGCACACGCTGCTTAATTTGCTTCGGCTCAATGCCGGCAATCAGCAAGGGCAGCGCCACGTTATCAAAGACACTTTTATCCAATAACAAGCAATGATCCTGATGCACAACACCCAAGCTGCGGCGGTGCAGGGCAACCTGGCTGCCTCGCACTTTGTTGAGATTTTTTTCGTTAAACCAAACTGCGCCTTTGCTTGGCCGCTCGGAAAGATGCGCCAATTTCAGCAAGGTACTTTTGCCGGCGCCAGAATGGCCGGTGATAAACAGCATTTCTCCGGCTTGCACCGAAAAGCTGAGTTCATCCAGCGCAAGATGGCCGCTTGGGTATTTTTTACTGACACCATCAAATCGTAAAAGAGTCATCGTGTCTTTCCTAGAAATTACACCTAGTTTACCGTCACTATTAGGACTTCGAGGAGCTAAACCACGATTTAATTTGCGAGCCCAAACGCTTGATAGCAGATGACTTCGGATTGCTGGTATTGGCCACAGTCACTGACGCTGGGCTCTGCTGGGTCCAATCCACCGGCTTACGACGCGGACGGCGTGGTTTGCGAGTGGATGGTTCAGCATTGGCAACATCAACGGATGCAGCTAGCTTTGGCTGCTCAGCGTGAGGCTTGCTGTAGGCAGGTTTGTCGCTGCGCGGTGGGCGCGGTTTGTTTGAACTAGAACCCGATTTTGAGCCAGAGCCGCTTGATGAGCCGCGCTTATTTGCAGGCTGCAGGGCTTTCACTTCGGCATAAATATCGGCAATGCTTTCGGCGCCCTCAAGCTTGGCTCGAGGCTGCCGCGGTATGGCTTCTAATAATTCAGAGGTCACCGGCGCAGTGGGGATTTTTTGTTCGATAAAGGCTTCAATCTCTGGCAAGCCTTGCGCATACAGCTCGCAAGCAAAACTAATGGCATCGCCTTCGGCGCCTAAGCGCGCAGTACGGCCAATACGGTGCACGTAATCAGGCGCATCAAATGGCAAGTCGAAATTATACACGTGGCTAACGCCGTCAATATGCAAGCCGCGCGCGGCCACATCGGTGGCTACTAAAATTTCTAATTCGCCACGCTGGAATTTAGCCAGCAAGGATTGTCGGCGCTTTTGCGGCACATCACCCGACAACACACCAACCCGATAATGGGCTTTTTCCAAGGCACGCGCTACGCGCTCAACCCAGACTTTGGTGTTCACAAATACCATACAACGGCCATCTTCGGTGCGCGAAAGCAGGCTAATCAGTAAAGGTAATTTTTCTTCCATTGCCGGAAAATACAATAATTGCCGAACCCGAGCGGCGGTGATGGTCTCGGTTTCTATCAATACTTTTTCTGGTTCATTCATGTGCTCATAAGCAAGCTCAAGCACGCGATGGCTCAATGTAGCGGAAAACAGCAAGGTTTGGCGCTCATCAAGCCGCGGCAGTTTGCGCATTAAATAGCGCAAATCTTTGATGAAGCCCAAATCGAACATGCGGTCGGCTTCATCCAAAATACACACTTCACAAGCATGCAAAGACACCACGCCTTGTTTCACATAATCAATTAAGCGGCCTGGTGTGGCAATAATAATATCGGCGCCTTGCTCGAGTGTGTGCTTTTGTTTTTCATAATCCACGCCGCCATACACTAAAGCGAATTTCAAGCCCAAGTGCGAACCAAATTTTTCGGCATCTTTAGCTATTTGAATGGCGAGTTCGCGGGTTGGCGCTAAAATCATCGCGCGCGGATCGGCAGCACGGCGATTGGCCAAAGCGGGTTTAGTAAGCAGCCGGTTCATACAGGCCACTAAAAATGCTAAAGTTTTACCCGTTCCGGTTTGTGCTTGGCCGGCCACATCGCGGCCTTGTAAGGCGATTGGCAGGGTCATGGCCTGAATCGGGGTGCAACGTGAAAAACCAGCTTGTTCTAGGCCTTGCAACAAGGCCGGGGTAATATCAAAATTTGAAAATGCTATGTCAGTCAGTGGTTTATCAGTCATTCTTGGGTTTCCGCGGGCTTCGCGCCGCTTGCATTGCGCCCCCAGACAGCGCACACTGCGCAACATATTCGGGCGAATTGGATTGAGTTTTTCGATTTCGCCCCTATTCTACCCTAAAGCCCGTATTGACGTTTTCGACTAGAATTTTTAAGGAGTGTTTTGTGAGTGATAAAGTCCAGCATGTAACCGATGCCAGCTTCGACGCTGACGTATTGAAATCAACCACACCGGTTTTGGTGGATTTTTGGGCAGAATGGTGTGGCCCGTGCAAAATGATTGGTCCATTGGTTGACGACATCGCCACCAGCCATGAAGGCAAAGTTAAAGTGGTCAAGATCAATATCGATCAAAACCCAGGCACCCCGCGCCAGTATGCAGTGCGTGGCATTCCAACCTTGATGTTGTTCAAAGATGGCAAAGTACAAGCAACCCAAGTGGGCGCCGTTGGCAAGGCACAACTCGCTACGTTTGTTGACAGCAATATCTAAACCGAATTACAACACCCAAGGGACATTCTCTTGGGTGCTTGCTCAAAGCCAGATGCCGTGCTAACGTATTTGGCATCGCGCCATGCGCTTGAATTTTCAAAAACCCCTCTTCTTTTCCCCTAGCTCGCACTCGCGAGGAATCCTCTGTGTCAGAAATCGAAAACAACGAAGGCGAACCATCCGCCACCAAAATCCGTAAGCCACGTGTTGCTAAAGCAGCCGCTAAAACCAAAGTTTCCGCGCCTGCGGAAGTGGTTATCCATGTGGATCCCCCGGCACCAGCTGAACGTAAAATTCGCGTAGAAGCACCGCAAACACCTGCTGTTGAAAGCGTGCAGCTTGCCGAAAGCGCGTCTACTGCCAATGTGAGTTCTGCAGACAATGCGCCTGATGCAGCTAATGCATCAAGCCAAGCAGTGGTCAGTGAAGGCGAGCAAAGTAATGCCGGGCAAGAGCAGCGCCCTCGCCACCAACATAACAATAACCGCCGCGATCGCTTCCAAAACCGCAACGACCGCCACCAGAATCGTGAGCGCACTCAACCGCGTAACGATGCTGAGAACGGCGAAGAACGCACGCACTACCAGCCGCCGCAATTGCCCGCAGACTTCCCGAACTACACCTTGACTGAACTCAAGCGCATGCCAATGCCAAAATTGTTGGAAATGGCTGAGCAGCTGAACTTGCATGAAGGCGTTGCGCGTATGCGCCGCCAAGACGTAACCTTTGCATTGCTGAAAGTACTAACTCGCCACCCAAATGGCGTGGCCGCTGAAGGCGTGTTAGAAATATTGCCAGATGGCTACGGCTTTCTGCGCTCTGCCGATGCCAGCTACTTAGCCGGCCCCGATGATGTGTATATTTCGCCGAGCCAAATTCGGCGCTTCAATTTGCGCACCGGCGATCACATCACCGGCCGCATTCGCAATCCAAAAGATGGCGAACGCTACGTTGCACTGAACACATTAGATACCATCAATAGCGAGCCGCTCGAGCAATCCAAAAATAAAGTACTATTCGAAAATCTAACGCCGTTATTTCCGCGTAAACGTTTTGTGCTTGAGCGCGGCAATGGTTCAACCGAAGACATTACCGGCCGCATCATGGATTTGATGGCGCCGCAAGGCAAAGGCCAGCGCGCCTTGATTGTGTCGCCGCCGAAAGCCGGTAAAACCATGATGATGCAGAACATCGCGCAAGCCATTATCCATAATCACCCAGATACGCACGTCATCGTGTTGCTGATTGACGAGCGCCCGGAAGAAGTGACAGAGATGCAGCGCACAGTGCGCGCCGAAGTGATTTCCTCAACCTTCGATGAGCCGGCTGCGCGCCATGTGCAAGTAGCGGAAATGGTCATCGAGCGCGCCAAACGTTTGGTTGAACATAAACGCGATGTGGTGATTATGTTGGATTCAATCACTCGTTTAGCACGCGCTTACAACATGGTGGTGCCAAGCTCCGGCAAAGTATTGTCCGGTGGTGTGGACGCTAACGCCTTGCATCGCCCGAAACGTTTCTTTGGTGCGGCGCGTAATGTCGAAGAAGGCGGCTCGCTAACTATCATTGCCACCGCCTTGGTTGATACCGGCTCGAAAATGGATGAAGTGATTTACGAAGAATTCAAAGGCACCGGCAACTCGGAAGTGCATTTGGATCGTCGTATTGCTGAGAAACGCATATTCCCGGCCATCAACATCAATCGCTCCGGCACTCGCCGCGAAGATTTATTGATTGACCCAGACATGCTGCAAAAAATTTGGATCTTGCGCAAATTGCTGCACCCGATGGATGAATTAGCGGCGACCGAATTTATGCTTGATAAAATGAAAACGACTAAATCGAACGACGAATTTTTTGGTGCCATGAAACGTGGATAAATCTGTGATCAATCAAAACACGCCTAAACTCAACGTGCTTCAATCCTTAATCTTCAGCTCGCGCTGGTTGCAGGTTCCTCTGTATCTTGGTCTCATTATCGCACAATGCGTTTACGTCATCCTGTTCGGCAAAGAGCTTTATCTTCTAGTAGCCGGTGCCACCAGCCTCAGTGAGCAAGATATTATGCTACTGGTGCTTGGCCTGATTGACGTGGTGATGATTTCCAACTTGCTGATTATGGTTATTGTTGGCGGTTATGAAACCTTCGTTTCACGCTTGAACTTGAAAGGCCATCCAGACCAACCAGAATGGCTCAGCCATGTGAATGCTAGCGTGCTGAAAGTGAAGCTGGCCATGGCGATTATCGGTATTAGCTCAATCCATTTGCTGAAAACATTTATTGCCATCGGCGGCTTAGGCAGTAGCAACTCAACATACACCGAAGCCGGTGTGATGTGGCAAACCATCATCCACTGCGTGTTTATTTTGTCGGCCATCGGCATTGCCTACACCGACAGATTGATGTCGTCATTATCCAACAAGCACTAAGCACATTGAATGAATAATCAAACCCCGCTCTCGCGGGGTTTTTTATTGGCTATTTCTAAACGCCAGTTAACCGTGATTCAAACACCCCTTTGCTTTGTTTGCTGCGCACTGCCTAAGATGCAATGACGCCACTTGTGAGAAATTGTATGCCAGCAGCTCGCTTACTACTCGCCTTGCTCATCGTCACCTCCAGCTTTTCTGTTTTTGCAGCTAGCGCCACGCCTAATGCTTCAAGCCAGCATCTTTCTGCGTTTCAAAGCGAACGCGCGTTTCAAGACTACTTAAAAAAACTCAAGCAACAAGAGGCTAAGCAACAACAAGCCTATGCCAAGGAAAATGCTGGTGCAGCTGCTGATATGATTGCAGTGCCGTCGCCACCATCACCTCCGGCTACACTGCAAAAAGTGGAAGTGACAGGCTCAAAAATTGCCGATAGCAATGCCAGCAAAGAATCCGACGGCATTACCAATGTGCAAACTCAAGGGGTGGATGAGGGCGGTATCGTTAAAAAACTGGACGAGTATTTAATTGTGCTGCGCCGTGGGCGCTTGTTCACCATTAAAGCCAACGCTAGCCAATTGCAAGCCGTTTCAACCATCAACGCATACGGCCCTGGCATTTCGCCAGACGGTGCTTGGTATGATGAAATGTTAATCAGTGGCCGCACAGTTATTGTGGTGGGTTACAGCTACGCACGCGGCGGCACAGAAATCGGTTTATTTCGGGTTAGCGAAACCGGCCAGCTTAGCTATCGCAACACGTATCATTTACGCAGTAACGACTATTTTTCGGCACGAAATTTTGCTAGCCGTTTAATTGGTAACCAGCTTATTTTCTATTCCCCGATGTCGCTTAATTTGTATGGCAACGCCAACGACAGCCTGCCTGCCGTGCGTGCTTGGCAGAAAACACCGGGCGCTTTCAAACGCATTTTGCCTGCCGAGCGCATTTATCAATCAGGACAAAGCACCAGCAGCTATGATCTAACATTGCATTCGGTAACAACTTGCACAATTTCCGATCAATCCAATTTGGATTGCAAAGCCAATGCCGTGCTTGGCCCTAGCAGCAGGGTGTTTTATGTGTCGAGCGATGCCGTGTATGTGTGGGTTGGGCCGGAGAGTAGTTGGTATGGCGACGCACGCAAACCGAATGCCTCTATGCTGCTACGCATGCCCTTAAATGGCCAATCGCCACAGGCCTTGCGAGTCAGCGGCAATCCGATTGATCAATTGTCGTTTCTGGAACGCGCGGGCTATTTGAATGTGTTGGTTGGCTCAAGATCGAATGGCGATGGCATGTGGCGTAGCGAAGGCAAAGCCGGCTCTCTGGCTCTACTGCGCGTGCCATTGCGAGCTTTCGGTAGTGCCGGTGCACGTTCGCAAGAAAAACATTATCGGCCAGTGCCTGCACCATTCGACTATGGCTTACAGAACCGTTTTGTCGGTGACTGGCTGATTGTTGGCAGCGGCTATCAACACAAGCAATCAAGCGCTTTTGCCATACCGTATGCACGCGCCGGCCAAGCCGTTGAATTGGACTTACAACACAGCACCGAACGCATTGAAGCGCTTGGCAATGACGCGGTGGTTATTGGCAGTTCCGGAAATGATTTGGTATTTTCTTCAATTCGTTTGGATAATAAAGCCACGCCAGTAGCTGGCTACATTCAACGTAATGCAGTGCAAAGCGAAAGCCGCACGCATGGCTTTTTCTATCAAGCACAAGACACGCAATCCGGCATACTCGGCTTGCCCATTTTGGGTGGTGGCGATGAGCGACCAACGGCCGCGGTGAAATATTTGCGTAATAAAAATCTGCAACTCAGCGACATGGGTTTGTTGGTGGCAGCCCCGAATGCCCGCTTAAACGATAACTGCAAAGCCAGCTGCGTGGATTGGTATGGCAATGCACGACCAATATTCATCGGCAACCGCGTGTATGCGCTAATGGGCTATGAATTGGTGGAAGGCTGCGTAGCCGGAGATTCAATTGTTGAACTGCGCCGAGTTGACTACACCCCGCGCGCAGCGAGGTAACGCAGAACCATACTTTAGGCGTTACACTGAACCAAGTCGTTTTTGAAAAGGCTTGGTATGCACGGCTCCGGCATCACCGACATTCTCTGGTTCCTGCTGGCTTCAGTCATCACTGTGCCGATTTTCCGTCGCTTTGGTCTTAGCGCTGTGCTTGGCTACCTGTTTGTTGGCCTACTTCTAGGCCCGTTCGGTCTCAAAATTATCGCCGACCCGGAAAGTACACTGGCAATTTCCGAACTGGGCGTAGTGATGATGCTGTTCGTCATCGGCCTTGAACTCTCTCCACATCGGCTTTGGCAAATGCGGCACCGTATATTTGGCGCCGGTAGTACGCAGGTAATAGTGAGTTCTTTGGGGCTTTATGTCGTTCTTTCATTGCTCGGCCTACCATGGCAGAGCGCGACTATACTTGCCGTTGCACTGGCCCTTTCTTCAACAGCCGTTGTTTTGCAATTGCTGGCGGAAAACAAACAGCTGAACGCACCACATGGCAAATCTGCTTTTGGTATCTTGCTGTTTCAGGACATCATAGCGATTCCACTGCTGGTCGCCATTCCACTACTCGGTCAAACACAAAATTCGGGAGATAGTTTTACCAGCGCTATGGTGCTTAAAGCTATTGTCGTACTCCTGCTGGTAATATTTGTTGGCCGCTACGCGATGCGACAGCTGTTCCGGGCCGTTGCCTGGACGCAGATGCGCGAGATTTTTACCGCCACCGCGTTGCTGATCGTGATTGGTACCGGCTGGCTGTTGAATTCGGTCGGTCTGTCGATGGGTTTGGGCGCATTTCTGGCCGGTGTGCTGATGGCCGATTCTGAGTTTCGGCACGAAATAGAAGCGCAGGTTGACCCCTTCAAAGGCCTGCTGCTAGGCCTATTCTTCATTTCAGTTGGCATGACCATCAATATGCCAACCATTTACACAAGTCCGGCTTTCATCGTCTGTGGCGTGCTGGTCCTGCTAGTCATCAAAGCGCTGGTACTTTACGCCATCGGCATCTGGCAATGCCGAGTTGGCCAACGTGAGGCGTTGCTGTTGGCCGGCACTATGGCGTTGGGTGGTGAATTCGCATTCGTGGTGTTCGCTGATTCGGTAAAATATGGTCTATTGGAACCGGAATGGCGGGACCGATTGGTCGCCATTGTAGGCATCAGCATTGCCTTGACACCACTGATCTTGATTGCGTTGCAGGAGCTATTCAAAAAACACCCGCTGAAGTCGGAAGCACCACTATACGACGTAATCGATGAAGGCCACCCGCGTGTGGTGATTGCCGGTTTCGGACGAGTCGGACAGATTGTGGGCCGTATGTTGCGTGCGCGCAAAATTCCATTTATCGCCTTAGAGAACAACGTTGAACAGGTCGCTTTATCGCGGAAATTTGGCAACCTGATTTACTTCGGCGACCCAAGTCGGCTGGAAGTACTGCAGTCCGCTCATATTGCACAGGCTGAACTCTTGGTAATCGCCTCCGATGATCCGGAAAACAATCTGAAAATCGCAAGGCTAGCCAAGCGACACTTCCCGCATTTGCGTGTGATTGCCAGAGCTCGAAATCGACAACATGCCTTTCGACTGATGGACTTAGGCGTACCGGCCATCCGAGAAACGTTGTTTTCCAGCATTGAGCTTGGCAAAATGGCATTTGTCGGGCTCGGCTTCAATCAAGCGCGGGCTGAGGAATTCGCTCGCCTATTCATGGCACATGACGAAAGTATTTTGGCCGAGCAATATCTGGTGCACGATAATGAAGCTGCATTGGTGGCCAGTGCTACACAAGCCTACACCGATTTGGAAGCACTATTCGATGCTGACCAGCAGGATAAAGACTTGCTGGATAAGATTTGAAGTTAATTTCAAATCTGCTGAAATAAACCCCGCGAGTGTACTGCACCCCAAAAGTTGGACAGCTTGTCCAACATATAAGGTGCAGTTTTTATGTCCAAATACAGTAAGGATTTCAAGTTAAAGCTCATCAAGCAATGCCTTTCAGGCAAGCTCAGTCTTAGTCAGCTTGCTATCAT
>JANPOU010000012.1:0-53288 GCA_031428155.1 Arenimonas sp. | reverse complement strand
GGCGCATCGCGATGCGCCCGCAGATGATGTGTGTGAAATTTAAACGGGCGCATCGCGATGCGCCCCTACATTATTCGATAAAATCCAAACCAGCGCGCATCATCTGTTCAATCAAACCCTGCACCGGTGCGGCTTTTTCAGCATCAAATGCGGTCATGGTTTCATCCATATAGGCGCTTTGTGATAGTTCGAGTTGGAAGGCGTATACGCGTTCATCGGGGTGCGCGTAATGGCGGGTGATATAGCCGCCTTTGAAACGGCCATTGCTAACCCAACTGTATTGCGACTGCGTGGCCAGAATCGTTTCGAACATCGCTAAAACTTCATTGGGAAAACTCGCGCCATTGGCCGTGCCCAAATTGAAATCGGGCAACTTGCCTTCAAATAAATACGGCAATTCCGGGCGTATAGAATGCCCTTCCCAGAGCAGAGCTTTACCATGCTGGTGCTTAATGCGAATTAGTTCTGCGTGCAGCGCGCTATGATACGGCTGCCAATACTGCGCACGCCGATGCACAATGTCGTTATGCGTGGGTTGCTGGCCGTCAAGATAAATACTTTCACCAGTAAACGCGTTCAACGGACACAAGCCTGTTGTATTTTGGCCTGGATACAAAGACACATCGTCGGGCGAGCGATTTAAATCGATCACATACCGCGAATAGCGCGGCTTGAGAATCGATGCACCAGCAACTTTGGCAAACAAATAAAGCTGATCCACAAACCAATCGGTATCCGGTGCGCAATGGGCGAACGGTTTCAATTTTTCGCGAATGGCATCCGGAATCTCTGCGCCGTTATGTGGCAAACTCACCAATAGTGGCAATGTACCTTGGTGTAGTTCAAAGGTGTGCATCAGAATCGGCTAGCACAAAATGGCTTTACATCAACACAAGGCTTTTGCTCAGTGATTAACTCGGCAATTAATTTTCCGGTTATTGCGCTCATACTCATACCGAGCATGCCGTGTCCGGTGGCGAGAAAGAGGTTTTCGTGTTTTGGTGATTTACCAATAATCGGCAAGTCGTCATAGGTCATTGGCCGCCAACCAAACCAACGCTCGCGAACTTCATCACCGAACGGTTCGTGCAGATATTCGTGTGCGCCTCGCTCTAAGGCGGCAAGGCGCTTGGCATTAAGCTTATCGTCGAAGCCGGAAAATTCCATGGTACTGCCCAAGCGATAGCCATCTGGCCATGCGGTAACACACACGCTGCGCTCACTAAGCACCAAAGGCGTTTTTGGCATTAATTCCGGCTTGCTGTAAGTAATCGAATAGCCTTTACCAGGCTGAATAGGTAAGTTGAGATCAATGCTTTTCGCTAATGCGGAAGACCAAACTGCCATAGCCATAACGACATTTTCAGCCTCATAATTACCTTGATTAGTTTGCACCGTTTGAATTTTTCCAGCGAAGCAATGCAAGGCCTGTACCTCGCAATGCTCTTCAATTACACCGCCAAGTTCACGCACCACTCTCGCTAATTCGGCACAATAAGCATCGGGCCGAAAATGCGCATCATCAGGAAAAAAAATGCCACCAACCATTGTTGATTTTAATGCCGGTTCACGCAGTGCTAATTCTGCTGCGTTTAATATCTCGCAACGCACCGAACATTCGCGCAAAAGAGGAAGCTCGTGCAGCATGTCGTCTAAACCCTGTTGAGTATTAAAAGCATACATCACACCAGATGCCGAAAATGCGCAATCAAGCTGATGCTGTTCGATATTTGTTTGCAAAAGTGCGCGTGAATGATTGAGCAAACTGGCTTTAGCGAAAGCACTCTGGCGCATATCTTTAACATTACAGCGCAAAGAAAAGCGCAACAACCATTCCAGCAAGGCAAGATCAGTGGATGGCTTTACATAAAATGGCGCGTCGGCTTGCGTCATATATTTTAGCGCTTTGCCTATCATGCCCGGAGCGGCCAACGGCAGTGCGTGGCTTGGTGTGATGGTGCCGCAATTGCCGTGCGAGGTTGCACCGCCGATAGTATTTTTTTCGAGTATGCGAACGCTACGACCTTGCTTCAATAAAAACAGCGCACAGCTAAGCCCAATAACACCACCGCCGAGAATGAGAACATCTTGCTTATGATTTAACATGAGTTAGCTACAAAGAATTCAAGCTCTATAATACAAACTTTGGCCGCTTACCGTAAGTCAGCCAACGTCAAATAAAGCAAAGCCCCGAAGCGCTCCGAATATATCGATGCGTTCAGGGCTTGGAATCAGCAAATTAGTGCTCAACGCCGCCTTCGCCATGCGCGTGACCATGTGCGATTTCTTCTTCGCTAGCAGCGCGTACTTCTAATACATCCACCGCGAAATCGAGCGACTTGCCAGCCATTGGGTGATTCAAATCAACATCGACCACACTCATGCCCACTTTCAAGATGGTCATCGCGCGTTGGCCTGCTTCTGTTGGCAATACCACTTGCATGCCAGGTGTGAGTTTGGCGTTCTTGAATAATTTTTTCGGAATACGTTGTGTTAAGCCTTCGCGGCGTTCGCCGTAAGCTTGCTCCGGGCTTATGGTTACGGCGATTTGTTCGCCAGCTTGCTTGCCCAACATCGCTTCTTCTAAACCTGGAATGATTGCGCCATGGCCCACTAAGACCGTTAAGGCTTGGCTTTCTTTCGAGCTTTCTAATTGCTCTTTGCCGGTTTCAGCAACGCTGTAATGAAATTTAACCACGGAGTTTTTTTCGATAATCATAATAATTCCAGACTGAGGTGACGAAATGCCCGCATTTAGGCACAATGAATAACCGTCTATTATCCAAGTTAGCGTCTATAAATGCCAGTAAATTCCACTCGAGCCTGTATTTTGCCCTTGCTAATCTTGCTGCTCAGCGCCTGCGCTAGTACTCCTGATCCTAAACTGCGCGGCCATTCAACGCAGGTAACTGGGCTGGGCGAAGACTATTCAGACGCGTCAGCAAGCCTTAAAGCTGCAGCCAATGATGTGCTGTTTCAGGCGATAGGCTTGGTAGGCACGCCGTATCGCTATGGTGGCAATAGCCCAGAAGCAGGCTTTGATTGCAGTGGCCTTATCAACTATGTATTTTTACACAGCGCTGGCCTAAAACTGCCACGCTCAACCGCAGAACTGATTGATATTAAGGCACCGAAAATTGATAAAGACCGGCTTTACCCTGGCGACTTGGTGTATTTCAACACGCTAGGTGGCCGCGTTAGTCATATTGGTATCTATGTGGGTGAACGTCGTTTCGTGCATTCGCCAAGCTCCGGCGGAACGGTGCGTATGGACAATATTGATACGCCGTATTGGCAAAAGCATTTCGTTGAAGCTAAGCGCGTTTTAGATCGCAATTAACAATTACAAGCACTTAAGCTGAAGCAATTGTTCAGCTTGGCTTGGCTTTTCTGAACTAACCCGCTATACTGCGCCCTGAAAGAAACGGTTCGTCTCCTAATCTCTGTGCTGATATCTACGCACTTACTCCACACGAATCCACTCTCAGGCGCACATTGCGCAGTGTTTAGCAACGTGGTTTTAGGAACGTTGCGTGTAGGAGTTACAACCATGTCATTTGAATCCCTTGGGCTTTTGCCTGAGCTTGTCCGTGCTTTGTCGGATAAAGGCTATACCGAAGCAACCGCTATCCAAACCCAAGCTATTCCATTAATCATGAACGGTGAAGACGTTCTAGGCGGCGCGCAAACTGGTACCGGCAAAACCGCTGCCTTTACGCTACCCGTTTTGCAGCGCTTAATTGAGCATCCAAACGCCAAAACCAAAGGCCCACGCGTCTTAATTTTGGTGCCCACCCGCGAATTAGCGGTACAAGTTCACAACAGCATCCGCGAATACGGCAAATACATTCGTATCCGCTCAGCGGTGATGTATGGCGGCGCCAGCATGAATCCACAAATGATTGCTCTTGGTCGTGGTCTTGATATCTTGGTATCAACACCTGGCCGTTTGATGGACCACATGGAGCGCGGCACTGCGCAACTACGTGGAGTGGAAACATTAATTCTGGATGAAGCCGATCGCATGCTCGATATGGGTTTTTTGCCAGCCATCAAGAAAATTTTGAACCAAGTGCCAAAGCAACGTCAAACATTGCTGTTCTCAGCAACTTTTGATGCGCCAATCAAGCAATTGGCTTTGCAGTTCATGAAGAACCCAAAAGAAGTGCAAGTGTCTTCGCAAAATACTGTGGCACAAACCGTTACGCATATTGCCCATCCGGTTGACACCGCCAAGAAACGCGAACTGCTGATGGACATCCTTACCGAGCGTTACGAAGATCAGATCTTGGTATTTATCAAGACCAAGCATCTGTGTAATCGCATCGCTGAGCAGATTACCAAAGACGGTATTCCAGCATTGGCTATTCATGGCAATAAAAGCCAAGGCCAGCGTTTGAAAGCGTTGCAAGATTTTAAAGCCGGCAAAGTACGCATATTGTGCGCAACCGATGTGGCCGCACGCGGTTTAGATATTCCGTTATTGCCTTTAGTTATCAACTTTGATTTACCGATTATTGCTGAAGACTATGTGCATCGTATTGGCCGCACTGGCCGTGCTGGCGCAAACGGTGAAGCCATATCGTTAGTTGCAACGGATGAAGGCGGCTTGTTGCGCGCTATCAATCGTTTGCTTAAGCAGGATATTGAATTGTCGGCACGTGTCGGTTTTGAGCCGAAAAATGCCATGCGCATGGATCTTAGCCCTTCTGGTCGCGGCAAGCCAAGTGGTCATCAAGCACCTCGCCGCAAACCTGCACAGCCTTCACATCTGAAGAGCCATGGTATGGCGTCGCAAAAACCGAAAACTGCCGGATCTGCTAGTCCATGGCGTAACCGAGGCGCTAGCAACTAAAACGGCACTGCCAGTTAAATCGCAATAGAATGAATACCGCATCCTTATGCGGTATTTTTTTATGCACATGGAAAATACTGTTTACACTAGCACTATCTTTTCATGAGCCTCGTTCATGCTTCGTAAAATCCAGATTAGCCAACCAGGCAGTTACGACCGCCTAAAATTGATTGAAACCGACATTCCAGCCCTTAGCCCAACGCAGGTTTTGATTGAGGTTAAAGCGTGCGGCGTGAATTATGCTGACAGTATTATTCGGATGGGTTTATACGCTTCCGCCAAAGAATTGCATGGCTATCCGATTACTCCCGGCTTTGAATTATCGGGTGTAGTAATTGCAATTGGCAGCGAGGTTAAAAATTTCCAAGTTGGCGATGAAGTACTGGCACTCACGCTATTCGGTGGCTATTGCTCGCATATTGCACTCACTGAAGATCGCGTATTTCGCAAACCGAGCAATTTGAGTTTTTCGCAAGCAGCCGCTCTGCCCACTGTTTTCTTAACGGCGTGGTTTATGGTACGAGAACAAGTGTTGCCGAAAGCCGGTGATATTTGGTTAGTGCATTCTGCGGCTGGCGGTGTTGGTTCGGCCTTATGCCAGCTTGGCCGATTAGCGCAATGCACAGTAATCGGCGTGGTGGGCTCTAGCCATAAAACTGACAGCGCATTGACGATGGGCGCCAGTTATGTAATCGACAAATCCACGCAAAATTTATGGCGAGAAGTGCAGCGTTTGGCGCCTCTTGGCTGCCAAGCAATCTTTGATGCCAATGGCGTTTCAACGCTGAAACAAAGCTATGTGCATTTAGCCCCGATGGGCAAATTGTGTATATTTGGTTTTGCCAGCATGCTGCCGCACAACGGTAAATTGAACTGGTTTAAAATGGCCATTGATTGGCTACGCACGCCGCGCTTCAGCCCATTGGACATGACTCAAAGTAATAAGAGCGTGTTAGCCGCCAACTTAAGTTTTTTGTCGGAACACGCGGGTTTGTTGCGCACTGGCATGCAAGAACTGCTCGAACTATTCGGCAATGGGCAGTTGATTGCACCAGCCATTACCGAGTTTCCATTAGCCGACGCAGCCAAAGCACAGGCGCTGATTGAATCGGGCAAAACCGTTGGCAAGCTGGTGCTGATTCCTTAAAACGGTTTAGCAATCACCAGAAAGATGATGATGAATAACAACAGCACCGGCAGTTCGTTGATAACGCGCAAAGTGAATGCGGATGGCAAGGCTTTACCAGTTTGCGTCGCCTGCAGGCGCTTGTAGCTCCAGATATAATAGGCGAACAGGATAGCGACCAGACCAAGTTTGCCATGCATCCACTTCATGCCGGCAACGACATCTGGAATATTATCCGGAGCGAAACGGTTACCGAACCAGATCAATAGACCGCAGACTAAAGCCAAACCAAACATCACGTGTCCAAATTTATATAAGCGTTTCGCCATTAACAATAATCTTGCCTGCACGTCGGCTTGGCCGGGTGATTCGGCAAAATTAATCATTAAACGTGGCAAGTAAAACACAGCAGCAACCCAGGCCATCACGAATAGTAAATGGGCAGATTTCAAGATAAAATAAACCAACATTACAACACTCCAAAACAAAGATAAATGCTTGTTCAAACAAGGGTTCTCAGATAGGAGTACACTATACAACCTTTAAGGGTCTTTGCACCCAAGCCGTAGAGCTAAAATAATTATGACTTCAAATACTCCTGATAGCGCAGCCATCACCTTCCGTGACCTGAGCTTGTCTGATTCAATCCTTAAAACGCTGAGCAGCTTGGGCTATGAAACCCCATCGCCGATTCAAGCAGCGATCATCCCGCACATCATGGCTGGCCGCGATGTGATTGGCCAAGCGCAGACTGGTACCGGTAAAACCGCTGCCTTTGCTTTGCCACTGTTGCAGAGCATCGATTTGAAAGCGACTAAGCCGCAAGTTTTAGTGTTAGCACCAACCCGCGAACTCGCCATTCAAGTGGCAGAAGCTTTCCAAAAATATGCTGAGCATTTGCCAGGCTTCCATGTCTTGCCAATTTACGGCGGCCAAAGCTATGGCCCGCAGCTTTCGGCTTTGCGCCGTGGCGTACAAGTGATTGTTGGCACACCTGGCCGCATCATCGATCACCTTGAGAAAAATTCGCTTGATCTATCCCAGCTGAAAACGCTGGTGCTTGATGAAGCCGATGAAATGTTGCGCATGGGTTTTATTGACGATGTTGAAACCATCATCAAGAAATCGCCTGAAACTCGCCAAGTGGCTTTGTTTTCAGCCACCATGCCAAGCGCCATCAAACGCATTGCTCAGAAATATCTGAAAAACGCGGTTGAAATTCAGATTGAATCAAAAACCCGCACCGCCGACAACATCCGTCAGCGTTACTGGCAGGTTTCTGGTTTGCATAAATTAGACGCCTTAACCCGCATACTTGAAGTTGAACCATTTGATGCGATGATTGTGTTTGCTCGCACTAAACTTGCCACCGATGAGTTGGCGCAAAAGCTGAAAGCGCGCGGCTTTTCTGCTGCCGCCATCAATGGCGACATCAACCAGCAACAACGCGAACGCACCATCGGCCAGTTAAAAGACGGCGGTATTGATATTTTGGTAGCAACCGACGTAGCAGCGCGTGGCTTAGACGTTGATCGTATTAGCCATGTGGTCAACTATGATGTGCCGTACGATACCGAAAGTTATGTGCATCGCATTGGTCGTACTGGCCGTGCTGGCCGCAGCGGTGAAGCGATTTTGTTTTTGTCGCCACGCGAGCGCAATATGCTTCGTTCCATTGAACGCGCCACCAATCAGCCGATTGAGCAAATGGAATTACCAAGTGTTGCCACAATTAATGATGTACGCATCAATAAATTCAAGCAGCAAATCACCGACACTTTGGCTTCAGAAGATTTAAAATTATTCCGCCAATTAGTGGAAGATTACGAACAAGCCCTGAATGTTCCTGCTATTGAAATTGCCGCCGCTTTGGCCAAAATGGCGCGTGGCGATGTGCCATTATTGCTGGATGCGAAGCGCGAAGACCGTAAGCCGAAAGAGTTTGAAGCACGCAGCGACAGCCGTGATAGCCGCGAGAAACGCCCAAGCCGCGAACGTGAATCGCGCTCTGATCGTGAACCGCGCGAATCGCGCTTCGCTGATCGCGAACGTCCAGCACGTGAGAAAAAAGAACGCGCACCACGCGATGCTGAAGTGGGTATGGAAACCTTCCGTATTGAAGTCGGTTTTGATCATGGCGTAAAGCCGGGCAATATCGTTGGCGCCATTGCTAACGAAGCTGGCCTTGATTCTAAGCACATGGGCCGCATTGAAATTTTCGACGATTACGCGTTGGTTGATTTGCCAGAAGGCATGCCGAAAGATGTGTTGACACACTTGAAAACCGTGTGGTGTGCTGGCCAGCAATTGCGCATTACTAAAGATGGCTCAACACCTGACAACGGCCCGAAAAAGCCACGTCCGCCACGCCGCCCTGATACTCGCGTAAAGCCTGATACGGATAACAAAAAAAAGCGTAGCAATGAATCGTTCTTTGAATTTCGCCAAGGCAAGAAAAAACCGTCTTCGGATTAATTGCTAATGCCTAGCAACCGCCATGCAGATGTATTGATCATCGGTGGCGGTGCTGCAGGTTTAATGTGCGCCAGCACAGCCGGCTATGCTGGCAAGAAAGTGATTGTATTGGAAGGCAGCAATCGCTGTGGCAAGAAAATCTTGATGTCTGGCGGTGGCCGCTGTAATTTCACCAACATCGGCACTAGCTCAAAAAATTTCATTTCGCAGAATCCGCACTTCTGCAAATCTGCACTCGCACGTTATAGTCCACATGATTTCATTGAGCTGGTAGAGCGGCACGGGATTGCCTATCATGAAAAAGAATTAGGTCAATTGTTTTGCGATGAATCATCAAAGCAAATCGTCAAAATGCTGCTTGATGAATGCCAATGGGCAGGCGTTGAGGTTGTGGTTGATTACAACATACAACGCATAGAACGCGCTGATTGCTTCGTCGTACACAGTAATCAAGGCGTTTTCTTCGCCGATAAACTAGTGATTGCTAGTGGCGGTTTGTCCATCCCAAGCATGGGCGCATCCGGTTTCGGTTATGACATTGCCAAGCAATTCGGGCATAGCATCATCGCCACACGCGCCGGGCTCGTGCCATTTACACTGAGCGGGAAACCACTTGAGCAATACGCTGAATTGTCCGGCCTGTCTTTGCCAGTGTCTGTTAAAACACCTGCAGCAGAATTTAGTAATGCACTATTATTCACCCATCGCGGCTTAAGTGGCCCGGCCGTGTTGCAAATATCTTCGTATTGGCAACTCGGTGATACTATTGAAATCAATTTATTACCCAACATCGATTTTGCTGCGTATTTATTAACGTTGCAACAACAAGGCCACAAAGCCGAGTTGAAAACCGTACTTAGCGAGCTATTGCCGAAACGCTTAGCACAACTTTTATGCAGCGATTTCTTCAGCAATAAACCGATAAATCAACACACGCATTCTGAGCTCAAACAAATTGCCTACGCCATACAACACTGGGCTTTAACGCCCAGCGGCACTGAAGGCTACCGCACCGCCGAAGTCACCCTTGGTGGCGTCAACACCGATGAAATATCCTCTAGCACGTTTGAATCGAAACTCTGCCCTAATCTGTACTTCATTGGCGAAGTATTGGATGTGACTGGCCATCTTGGTGGCTACAATTTTCAGTGGGCATGGGCCTGCGCACAGGCAGCGGGCAAGTCGCTATAGTTGGCAAGTGTGGCAATCCGTTCTATCATCCTTGTACACACTTTTAAGGATTCATTATGCAAAGCGCTGCTTTCATCACTTTATTAAATGTTCTGGTTTTATTCTTGGCCATGGGATTAGTTGGCCGGGCTCGTGGCAAATATGGCATTAAAGCGCCTGCCACCTCCGGTAATGAACATTTCGAATGCGCCTATCGCGCGCATATGAACACAGTAGAGCAAACAGTGATGTTTTTGCCGGTACTTTGGATTGCTTCACTCAATGGATTTGAAATGTGGGCGCATTGGCTTGGTGCTGCCTGGATTATTGGCCGTATTTGGTATGTGCTGGGCTATAACAAAGCCGCATCAGCTCGCAGCGGTGGTTTTTTGATTAGCTTTTTGGCGTTCTTAGGCTTATTTGTATTGAGCGCTCTCGGTCTTTATCAAAGCATGTATTGAATCTTCGGTGATTAAAAATGATGTAAGGGCGGCCCTCTGTGGCCGCCCTTTTTTTTCCGGCTTCAACAGGCTCAGCCAGCATCAGGTCCCTGAGCCTGTCGAAGCGTTAATCGGCACTGGCTTCTACCAACACATGTTTAGCAAAGCGGCCATGCCATTGGCCTATGCCACGAATCAAATGCAAACTGGCGAAAAATATCACAATACCAGCAATGAACAACAGGGGTGAAAATATTGATTTATCTAAACCACCCATTGAGATATGCATATCTCCGTAAACTGTGATCCAGCCTAATTCATACAGCCAGAACAATACAGGCGCAACCACACAGGCTATCGAGACAAGCAACGTGGTGATTGCAATTGTAAAGTACACAACTCCCAACGGCATCATTAACGTCATGTACATCAGGCTCAGCCATGTACGTGAGTCCGTAAATAATGACTTAATGCGTTGCATCCACGAACTATCGGTATCTTGATACAGCGGCCTGCGTGGCATGCGAATGCCAAGCAGCGTTTCAATCAAACGCCCCTCAACCAGTGAAATGGCGTACACCGATGCCATAAACAGGATAAAAAACGGAATGCCGATGATTAATACCATCAAACTTGCGCTCATACTTAAGCCGGTTACAGCCCAGGTGAAATAGAAAATACCGGTAGCCATCGACAACAACATATAAAATAGCGCACCGTAGGTTTTAGGATCTAAGGCAACGCGAAAAAATCCCTGCACTGGTGCATGGGCTGGCGCATTGCCCGATTCAGAACGTTTTTTTAATGTCGATTTAACTGGCGAATATAATGCTTTCTGCACAGTCACTTCAGTGTCGCGATAAATATCGGCCACTTCTTCAGGCGATCCGTAGCTGTTGGCCACCGAATCCAATAATTCATGCTCTGACAACGATGTATTAGCGGCCAATTCTGAGCGTAAGTATTCTTCAGCATCATATAAGGCATCGCGAATCATTGAAGCATCCGCGCCTTTCAATGCCGCTTTCAGCAGCTCTAAATACTCAGCGATATTATTAGGTTGATGTTGTTTCATTTCGGCGCTCCTTCTAGCACGGTGTCCACAAAAGCTCGGGTTTGTTGCCATATTTTCTGCCACTCAGAAAATACCTCACGGCCAAATGGCGTAATTTGGTAGTAGCGTCTGGGCGGCCCTGCCACTGACGGTTCCACTTCGCTTTGCAATAAGCCCGCAGCGTCTAAGTTTCTTAAAACCGGATACAAGGCACTTTGTTTTGATGCTAATGCACCCTCGCCGGCTTGCTCCAATTGCTTGGCAATTTGGTAGCCATACAGTGGCTCTTTGGCTTTCGCTAATTGCGCTAAAAGTAAAAAAGACACCGTTCCAGCACTCAGTTCTTTTTGAAACTTCTTAAGCTGAAAATCTACATAAGACATGTCGCTCTCCTATATCTGTTGAGTTAATACTAGTATTAACTTAGCTATAGCGTATGTGCCATTAGTCATTTGAGCAAATTTATTTTCATTGCCGTATGATAATCAATCATTTAACAGAAATTTTGTATGCCAAATCTTAAACAAAAACACTACGATGCCGCCTATTTCGAGCGCTGGTACCGCGGTAAATATGCGCAGGACGATAAAGCCTTAGCGCGTAAAGTTGCTGTTGCGGTTGCCATAACCGAGCTGCATTTAGGCCGGCCAATTGCATCGGCATTGGATATTGGCTGTGGCGAAGCGCCATGGCGCAAGCATTTACTGAAACTCCGGCCCAGCGTGCATTATCAAGGCGTGGACGCTAGCGAGTACGTTGTTCAGCGCTATGGAAGAACGCGCAACATTGCATTAGCTAGCTTCGGGCAAATGCAGCAACTGCGTATCGGGCCGCCAGCAGACCTATTGATTTGTTCTGATGTAATGCATTATGTGCCAGGCGCTGAGCTGAAACGCGGGCTAGAAGGATTCAGCGAGCTTTGCGCAGGCGTGGCGTATTTGGATGTGTTTTGCCGCGAGGATAAAATCACAGGCGATTTTAACGGCTTTATTGCCCGCAGTGCCAAACAATACCGTACTCTATTTGAACAAGCTGGCTTCATTGCACTGGGCAGCCATTGTTATTTGAATGCCGAATGCAAAAGCCCTGTTTCCGCCTTAGAACGTTTATGAGAATTTGCTATGTCTAAAATCACTTTACGCACAACTGCCTTATTTGCCTTAATAGCACTTGCATGCCAAGCAAGCTATGCGGCCAGCAAAGGCAAAACCATGCAGGAAATTCTTGATGCCAGCACGGCAGCTGATTGGCGCACGCCAGACCCTAATAATGTATTGATCATGGATATTGCAGGTGGCCGCGTGGTGATTGAACTGGCGCCGCAATTTGCTCCAGAACATACTGCAAACATCCGAACACTAGCGACAGAACATTTTTGGGATGGCTTAAGTATTTATCGTTCACAAGATAATTTTGTGGTGCAATGGGGCGATGCAGAAGAAGATCCCAAATTAGCTAAATCGCCCGGTACTGCAAAGACGAAATTACCCGCAGAATTTTCACTTGCTAAATTTGATAAAAAACAATTTCACGCTATTCCTGATAGTGATGGTTGGTCGAAAACTGCTGGCTTTGTCGACGGCTTCCCAGCAGCAAGAAAAGGTAAACAGACCTGGCTAGCGCATTGTTATGCAACCCTCGGTGCTGGGCGTGGCAATGAGCCCGATAGCAGCACAGGCGCAGAATTGTATGTGGTGACTGGACAATCACCACGCCAGCTAGATCGCAATATAACAACCGTTGGGCGTGTGTTGCAGGGCATGGAATTCCTATCCATTCTGCCGCGCGGCACTGGTCCACTCGGATTCTATGAAAAAAAAGAACAGCGAGCACCCATCAAAGCCATTCGCTTAGCCAGCACCATGCCTGAAAGTGAGCGAGTGAATTTGGAAGTATTCCGCACCGATACCAAAACCTTTGACGAACTGGTTGAAGCGCGCCGCAATCGCAAAGACGATTGGTATTTGAACAAAGCTGGCCACATTGATGTTTGTAACGTGCCAATTCCGGTACGGGTGAAGAAATAAAAAAAACCGCCGAAAGGCGGTTTATTTTTTGCTGCGATAGTACGCTGAGTGGGTTGACGCGTTAAGCGCGAATAGCCCGCAAAGCCGCTTCCAGCATGCCGAGTGCTTCATCAAGAATGGCATCTTCAACGGTAATCGGCACCAACACGCGAATGCTATTGGCATACACACCGCAACTGAGCAGAATCAAACCGAGCTCAGCCGCTTTCGTGGTGAGAGCTTTGGCCGCATCAGCATCTGGAGTATTTTTTGTGCCGGGCTTAATCAACTCAAACGCAAACATAGCACCCAGATGGCGGATCTCGCCGATGCCAAGCGCTGATTCTTTAGCAAGATTTTCAACATATGCCGCTAATTTTTCACCGAGTAGCGTGGACTTGTTGAGGATGTCTTCGGAATCAATCACCTCAAGCACGCCAAGCGCGGCGGCGCAAGCCACTGGATTGCCGCCATAGGTTCCACCCAAGCCACCAGCAGCTGGCGCATCAATAACCTCAGCGCGGCCAATCACACCAGACAACGGCATTCCGCCGGCTAATGATTTTGCCGTGGTAATCAGATCAGCTTTCACATCGTAATGTTCCATGGCGAATAATTTACCGGTGCGCGCGAAGCCGCTCTGCACTTCGTCGGCAATCAGCAAGATGCCGTGCTCATCGCAAATAGCGCGCAATGCCCGCATAAATTCTGGTGGTGTTGGCGTAAAGCCGCCCTCGCCTAATACGGGTTCAATAATAATGGCAGCAACGCGCGATGGTTCAATATCGTATTTGAATAAATCGGAGATATCGTGCAGGGCATCAGCCACAGAAATGCCATGATATTCATGCGGAAAACGGGCATGAAAAATATCAGCAGGAAATGGCCCGAAACCAATTTTATAAGGCGCTACTTTTCCGGTTAAACCGAGTGTGAGCAAAGTTCTGCCGTGGTAACCACCACCGAAGGCAATCACGCCTGAACGTTTTGTATAAGCACGCGCAATCTTGACGGCATTTTCCACTGCTTCTGCGCCGGTAGTCACGAATAAGGTTTTGGCTTTGCCTTCAATAGGCGCGCGCTTATTGAGCTGCTCCGCCAATTCGATGTATGGCTCATACGGCATAACCTGAAAACAGCTGTGCACCACCGCATCTAATTGCTGCTGGATGCGCGCCATCACTTTTGGGTGGCGATGGCCAGTGTTCATTACACCAATACCACCGGCAAAATCGATATAGCGCTTGCCATCGGCATCCCAGATTTCTGCATTTAGGGCTTTAACGGCGAATAATTGCGTGGCATTGCCAACGCCTCGGGCAACGGCATCAACACGACGTTGTTGTAACTCAGCATTTTTGCTCATAGCGCTTTCCTCAACAGTGTGTTTAATATATTAAACACCTGTTTCACGCAATGCAAGCAGGAAGCCGATTAAACTAGGCGTATTATTCATGCAAACCATTGGAGTTGTTATGTTGGCCCAAGGCGATAAAGCCCCGAGCTTCTCGGCGATAGACCAAAATGCTTTAAAACACGAATCTAAGCAATTGAAAGGCCAGCGTTATTTAGTGTACTTCTACCCAAAAGATTCTACTCCAGGCTGCACTACACAAGCCTGTGGCCTGCAGTCCGATTTAGAGCAGTTCAACACACTAGGTATCGAAGTATTTGGCGTCAGCATGGATTCTGTGGCTAGCCATAAAAAATTCGCTGATAAATATGGTCTGCAATTTCCCTTGCTGGCTGATACTGAAAAACAGCTGATTGAAGCCTATGGTGTTTGGATTGAGAAAAGCATGTATGGCAAAAAATACATGGGCATTTCGCGCAGTAGTTTTCTGATTGGTGCCAATGGCAAAGTTGAACAGGTATGGGAAAAAGTGAATACCAAAACCCATGCGCAGGATGTGTTGAATTTTATCAACAAGAATAAATAAACAATGCCGCATTCAGCCGCTGAACGCCGTGCATTTTGGCAAATTCATTTTTGCGTTTTGTTGTGGGGCTTCACTGCCATACTTGGCAAACTGATTACTCTGCCCGCGCAAGCGCTAGTGGTTTGGCGTATGGCTTTGGTGGCGTTATTTTTAGCGTTGATTCCAAAAGTTTGGCGAGGCATCAGTATTTTGCCCACTAGACTTATATTGATATACGCCTGCATCGGCGTGATTGTGGCGCTGCACTGGCTGACGTTTTACGCCGCTATCAAACTCTCAAATGCCTCAGTTGCAGTTAGTTGTTTAGCATTAGGCTCAATTTTCACCGCTGTGGTTGAGCCAATGATGACTGGCCGAAAACATAAAATCAGCGAATTATTTCTCGGCATTATGGTGGTGCCAGGCGTGGTGCTTTTGGTTGGCGGCGTGCCAGCTGGCATGCATTTGGGTATTGTGATCGGCATCATCTCCTCATTTCTGACAGCGGTATTCGCCACACTCAATAAACGTTATGTTCACAAGGCCGAACCAGAGTCAGTAACCTTCATCGAGATGCTGGTGGGCGGCGTGTTTATGGCTATTGCCGGCATTGCCTATTTCGGAGTTGAAAGCACTTTGATGTGGCCCGACCTGCGCGATTTCTCGCTATTGCTTATCCTTGCTTTGGCCTGCACCTTGCTTCCATTCATTTTATCTTTGCTTGCACTGCGCCATATCAGCGCGTTCGCCACACAGCTGGCACTGAACATGGAGCCGGTATACGCCATTGTGATTGCGGCACTATGGCTGAAAGAACACCAAGAGCTCACCCCGCAATTTTATATTGGCGTGGCAATCATTCTTGCCGCCGTGTTCGTACAACCATTATTGCAGCATATTAAAAAATCGTAGGGTGGGTTGCAACCCACCGGCTTTTGCAATTACAGATAATGGTGGGCTATAACCAATTCCGGTTTTTATGGTGGCACAACCAATTTCGGTTTTTATGGTGGGTTATAACCCACCCTACATGGTAAATTCTGATGGGCAAGTAGAAATTTTCCGATATATTTTCATCATGTTTAAATGCATATTTGATGTATGCCAAATTATCGTCGCATCTGGTCTTCCGGCCAAATCTATTTCTTTACCGTTAACCTCGCGCAGCGGCGAGGCAACGATTTGTTGATAAAACATGTCGATAGCCTGCGCAAGCATTTACAAAAGTCAAAAGACTTCGGCCATTCATCATACATGCCATCGTGATACTTCCTGATCATCTGCATTGCCTATGGCAATTACCAGAAAATGATTGTGATTACAGCACACGTTGGCGTTTGATCAAATCGGAATTCTCAAAGCGTATTAGCTATGGCGAAGGCGTCACCACAAGCAGACTGCGCAAGGGCGAACGCGGTCTTTGGCAACGACGATATTGGGAACACCTAATTCGTGATGAACGCGATTTTATGGCGCATGTCAAATATATCCAAAACAACCCCGTTAAACATGGATATGCCCAACAGGCCGAGGATTGGGCGTATTGTAGGGTGGGTTGCAACCCACCAGCTTTTGTAATTACAGATAATGGTGGGCTATAACCAATTCCGGTTTTTATGGTGGCACAACCAATTCCGGTTTTTATGGTGGGTTATAACCCACCCTACATTTTACGAATGGCATAGATGCGTAGAATGGGAAATTGGTGCAGAATAAACCCACCTCATTATTTTTGGAGCACACCATGTACGTTGACGGATTTGTGACACCGGTTAAAAAAGACAAAATGGCCGATTACAAAAAAATGGCTCGCGCATGCGGAAAAATTTGGAAAGAATACGGCGCGTTGCAATACATGGAAGCAGTGGCCGATGATGTGCCCAATGGCAAACGAACCTCGTTTCCGCGTTCGGTGAAATTGCAAGACGATGAAGTGGTGGTTTTTTCATATGTGCTGTATATGAATCGCAAAGAACGCGATCGCATAATGGCAGCCGTAATGGGCGATAAACGCTTAGCTAAATTTATGGACCCGAAAACGCTTCCATTTGATGGCAAACGTATGTTCTGGGGTGGCTTTAAGGAAATCGTCAGCCTCTGATATCTAAACCGCTTTACCGCACGCTTCTGCATTTGGAGAGAACAACATGCTACAACCCGGCCTAATGATGGACAGACAACTGCTGATTTCAAGCATTATCGAACATGCGGCAGCGCAGTTCAGCGATGTTGAGATTGTTTCGCGCGAAACACACGGGCCGTTGTTCCGCTATAGCTATGCGCAATGTGCGGCGCGTTCAAAAAAATTGGCCAATGCCTTACAAGGCTTAGGCCTAGAAACGGGCAGCATGGTTGGCACCATTGCATGGAATAACCATCGTCATCTTGAGGCTTACTTCGCGGTGTCTGGTAGCGGCATGGTGATACACACCTGCAACCCACGCCTGCAACCACAGCAGCTGATTTACATCATTAATCATGCCGAAGATGCGGTGATGTTATTTGATGCTACTTTCGCACCACTCATCAAAGGTATTGCAGCGCACTGCCCAAAGGTTAAAGCGTGGATTTGCCTGAGTGACGCAGAAAATACTCCGGTGATTGAAGGTGTGAGCAATGTGTTGTGCTATGAACAATTTATAGACCCACACAGTGAGCAATTTGATTGGCCACAGTTTGATGAACAAACCGCCGCGGCGCTTTGCTATACCTCGGGCACCACTGGCAATCCTAAAGGTGCATTGTATACACATCGCGCTATTATTCTGAACGCGTTATCGGGTTGTATGCCTGGTGCATTGTCACTATCAACTAAAGCAACGGTATTGCCTGTAGTGCCCATGTTTCACATCAATGCGTGGTGTATTCCGTATGGCGCAAGCATGTCTGGGGCACGATTAGTATTGCCTGGCCCAAGACTAGACGGAGCCAGTTTGTATGAACTCATGGAAACCGAGCGCGTTACAGTCAGTGCTGGTGTGCCAACAATCTGGATGGGGCTCATGCTGCATGTGGAGCAACACAAACTCCGCTTCAGTAGCATGCACCTCACCGTGGTGGGCGGCTCTGCCATGCCACTGTCTTTGATTACCAAATTTGCAGATGATTACGGCGTTGAAGTACGACATGGTTGGGGTATGACGGAAACCACTGCAGCCGCCACATTCAGCTGCTTAACCAGCAATGAAATGGCACTAACCCCTGCAGAGCAGCATGCCATCATTGCGCAGCAAGGCAAGTCGGTGTTCGGATCTGAAATTAAAATTGTTGATGAATCTGGCAGCACACTGCCCCGTGACGGTGTTTCTCAGGGCGAACTGTATGTGCGTGGTCAATGGGTAGTTTCAGCCTATTACAAAGACGATAAATCTGCATTAATAGATGGCTGGTTTCCAACCGGCGACATTGCCAGCATCGAGGATAACGGACGAATGCAGATTCGTGACCGCACTAAAGATGTTATTAAGTCTGGTGGTGAATGGATTAGTTCTATCGATCTTGAAAATGCGGCAATGGCACACCCTGCAGTGGCCATGGCGGCGGTTATTGGCGTGAAGCATCCGAAGTGGGATGAACGCCCTCTGCTGCTAATTGTGCGCAAGCCAGAAGCTTCGCTAACTCGTGATGAGATTAATGCCTTTTTGAGTGAGCGCGTTGCCAAATGGTGGCTGCCCGATGACGTTATCTTCGTAGATGCATTGCCGGTTGGCGGCACCGGCAAGGTGCAGAAAAATGAATTACGACAACAATACGGTGGAGTGTTCAGTGCATGAGTCACACAAACAACGGCATTAGCAAAATCATCCTGCATCATTACCCCGCCACGCGCAGTGCACGGGTGAAATGGGTTTTGCATGAAGTGCTTGGCGAAGCATTCGAAACTATTGCCGTTGATTTGTATGCTGGCGTGCAATACAGCGATGAATTTATGGCGAAAAATCCAAACCATAACGTGCCAGTGTTAGACATCGAATTCAATGATGGCACTTCGATGACTATGCTGGAAAGTGCCGCAATGGTTTGTTTTCTAGCCGATGCTTACCCCGAAAAACAACTCGCCCCAATTCCCGGCCCATCACATGCGCGTGCCGATTATTTACAGATGCTGCAATTTGGCGCAGTAACTATGGACATGATGCTCTGGCAGATTCGCATACACGAGCATGTGTTGCCAAAAACCGAACGCGACGAACGCACGGTGGCGCGCTACCGAAATAAATTTATGACTGAAGTTGAGCCACAACTGGCAGCGCGCATATCGCATAGCGAATTTATATGTGGCGACACTTTCACCGCAGCTGATTGCGTGATTGGCCACAACGTGACCTGGGCGCGTGGCTATGGCCTGTGCCAAGACGAAATATTCCGCGCTTATCTATCTCGCATATCGAAACGCCCTGCATTTCGTGCCGCATTCGCCGATGCCGCTAGCTTTAATCCACAACCACCAAAACCACCGAGTGTGAAAATTTCTTTCAACGGTTAAATCATTTACTTAATGCGGGTGACCATTGCTTTCGGCAAGTCTTCGTTGAATTCGAAATACCATTTACCCACCAAGCTAATTTTTACATGCACTGCTGGGTCTTTCAAAGTATCAAACAGTTTTGCGCTGCCTTTATTCACCTGCCATTGCTGGCCGTTTTCCAAGCTGAATACTGTACCCGTTTGCCAAGCTGCAACGCTTCCAATAATTCGGCTTTTGAAAGGCTCATTGCTGAGTATTGGCATGGGCGCAAGTGTTGCAGATGTATTTACAACTGAAGACGCATTTACCAGTACCGAATTTTGTTCTACTGCCACAGCAATTGCTTGCGTAGTTTGCTCTTGCAATAATTGATTAAGCAACAACAATTGCGCTGAACTCAAGGTATCCAAACCGGTAGCTTGCATTTGCTGTGCTGTGAAGCGCTTTTCTAATGGCAGACTTGACGACTGCGCTACTGTGCAAAAGCTACTTACCATCAACAGTAAAAATAAGCTCAGGGATTTTATGCTCATAGCCAATACCTCTTTTTTGATATGACAAGAATATGTCATATATGTGACATTTTTGTGTCAGTTAAGCATAAACCACTATAAAAAATAATTTTGCAATGGTATGTTAGCCCTTACATAAGAAAGGAAATTCGTGGCCGACAATCCCATTTTTTTAATCTTTTTGCCAATCTGTCTCGGCATCATCATGATCGGGCTTGGATTGCATCTTAGCGTTGCCGATTTTCGCCGTGTGGCAAAACAACCAAAGGCCGTGCTTGTAGCCTTGTTTGTACAAATGATTATATTGCCGCCGAGTTGTTTTCTGATTGCGACACTGTTTAAGCTACCGCCAGAACTTGGTTTGGGCTTACTGTTACTGGCGGCATCGCCGGGCGGCATCACCGCCAATCTGTTTAGTCACCTAGCACGCGGCGATGTGGCATTGAACATCACACTCACTGCCATCAATAGCGTGCTGGTCTTATTTACGCTGCCATTTTGGATTGTTGTGGGCATGAATTTTTTTCTCGCCACTGAAAACAATATTCCACCACCCACCCGAAAAGTGCTTGAAGTTGCGGTGCTGGTTATTGTGCCGGTGTTGATTGGCATGTGCGTGCGCCACTTCAAACCAGCAATTGCAAATTCGGCAGAAAAGCCGGTGCGTATAATGTCGGCGCTTATTCTTGCAATACTCACTCTTCTAGCCATAGCCAGCGAATGGCAGCTGTTGAAAACCTACGCACCCATTATCGGACTGGCCTGCTTAAGCTTCAATCTGCTCAGCCTTTTTAGCGGTTACTTAAGTGCCCGCGCAGTTCGTCTTGCCAAACCGCAAGCAACGGCCATTGCCTTTGAAATTGGGGTACACAACTCAACCATTGCTATATTTATTGCACTGCATGTTTTAAAAATGCCAGCAACAGCCATTGCACCGGCTATTTATTCACTGATTATGTATGTAACCGCCGCAGCATTTGCCTACTGGTTACTAAGGCAACAAAAAAGCCTTGGTTCCTGAGCTGGCCGAAGGATGGCCCACCGTTGTATTATTTCGCCTTCGCAAATGGCAAACCGCGCATCAAAATATCGCGCACACCATCGCATTGGCTTGGCTCTAATTCGCACAACATGGCCAATTTCACGGTTGGCTGGCCATTCTCAATAATTGGCCTATAGCGTGCCGCAACCGTTGCCTTACCTTTTGCATAGAGAAACAACCAGAACTCACGACCTGTTGGTGCATCAAATTGCACAATACGATGCGCAAATTCGTATACCGGTGGCCGGACAATTTTTGCAACAGATTCGCGGATAGCGAGATTGGCAGAGCCAACTGAATCAAAGCCAATTGCACTTTCATCCACTACATAGCGAGGATTGCCGTGTGTTTTTGGCCAATTCAAGGCCACCGATTTAATATGCTTAGGTTCATTCTCGCCTTTGAAGCTGATGACACGTAAATACCAGCCATCAATAGCTTTGCTACGCTGGTCTTCACTAAGCACCATGCGCTTAGTGGTGCTCAAGGCTACATCGTTCACGCTTTGAAAACGGCTTCGTTTGCGTACCTTCGCTTCAAGCACACGGCCACAGTCGTCAAAACGTGCCGCAATAATCACTTCGCCATCGAAACTAGCGCGTACCGCGTCCGGCGGCATGTAAATTTGCGGATTAACTGGCGGCGGGCAGGCTTGTGTATCAATTTGTTGTGCAGAAGCACCGAATGATGCGAACGTTGCGGCAAAAGCTATACATCGAAAATTTGAATTAGTCATATAGTCATTATATCTATAACACTCACCGCAGGGTACGCCTTGGTTCCTGAGCTGGCCGAAGGATGGCCGACCGTTTTATTGTTTGCTTTCCGATTGAAAGGCATTCGTTGCGAAGAAGTCGGTGCGCCTAGGCGCACCCTACATTAAATGCAGGATTTTCCTACCTATTTATGTTGTGAATTCAACGAAAATAGAAAGCATGTCAAACTATCTTCGAAACTGTACTGCGGGCGGACTCTATTTCTTCACCGTGAATTTGGCAGATCGCCGAAACACATTATTGGTGGATCATATTGATGCGCTTCGAAACGCTTTTGGCGAAGCGTATCGTTCTCGTCCATTTAATCAACACGCAATCGTGGTGCTACCAGATCATCTCCATTGCATTTGGCAATTGCCTGAGGGCGACAGCGATTATTGCACGCGTTGGTCTCATATCAAATCAATATTTTCAAGAAGCTTTCCTGCCAATGAGCACATAAGCGAAAGCCGTTATGTCAGGCGTGAACGCGGTATTTGGCAACAGCGATTTTGGGAACACAATATCCGCGATGAAACTGATTACCTAGCGCATGTGGAATACATCAAAAATAATCCGGTTAAACATGGCTACGTGACTAATACCTGTGATTGGCCGCATTTAAAAATTCGAAAATTCCCATCGCCGAAAACGTAGGGTGCGCCTTGGCGCACCGTTGTGTCCGTGAAAATACATGGGCATTTCAATAATATTCGGGAATAAATATTAGAAATATTACGAATATTTGCGTGATTAATAATGCGGTGGGCAAATGCCCACCCTACGTATTTTATTTTTTACCGCACAAATATTTTTTGCGAATTTGTAGGGTGCGCCTTGGCGCACCTTTGCGTTCAAAAAATGATGGTAATTATTCAAACATTAAAGGCCTCAACCCCAATTGTTTGCTAGCGCAGCGTACCAAACAGCCAATCCCCAACTGGGTAGGTAATATTGAAATTGCTGTGCGCCATCTGTGATTGGTCGTGATGTTGGGCGTGTAATCGCTTAAGCCTCGCCATGAACGGCAGGCGCGAAACCCAATGCTGCTCTGGCAGATGGTAAGCCAGGTGCAGGTATTCGTAGTTGAGGAAATACAGCAGGCCAGTGATGGCAAATAGCCAGCCGGCATTGGCACTGGCGAAGTAACCCACCGCCAAAGCCACCGGCGTGCCGAATGCGCCCAGAAACAACATCAGCAGGATGGGCGGAAACAGCACGGCCTTGAAGTCCTGCGGGCTGTCTACCGGCATGGCGGTGTCGGTGAAAAAACGGTGGTGTTGCTTCACATGGCGCTTGTAGACCAACCCTAAACCGCGGCGCGGGCGGTGCATCACGAAGCGGTGGCCGAAGTATTCGGCCAGGTTGGCATATAGGGCGATCAACGGAACCAACAACCATTCCCAGAGCTGCACGTCGTTAAGCTGCCAGGCGCAGGCGGCAACCGAAACCAGAACCAGCACATTGGTTATGGCGAAATGACGCCAACCGGAATAGCCTGCAGGTATTTCCGTGGTGCGGTAAGTCTCGCGGAACGTTGGGGGATTTTCAATGGTGTTTTCGTTTTGCATGATTCAAATAAATACTTGGTAAGCGAAACAAAAGGAACTATATATTGAAAATACTAGATACTTTTGCGCTTACTTGTTCTTGACAAAGTTTTATTGACTATTTTATTAGTCTGCATCGGCGTATCAGGCTTAGTGTAGTCAAAAACTTCTTTCATTATTACATCATAGGAATCAACAGATTCAATTGAAACGTCTGCAGGCTCAATTAACACTGAATCTAACATTGCCGAGCCAGATGGAGACCTTGCTGTAATCATTGCAACCATTTCACGACCACCCGCATATAAGATTCTTGAAATATTTGCTGCAATTATTCCAGGCAATTTCTCGACTGGTCCAGTATACGATGCTTTTGCAACAGCTAAATCAAAAACGAAAGCCGCAGCAACTGTAAGACTAAATTTCAATGAAGCCCCATTATCATCCTTGCTCTTGAGATCCATCATTGCAAAATGAGTTCCATCGCGTTGATATGCAACTTTAGCCACTATATCAACAGCCATTGGAGCATCCGATATTGGCACATCAGGAATCTGCTCAAATGATGCACTTGGGTATGAAACCCACTTAAGCTGCAAGGGACTCGTTTTCATAATCGTTAGCCGATATTTTCCATGGATTTAAATTAGGAATGTTAGCGATACTTCGTTTTTCATGTTTTTGATGAAACTGTTGTGTCTTGACAAGCTCAAACCACTTTCCTTCTGACTCTTCATCAATCAACTTCAAATGCAACTTCCCACCAGCAGTTCGAACTGACCTAACCATTGTCTCAATGGTAAGGTTGGTGTCGCCACGAAGTATTTTTGTTACCATCGGAGCACTGACACCGAGCATAGATGCAAAATCAGCCTTCGTAAGGTTTTTTCTTTTAAGTAGCTGACCCAATTGAATGGCAAATTCTATTTTTGCATCTTCGAAGTCATAGTCAAAATTTTTCTTTGCTTTCGTAACTAATTGTTTATAAGTTGACTTAGTCATCATTATTAACCTCTTCTATATATTCAACATTGTTTGCTTCAAGTGCAGCCAAATATTCATTTTTAATTTTTATTGCCGGAGCTGTATCTCTACTTGTAATCTTATTTCTCGTTTTTCTAATAACGTGCGAACAAATAATCAAAGATCCTTTTGCTTGATAGCACAAAAGCCTTAATGGTCCTTTTATATATTCATATATATTTTCTTTGACATCAACACAGTGATATAAATCTGTGCCAAGTAAACCTGGCCCATGATCTGCACTTCTTTTGAACAAAGTTAAAAACCCATTTGCATAACCTTTCAGCTTTTTATCCTCAGACAAATCATGTAAATGAACTTCCAATGGGCAGTCATCACTATCATCTGCTATAGGAGTAACAATATTCCATCTGTTTTTTTCAAGAACCTTTAATTTCACAAGGTTAACCTATAAGTTAATAGTTCGTCAATATATGTATTACAATTCAAATTGCCGCATATAACATGAGTTCATAATTAAATCATAATTTTACATATAGTCATTATATATCAATATCTTATCTATTAACCATCGGCAAATTCAGGCCTTTTTCTTTCGCACACTCAATCGCAATCTCATAGCCCGCATCGGCATGGCGCATTACGCCTGTGCCCGGGTCATTCCACAATACCCGATTCAGGCGCTTGGCGGCGGCATCGGTGCCATCGGCCACAATAACCACGCCAGAATGCTGCGAAAAGCCCATGCCCACGCCGCCGCCGTGATGCAAGGATACCCAAGTGGCGCCGCCAGCCACATTCAGCATGGCGTTCAACAAAGGCCAATCGGACACCGCATCCGAGCCATCTTTCATCGATTCGGTTTCGCGGTTCGGCGAGGCCACCGAGCCGGAATCAAGATGGTCACGTCCAATCACAATCGGAGCGCTGAGTTCGCCACTTTTCACCATCTCATTAAACGCTAATGCCAAGCGATGGCGATCGCCCAAGCCAACCCAACAGATGCGCGCCGGCAGGCCTTGAAAGGCGATACGTTCAGCAGCCATGTCTAGCCAGCGGTGCAGATGCAAATCGTTCGGCATCAGTTCTTTCACTTTCGCATCGGTCTTGGCAATGTCTTCTGGGTCGCCACTCAGCGCTACCCAACGGAACGGGCCAATGCCGCGGCAAAATAGCGGCCGCACATAGGCTGGCACAAAACCGGGGAAATCAAAGGCATCGGTGCAGCCCACTTCTAGTGCCATTTGGCGTATGTTGTTGCCGTAATCGAAGACCGGAATGCCCATGTTCTGGAAATGCAGCATGGCTTCCACGTGCACGCGCATGGAGTGCTTAGCGGCTTCTACTACTTTGGCGGCGTTGTGGCTTTGTTCGTCAACATAACGCTCCCAGGTCCAACCCATCGGCAAGTAGCCATGCAGTGGATCATGCGCCGAGGTTTGGTCGGTCACTGCATCAGGGCGCACACCACGGCGGACGAGCTCAGGCAAAATTTCAGCGGCATTGCCAAGCAAGGCAATCGATACCGCTTTGCCCTCGCTGCAATATTTTTCGATGCGCGCTAAGGCATCGTCGAGATCAGTGGCTTGTTCATCCACATAACGGGTTTTGATGCGCATATCAATGCGCGACTGCTGGCATTCAATGTTTAGCGAGCAAGCACCGGCCATGCTGGCAGCCAGTGGTTGCGCGCCGCCCATGCCGCCTAAGCCTGCAGTGAGAATCCATTTTCCGGTTAAATCACCGGCATAATGCTGGCGGCCCATCTCCACAAAGGTTTCATAGGTACCTTGCACAATGCCTTGCGTGCCGATGTAAATCCATGAGCCGGCGGTCATCTGGCCGTACATCATCAAACCCTTTTTATCGAGTTCGTTGAAGTGTTCCCAGGTGGCCCAATGCGGCACTAAATTAGAATTAGCCAACAACACACGCGGTGCATCAGGGTGCGAAGGAAACACGCCGACCGGTTTGCCACTTTGAATGAGCAGGGTTTCGTCGTCGTTTAATTCTTTCAGCGTTTCGAGAATTTTGTCATAGCATTGCCAATCGCGTGCGGCGCGGCCAATGCCGCCATAAACCACCAAACTTTTTGGGTCTTCCGCTACTTCGGCATCCAAATTATTTTGAATCATTCGGAATGCGGCTTCGGTTTGCCAAGATTTGCAGTTCAGCGCGTTGCCACGTGGGGCGCGGATTTCGCGCGAGGCATCAAAACGAGAGTTGGGCATAATGGGCTCCAATGGGCTACCCACTAGTATAAGCGCTTCTTACATCAGTTCCCTGCGCCTGCGGGTATAGCAGGTGCGTTATAAGGAACCAGTGAACCACCCGAACGCTCTAGGTCTTCTTTGCTGATTGAGCGGCCATTATTGCAAGTGGCTTTATCGCGGCGTTTAATACGCGAACCGGTTTGCTCAACACAGCCTTCACGGCCTTCGTATTTAACGACTTTCTTGCCGTCTTTCAGTGCATCCGCTTCGAGTGCAGGTGCAACAGGTGTGTCGGCTGGAATCGAAGTGAGAGCTGGAACTGGCATCGCAACTTCAACGGCTGGCGTAGCAACTGTTGTAGGAGTAGTGGCCGGGGCTTGGCTTAATAAAGCGGCTAATATTAAACTGAACATAATGTTCTCCTTGTTCAAGAAATAGTGGGGTCATTGCGTCGATAATACCCATAAACCAAGGCCAATGCAAAAGCGAGTAGCGCCGGAACATACAGTACCGAAAAATGCCAAACACTAAAACCCAATGCGCCTGAAATACCGCCACTAAAAAAACCTGAAATTACCACTAAACTCAATACAAGCCGGCGACGCTCAATAGCCACACCGCGCATATAATGGCCAAGAAAAATACCTAAATCGGTGAACATACCGGTCACGTGCGAAGTGCGGATAACAGTGCCACTAAAGGTTGATGCCATGGCATTCTGCAAGCCGCAGGCTGCACCGGCCAGATAGATGCCGATTGGTGATTGTTGCTTAAGAAAATACACTGCCAATACCAAGGCCGCCGATTCAATTAACAATGCCACGCCGTAGCGCAAGCCGAGCTTCAAGGTACTATCGCGGATAATCATACCGCTAACCACCGCGCCTAAAAAAAACGAACCAATAATACATAGCAAGTGCAATGCTAATGACAGATTCGTATCGACAATGGCTGCACTCAACATTGAGGTAGTGCCGGTTAAATGCGTGATGGCTTGATGCTCAAAACTCATGAAGCCCACCACATTAATGATGCCAGCCATAAACGCCAATATCCACGCATAAAAAACCACCCAACGTGGCAAGCGCGTAATCATCGCATTAGCTCAATAACTTTGTGGTAAAGATTTTCACGCATCATCTAAAAGCTGCCCCAACGCCAATTTATAGGCCGCTTCAAACGGCCGACGGAATACATGCTGGCCATCTTGCACGCGCACTAAACCAAGCGATTTTACCGAATGCACCAGTGGCCGATTACCGGCAAAAATAAATCGATCAGCTAGGTTTTCCGGCGTGCTGTGATACAAAGCCGGTGCTTGGGCATCCAGCTCAATTTCATCGTCACGCGCTTCAACACCACTGGCTTGCCAACCACCCGCTGCTGCGCCTTGTAGTAATTCTGCACCAACGCTTTGTTGTTGCTTGGATACGGCGATATTGCGTTGCTGATGTTTCAAACGCTGGCCATATTCAAGCCAGCGTAATTCTTCAACCACTGACACTGATACATTGGAATCGGTGCCAACCGACCAACGACCTTTATTTTTTAAATACTCTTTAAATGGGAAAAATCCATCGCCCAAATTCGCTTCAGTTGTAGTGCAAATCGATACCACCGCTTTCGATTTAGCCAAAGCCTTGCATTCTTTAGTATCAATATGCGTGGCATGCACCAAACACCATTGCTCATTCACATCGGCATTATCTAGAAGCCACTGCACAGGCCGAGCGCCACGAATTTCCAAGCACTCATACACTTCAGCCATCTGCTCTGAAATATGAATATGTACAGGTAGTTTTTTCTCGGCAAGAATCGGCAGCAGTTCGCTTAAGGTATGTTCTGGCACGGCGCGCAAGCTATGCAGTGCAACGCCAATTTTCAGCAAGTAGCTTTCTTGTTTTTGTAAGGTTTCAATTAGCTTTAAAAAATCATCAGTGCTATGTGCAAAACGTTTTTGCATATCGTTCAAAGGCCGGCCATCAAAACCACCGGTTTGATACAACACAGGCAAAAGTGTTAAACCAATACCGGCATCTTCGGCGGCGCGAATAATGGCCTGCGACATTTCCGCTGGATTATCATAAGGCGTGCCATTGGGTTGATGATGCAAATAATGAAATTCGCAAACGTGTGTAAACCCCGCTTCAAGCATCTCGCCATACACTTGCGCGGCTATGGCATGCAATTGTTCTGGGGTAATTTTGCTGGAAAACCGGTACATTAAATCACGCCAGGTCCAGAAGCTATCTTGTTCAGCGCTGCGGAGTTCGGTAAGGCCTGCCATCGCGCGTTGAAAGGCGTGGCTATGGGTATTAGCAATTGCGGGTAAAATGAGTTTATCCATCGGGATATTGTAAGCGAGAAGTTATGTCGGCATTAACTGGGGTGAAAGTACTGGATTTATCACGCGTTTTAGCCGGGCCATGGTGCGGCATGATGCTGGCCGATTTGGGCGCCGAGGTGATTAAAATTGAATCCTTCGAGGGCGACGATACGCGCGGCATGGGGCCACCATTCATTGGCGAGATTTCTGCGTATTTTTCCTGCGCCAACCGAAACAAGCGTTCTATCTGCATTGATTTACATAAACCCGAAAGCGCCGAGCTGATGCGCGCTTTAGTGCTTGAAGCCGATGTGCTGATTGAAAATTTCCGTACCCATACCGCTGAACGATTAGGCGTAGGCTATGCAGCGATGCAAGCGATTAACCCGAAACTGATTTACTGCTCTATTTCCGGCTATGGCCGCACCGGCCCAGATGCACAGCGCGCTGGCTACGACTACGCGATTCAGGCTGAAGGCGGCTTGATGTCAATTACTGGCGCCCGCGATGGCGAACCAAACAAAGTGGCGGTGGCAGTAGTGGATTTAGCCGCTGGACATAATGCCAGCATCGCTATATTGGCCGCCCTTTTGCAACGCCAGCAAACTGGCCATGGCCAGCAGGTCAGCATCTCCTTATTCGATACCCAGTTGGCGTGGTTAGCTAATATTGGTGCCAGCGTTTTATTCACTGGCACAGATGCACCGCGCTATGGCAACGAACACGCCAGCATTGTGCCGTATCAAGCTTTTCATGCCGCAGACCAATCCTTCGTGCTAACGGTTGGCAATGAAAAACTCTGGCAGGCTTTATGCCAAAGCCTTGGTCATACCGAGTGGATCAGCGATGCGCGTTTTTGTAGCAATGCAGCGCGCGTACTAAACCGTAAAGCAGTCACCGATAATCTGCAAAGTATTTTTAGCACACAGCCAGTGGCGTATTGGTTGGCTGAGTTCGAACGCAAAGGCATTCCATGCGCACCCATCAACACTGTAAAACAAGCTTTGCATAGCAAGCTGGCCAAAAGCAATGGCAATGTGGTCAGCCTTGATGGCATTCCGATGATTGCCAGCCCATTAAAGCTAAGCGATTCACCAGTGCAATACACACAAGCGCCGCCGCATTTAGCCGAGCATTCGCAAGAGATTATGCAAGAGTTTGGCTTGGATTATGCGCATTATTTTGCTCTGGGTGTGGTGAAATGAGCACCCTACTGCGCGCCAAATATGGCCTTATCATCAATGCAAATCTTGCCACGCTTAATGGCCCAAACTACGGCATTATCCGTAATTCCTGCATTGCCTGGCGCGATGGAAAAATTATTTATATTGGCGATGAAAACGATTCGGGCGAGCAATGGCTGGAAAGCGCCGAACAGCTTATTGATGCCAAAGGTGCATGGCTGACGCCTGCATTGATTGACTGCCATACGCATTTGGTATTCGCTGGCAACCGATCCGAAGAATTCGAACAACGCTTACGCGGCGTGAGCTATACCGATATTGCCAAAGCTGGCGGTGGAATTCTATCAAGTGTGCGGCAAACCCGCGCTGCCAGTGAAGATGAATTATTTGCGCAAAGCCTGCCGCGCCTTGAAGCCTTGATTGCCGATGGCGTGGCTTGTGTGGAAATTAAATCCGGCTACGGTTTGGATTTAGCTAATGAACGAAAAATGCTGCGGGTTGCTAAACGCTTAGCCGAACACACCGGTATTACGGTTAAAACCACTTACCTTGCCGCGCATGCGCTGCCGCCGGAATTTGTCGGGCGCGCCGATGAGTACATTACTGCGGTCTGCGAGTGGATGCCGATTTTACATAATGAGAAATTGATTGATGCCGTGGATGTGTTCTGCGAGGGTATTGGTTTTTCTGCCACGCAAACGCGGCGCGTGTTTGAAGTCGCGCGTGACTGCGGCTTGCCAGTGAAATGCCATGCCGACCAACTCAGCGATTTATCTGGAGCTGGCTTAACCGCCGAATTTTCCGGCTTATCGGCTGACCATGTGGAATACAGCAGTGAAGCATCGGTTTTGAAAATGGCCGAACACAGCACAGTGGCAGTGTTATTGCCAGGTGCATTCCATGTGTTACGCGAAACTAAACTGCCGCCCATAGCTTTGTTCGAACAACACGGCGTGGCCATGGCCATTGCCAGCGATTGCAACCCTGGCACCGCTCCGCTGCTGTCAGTTCGGTTAGCGATGGCGCTTGCTTGCACGCATTTCAAACTAACTCCCGAGCAAGCACTGCTCGGCGCAACGGTGCACGCCGCAAAAGCACTTGGATTGAACGACAGAGGTACTTTAGCCATTGGTCAACGCGCGGATTTTGCGCTATGGAATATCCAGCATCCGTCGGAATTGTGTTATTGGCTGGGTGGTGATTTATTACAACAACTTATCGTATCTCTGTAGGGTGGGTTATAACCCACCTTACAACCCACCCTACATGCTTACCCATAAAAAATGACCCTTACGGATCATTTTTTTTGCATACGTTATGCGGAATTAGGCTTTTGGCGCAGCTTTTTTGGCTGGTGCTTTTTTAGCAGGAGCTACTTTCTTAGCCACTTCTTTTTTAACAGCTACAACAATAGCTTCTTTCTTAGCGGTGTTAGTACGGACATTGCCATAGCTAGAAATGTTGCGCTTGCCTTTAGCTGTTTTACGATCGCCTCTACCCATGGTGTGAATCCTTATTCAATAATTGCTGACTATAGTAGCATCTGCGCTGCATTACACCAAGCGTTTAATGCGCATGATGGCAACTAGCGTCGTGCACATGGCTGTGGTTCAAACGCAAATTAATCAGATGCGCTACCGCAATCAGGGTGCCGCCCACACTCATCACTACAGCGTGTGGCAACACAGCATGATGGATTTCTGGCACCAGCACACCCATCCAGACCAATAATAAGCCGGGAATCAGGAACAACAAAGCTCTGTATACGCGATGCCGCTGATAACCAATCCAAAGACTTAATAGGCCCAATAAGCTGGCAAAAATAACAAAAGCCCACTCAAAGCCACTCCATGCCATGAATCCTAAGCCCAAAGCTGGCAATATCGAAATTACGATTGGCAGCAAGGCGCAGTGCAAAGCACACACAATGGAGCTTGTAGTGCCAAATTTATCGAGGAAAGATTTCATAGGCTCATCATACCACTTGCGCTGCAGTTAAGTTATATTGTAACATTAATAAATATAGTTATATTATAACGTTTAATTAACCAATCTTGGAACATCACCCTGCATGAACATAAATCGACTAAGCCTTCTTTCGCTCGCCATAGGGCTCAGCCTGTCACACGCTGCATTCGCGCAAAGCACGTCTGATGACAACAAGAAAATTTTGGACAAAGTAACTGTTACCGCAGACCCGCTCGGAAATGACGTTGAAGGCATTGTTCAGCCAGCAAATGTGTTGGCAGGCGCGGAATTGGATGCGAAAAAAAGCAATACCTTGGGTGAAACGGTATCAAGTATTCCTGGCGTTACCACCAGTTTCTTCGGTCCTGGCGTGGGTCGGCCGGTTATTCGTGGCCAAGATGGTGCACGAGTAGCCATATTGGCTAATGGTATGAGTAGCGATGATGTTTCAAATGTTAGTCAAGATCATGCCGTTAGCATCGAGCCTTTTTTAGCCGACCAAATTGAAGTGATTAAAGGCCCAACCAATTTACTGTATGGCAGTGGCGCAATTGCCGGTATTGTCAATGCATCAGATGGCAGAATTGTGACCAGCAAAGAAAACATTGGTTTAAGTGGCCGCGCGGAATCCCGCTACGACAATGGCAGTAGTGGCTATACCCAAATGCTAAGAAGCGATTGGGGCGCTGAAAATTATGCGCTGCATTTCGATGGTGTGTATCGCAACAATGGCGATGCGCCCGGGCCAAATACTGATATTACCAACAGTGCCGTGCAAACCAAAACAGGCGCAATTGGCGCTTCGGTATTTTCAGACTGGGGCTATGCAGGCGCATCAATATCTCAGTATTTGAACGAATATGGCAACCCAGCTGAGCCCGGGAATGGTGTTGATCCAGGCGTCACATTAAACATGCAGCAAACGCGCTTCGACAGCAAGTTGGGGATTAACAAACCCATAAATAGCATTGATGTGATTAAACTGGCCTACTCGCACACAGATTATCAACATACCGAATTTGAAGGCGATGAAATTGGTACACAATTTTTCAGTAAAGCTGATCAATTCCGTGCCGAAGCGGTGCACAGCGCAAACGCAAGCCATAAAGGTGTATTCGGTGTTCAGGCGCAGAAAAAACAATTTGAAGCCATTGGTGCTGAAGCGTTTATTCCCTCCACCCAAAGCAGTGGCTACGGTGTATTTATCATCGAACAATTTGATCATGAGAAATTCAAAACCGAATTGGGCGCACGCTTTGATAACAATACATTAGACGCCAATGGATTTAATCAGCGTGATTTCAGTTTATTCAGTGCCTCGGCCGCTTCACGCTATGCCGTTAATAGCCTATTTGACGTGACCTTGAATCTAGATCATGCCGAACGCTCGCCAGTGGAAGAAGAATTATTTTCTGATGGCTTACACGCAGCCACAGCCGCGTATGAAATTGGCAATCCAAACTTTTCCAAGGAAAAAGCCAATCAAATTGAGCTCGGCATGCATATTCACGGTGAACGTTATGAAGCTAAAGCATCCGTGTATCAAAACAAATACGATAACTTTATTTATCTAAGAGATACCGGTTTATTGTTTGATGACGATGGTGATTTACTGCCAATCCGCCAATGGGCGCAGAACGACGCCACCTTTAAAGGCTATGAAGCAGAACTGACGGTTAAGTTTGGTAACCAAGATTATCGCAATGATTTGCGCGTGTTCGTTGATGGCGTGCAAGCGAAACTAAACAATGGCGATTATTTGCCACGCATTCCTAGCAGCCGTGTGGGCGCTGAATGGTCTTGGAGTGTTTCAAACTGGAGTGGCGGATTATTATTCATTCATTCCAATGCGCAAAAAAATATTGCCAGCTATGAAACACCAACCGATAGCTACAGCTTACTCAACGCTAACCTCAATTACCAATTTCACAATGGCGAGAGCAGCACCTGGGAAGCGTTTTTGCAAGGCAGTAATCTGACCAATCAAGAAGCCTATGCAGCAACTTCGGCAATAAAAGATTTAGTGCCATTGCTGGGCAGAAACATCAGTGCTGGTATTCGCGTTTTCTTTTAATTAACACCCATTGTTCCTAGTAACCCCCGCTTATGCGGGGTTTTTACTTTTGCATTATGCGACAATACGCGTATGGAACAACGGCTAATTACCTTCTTAAGCACACTGGCGAAAGCCATGCATATCAGTGGCGCTAATTCGCATGATCTTGAGCGCTACGTACATCAGCTTGGCACCCGTTTTGGCTTTGAAGCGCACTGCTACGCCCTGCCCACCATGCTTACCATCACGCTTGAAACCGCAAATAGTGGCCAGCAATCGAAGCTAGTTCGGCTGCCCGCTTACGACTACAACATGGTGCGTCTGATTGCATTAAAAGACATGGTTCGCAAACTTCATCGCATACAACAACTTGAGCAGGCAGAAAGCCAACTCACTGAAATTTTGCACGTTGCCTCGCCATGGAAAGCGTGGCAAATGGTGTTGAGCGGCTTTTTTTTGTCGGCATCTATCGCGTTACTTTTAGGTGGCGCACTGCCAGAAATGCTAGTGGCTGGCTTGGTTGGATTATTATTTGTGTTGGCATCGGTGATTTTATCAACACGCCGCGGGCTTGCTCCGGTTTTGCCGGTTCTGCTTTGCACATTCGCGGCCATCGCAACGTATGCCATCAGCGTGTTTATTCCGCTCACCTCACATTTTGTGGTGATTTTAGCTGGTATTGTACTGTTGTTGCCTGGCTTCACCATCACCATCGCGATGATTGAATTAGCCACCGGCAATTTATTGGCAGGCACTGGCCGCTTAGCCGGCGCATTTATCCTTATGCTGATGATGGGTGCAGGCGTTGCTATCGGCACAAAAATCGGCAGTGAGTGGATTCCATATCAAACACTCAGCCACTTAGATAAACTTCCTGAATGGGCAGTTTGGCCATGCATCGCATTGCTAGGCGTAACGCTAATGGTGTATCTGCAAGCACCGCTAAGATCCATTCACGTGATGGTGGGTGCTTGCCTGTTGGCGTTTGCAGTAACCTCAAGCACAGCCGCTTGGCTTGGGCCAGTGGCTGGCGCATTTACTGGCGCGTTCAGCGTGGCCATAGCAGGCCATTTGTACCAACGTATTAGCGGCGAACCGGGAATCTTGGTGCAAATACCTGGCTTAATCACCTTAGTGCCTGGCAGTGTCGGTTTTAAAGGCCTGCACGCCTTGATGGAACAAGATAACTTAGCGGGCATAAGTACCATCACCAGCATGGTAATAACCGGCGCAGCACTGGTCATCGGCACTTTGCTGGCCAATAGCCTTGCCTTATCGCGTTTTGCACGCGGGGCAAAATCCGAACTTGAACAGGACTCATAAATGTCAGCCTATACATTATTTATCGCCAATAAAAATTATTCGTCGTGGTCGCTGCGGCCATGGCTGTTGATGACTGAGCTAAATATTCCATTCACCGAAAAACTGATTCCTTTCCAAGAAAGTAACCACACCAACTTCAAAATGTTTGCGCCCAGTGCCAAAGTGCCTTGCCTGCATAATGCCGAAACTGTGGTTTGGGATTCCTTGGCAATTATGGAATATCTGGCGGAAGCATATCCAAATGTTTGGCCGCAAAATCCGCAAGCACGTGCTTGGGCGCGCTCTGCCAGCGCTGAAATGCATTCCGGATTTAGCTCGCTGCGAAACCATTGCTCGATGAACTGCGGGTTACGCTTGCGTTTGCACGCCATGCCAGAAAGCCTTCTGAACGATATACAACGCTTAGATGAATTATGGAATGATGGTCTTGCCCGCTTTGGCGGCCCATTTTTAGCTGGCGAGCAGTTCACCGGTGTGGATGCTTATTACGCACCCGTGGTTTTCCGCGTTCAATCATACAATCTGCCCTTAAGCGAATCGGCATTGGCATATTGCCAGCGCATTCTGGCGCTTGTCGGCATGCAACAGTGGTATGCCGACGCTTTGCGCGAGCCATGGCGCGAAGAAAGCCATGAGCGCGATGTGTTATCGCAAGCCGAATTACTACACGACTATCGCAGCCAATGACTTTCGGCATTTTGCTTTCCGGCACAAGCCAGAGTATTCTTTTAATTAAGCGATATTCATCAACAAAAGGAGTTCGTCATGAACGATGAAACACCGAGTAATAGCGACAACAACAAATGGGCCGGCGGCGTGCATGTTGCGGCATTTCTCACCGCACTATTCACATCTTGGTCTGCTGGCATTGGCGGTATGGTTGCCGCTTTTATTGTCTGGATTGCGAAGAAAGATGAATCTCCATTTATTCGCGCGCATGCCGCGGAAGCATTCAATTTTAACTTCAGTATGTTTTTATACAGCGCAATTGCTTTATTTTTCGCGCTGATGACACTCGGCTTGGGCTTAATTATTGTGATTCCATTAGCTATGGTTCTCGCCGTTGTTTGGCTATACTGCACCATTAAGGCAGCCAGCGCTGGGTTTGATGGCTTGCCATACAGCTACCCATTCAGCATTAAACTACTTACTTGATTATTTAATGTATGATAAAAAGCGCCGATTTAATCGGCGTTTTTTATGTATGGCTTTTTTGCTGAGCACGCTTGGCATAAGCCATGCACTTCTAGTATTTGCGCACGTGTTGTAAAGCCTAACGCATTGGCTTTTCGGTTTAAATCATCAGCAATGCTTTCATCTTCCAATTCAATCGCGCTTTGGCAACCATCGCAAATTAAAAATGGCACCGAATGTTCAATACTCGGGTGATGGCAGGCTAAAAATGCATTGATAGAAGACAGCTTATGGATGAAGCCATGCTCGAGCAAAAAATCTAAGGCCCGATACACAGTGGGTGGTGCGTTGGCGCCAACCTCCGCTTTCATTTTTTCCAGTAAATCATAGGCTTTGATGGGCTTTTCGTGGGCGGCAATTAAGCCCAGCACTTGCACACGAATGGGCGTTAAACGTAATTTTTTCTGCACACAGAGTTGCTTAACCGCATCAACATATGCCTGCGCATCATGCACATGATGATGCGGATGGGTGCAATCGGGTGCATGCTTGCTCATCCGTTTAATTTTTCCAAAGCCGCACGTAACCGCGAGAGTGCTTGCGCTTGGCCGCATAAGTACACAGTATGATCAATGGATGGCGAAACTGCCGTGCCGGTAATAGCCACACGCACCGCCGGGCCAACTTTGCCCATACTCAGATTCAATTCCGCTAATGTATCGGCAAATGCTTGGTGTACGCCAGCTAACGTCCATTCGTTTAATGCACTTAATTTGCTGATGAACAATTCAAATGGTGCACGCACCGCTTCCGTTAACTGTTTTGCCACGGCAACCGCATCAAAGTCCGCATCGCTTAGCGGCTGATACCAAACTTTGGCTTTTTCGGTCATTTCTTTCAAGGTATGCACGCGGTCACGCAAGGCAACAACCACCTCGGCCGGGTTCGGGCCATTGGCTTCGTTATAGCCGGCTTGCAATAAATGCCAGCGCAAATGCACCGCAACATCTTCTGGCGCATCGGTTTTCAAATAATGCTGATTAATCCAATTCAGTTTTGCAGGATCTAACCGCGATGCTTTTGAGTTAACATCTTCAATTTTGAATAGTTCAAACATTTCGGTTTTGCTGAAAATTTCCTGATCGCCATGCGACCAACCCAAACGAACCAAATAATTCAGCAAGGCGTGCGGCAAGTAGCCGTCTTCGCGGTATTGCATCACATTTGCCGCACCGTGGCGCTTTGACAACTTAGCGCCTTCTGGGTCAAGAATCATTGGCATATGTGAGAAATGTGGCAGAAAATCGCCCAATGCTTTATAAATATTAATCTGCCTAGGCGTGTTGTTGACATGATCATCGCCGCGAATCACATCGGTAATGTGCATATCTAAATCATCAACCACCACTGCAAAATTGTAGGTCGCGTAGCCATCAGAGCGGTATATCACTAAATCGTCGAGTTCGGCATTGCTAAATTCAATGCGGCCTTTAATTTTATCGTGCCAAGCGACCGCGCCTTCGAGCGGGTTTTTAAAGCGGATAACGCGATTAGGGTCATCGCGGAACGGCGCATTGGCATCGCGGTATATTCCGTTGTAACGCGGTTTTTCAAGCTTTGCCATCGCTTCATTGCGCATCGCTTCCAGCTCGTCTTTACTCTCGTAGGCATAGTAAGCGTGGCCATCAGCAATTAAGCGCTCTGCCACTTCTTTGTAGCGGTGCAAACGATCCGTTTGGTAAATTGGGCCTTCATCGTATTCCAAGCCAAGCCATTCCATCGCATGCAAAATAGCGTCAACAGCCGCTTGAGTTGAACGTTCACGATCGGTATCTTCAATACGCAACACAAACTTGCCGCCACGTTGGCGTGCTTCCAAGTAGCAATATAAGGCGGTACGCGCGCCGCCAATATGCAAAAATCCGGTGGGGCTAGGAGCAAAACGGGTGCGGCATGTCATAAGATAACCTTGCTGAAATCATCTATATTTTAGCGAATTTAGTGCTGCAGGTGTTTATTCAATTGCTTCAAGGCTAGTGACGATAGCGGGAAGCGTTTGCCCTGGGCGCCAATCCTGTGCCTGCATAGCATCTAGCAAGGCCTGAACGGCTTCACGTTCAAGCAAACCATGCACCGGCAAGGCCAACACATCGCCGGCTTGTGCCCATTCTAAAATCGAACGTACAGCCGCTACTTCGTCCAAACAAATACGCAATTGCTCATCGTGCATGCCAGACTTTAACAATTGCTGCTGCAAAATAGCCGGCACCTCGCCGGGTTGGCGGCCACGTTCATAGCCGGCCATATCTTTTAACACCACTAAATTGGGCGTAAATTCAGCCACTGCATCAGCCAACTTACAAATATCGGCATCTTCACGATTACCAGCCTGCCCGAGCAGCACGGCAAGCCGGCCACTCTGATTAAAAGCGCTGGCAATACGCAAAAAGCCCTGCATGCCATCAGGATTATGTGCGTAGTCCATTAGCACACGCATATTGGCAAACTGCCAAGACTGCAGGCGGCCCGGATTATCCTGCCGGTTGTTGCCGAACGACTGCAGAGTTTGCGCAATAATCTCTACCGACACACCCAACAAAAACGCAGTGAGTGCAGCACCGGCCATATTTTCAATATTGTAGGTTGCCAAGCCTTGGTAGCTGATTGGCATGTTGGTTATTGCGCCTAAATCGTAGCGCTCGCCATTTGCGTGTAAACACAATTGCCCGTCACGTACGGCGCACACAACTTGAGCATTTGCCAATGCATTTTGTAAAGTGGCATTATTCCAATCAGCACAAAACCACGCAAGGTGCTCGGCTTTATCTTGGCCATGTTTCACCAACATTGGGTCGGCCGCGTTCAAGATTAGCGTACCGCCTTTGCGCAATCCTTTGGCAATACTTAATTTCACTTGTGCTAAATCATCTAAGCTAAACACACCGTATTCGCCGAAATGATCTTCGCTAATATTAGTCACCATCGCTACATCGGCTGCGCTGCACGCTAGGCCACGGCGTAGCAAACCACCACGTGCTGTTTCCAATATTGCAGCTTGCACTTTTGGGTGCCGCAAGGTGGCGCGTGCACCTGCAGGGCCAGAGTAATCATCGGCTTCCACCAATTCGCCATTAAAGAACAAACCATCAGTACAGCTATGGCCCGTTGCTAAGCCACTGGCTTTGCACATTGCCGATAAAAGCCGGACACTGGTGGTTTTGCCATTTGAACCAGTTACCATTGCAATTGGCAAGTGCATTGGCTGGCTATCATTCAACACATCATTAGTCGGAATATCTTGGCGCGGCCAAATTTTTGCTTGCGCGCCAAAGCCAATACTCAAAAGCTCTTCATCAATCAAAACTGGCCAGTGTTTTTTTTCTGCTGCACCGATAAATGCCATTAAAGCCGGTTCGGCTTCTGCCGCTGCAAGCCGCGTTAAGGTTTGGAAGGCATTATCACTATTGAACACATCTAAAAATCCGGGCGCTAACATATCTGTGTTGCAACACGCACGAAGCCATGCCCATTCGTTTATTTCAGTTGCGCTATACAACTGATCCAAGGGCGCGGTGAAACCTATTGTTGCACCTTTGCAATGAGTTTTCTGATGAAATTCAGGCGTGGGCCAGTGCAGCACCGCACAAGCTTGCAAGACATTCTCGCGCCACACCGCAAGACGCGCGCTAATATCGTCTTGGGCAAGCGCTTCCAGCACCGCACCGCATACTGAAAAATATACGTTTGGGCCAGTTAAGCGGCGAGAGTCTTCAAACAATTGCACGCAACTCAATCGTCTTGTTCCGGCGCATACACAATACCGCGCTCATCGCGGGTCATGCCTTCCATGTGGCTGAAACTTGCATCATTATTTTGATTTATCCAAGAAGCCATCGCGGCATTGCTATCGGCTACTTGTTTTTTCACTGCGCCTGGATGACTCACATCGCCGCTTGGATTGAATTTGGTGATCTGCTTCCAGCAACGCGCCAGCGCATCACCGAATATCAACAATAAATCGCCCGCCTCCGCCATATTCAAGGCCGCATCAATGGCTAACTGCTCATCAGGAATCACATGAATATTTTCAGCAGGCACGCCATTAGCTTTTAATCGTGTTGCCAACATATTGGGAACTTCATCGGCATCACGGCCTCGCAAACCATCATCGCGTTTTAAGATATACAGATCGAATTTATTGGTGACGACATCAGCAATTTCAAGAATATCTTCATCACGACGATCGCCCGGCGCGGCCAACACCACAATACGCCTATTGCTCACTTCCAAGCGCTGAATCAAATCAGTCATAACGCCCACTGCATGCGCATTGTGTCCGTAATCCAGAATCACTTTGAATGGATGTTCCGAGAACACATTCATCCGGCCCGGTGCTTGGAAAAAGCTGGTATCGAAAGTGCGCAAACCTTGACGTATCGAATCTAAACTAACGCCCAATGAAAACGCAATCGATGCCGCAAACATGGCATTTTGCACGTTATGCATAGCCTTGCCTTCTAGCGTAGCGGGAATCAAGTGTGTCCACATCAAAGGAATATGGCTACCTTTGTCGTATAGCGTAATCATTTGGCCATTCACACCGGCTTCCAGTGCGCAGGCGCGGCCACCGGCACGAATGTGTTCGCGCACCAAGCCGTGGTCTGGATTCATGGTCACGTAGCAAATCACTTTCGCTTGCGTATAGCCCGACATCTTTAACACATTGGCATCGTCAGCATTCAGCACCGCGCAATCTTCCGCCACTTCCACCACAATGCGTTTAACTTCAGCCAATTGCTCGAGCGTATCAATGCCTTTTATGCCAAGGTGATCGGACTGCACATTCAGCACTGCGCCCACATTGACATTGCGCACGCCCATTCCAGCACGCACTAAACCGCCGCGAGCCGTTTCCAGTACCGCTAAATCGATTTTTGGATCCGAGAGCACCATACGCGCCGAAACTGGCCCAGTCATATCGCCTTCAATGGTGCGTTGGCCGTCGATGTAAACGCCGTCGGTGCTGGTCATGCCGGGGGTGAAGCCAGCCATTTTGCAGACATGCGCGAGCATCCGCGAGGTGGTGGTTTTGCCGTTAGTGCCGGTAATCGCGGCAATCGGCACGCGCGACGGCGCACCTGGCGGAAACAACATGTCAATCACTGGGCCAGCGGCATCGCGTGGTGTACCTTCACTTGGCGCCACATGCATACGAAAGCCCGGTGCGGCATTCACTTCGCAGATACCGCCGCCAATTTCGCGGTACGATTCGGCAATATTTTTGCTTAAGAAATCAACACCGCCAACATCCAAACCAATGGCGCGGATAGCGCGCACAGCCATGTCGCGGTTATCAGGGTGAATGATGTCGGTGACATCGGTTGCGGTGCCGCCGGTTGATAAATTGGCGGTTGAACGCAAAGGCACAATTTGCCCTGTCGCAGGAACAGATTCGGCAGTCATTTCCATGCGGCCCATCATCATATTGGCCTGCGCGTCTAGCTCAATGCGGGTCAATACTTTTTCGTGGCCCACGCCACGGCGCGGGTCGGAATTAACGATGTCAACCAACTCAGCAATGCTGCGAACGCCATCACCAATCACTTGGCCGGGCGTACGTTTAGTGGCCGCAATGAGTTCGCCATTGACTACCAACAAACGGTGATCATCGCCTTCTAAAAACGATTCAACAATCACCGAGCGCGAATGCTCTTTTGCCGCCGCGAATCCTATCGCCACTTCTTCGTCGTTCATCAATCGAATGGAAATACCGCGACCATGGTTGCCGTTATATGGTTTGGTGACCACCGGAAAGCCGATTTTATGCGCCGCAGCAATAGCGCGATCTTGATGTTGCACCAACACTTGCTTCGGAATTGGCAAGCCAAGGCTGCCTAAAATTTTGTTGGTCTCTTCTTTATCGGATGCTAGCTCAACCGAAATATACGGTGTTTTGCCGGTGATGGTAGCTTGTATGCGTTGCTGGTATTTTCCGTGCCCAAGTTGGATCAGTGATTGTTCGTTTAAGCGCACCCAAGGAATATTGCGTTCCTCGGCCGCACGCACCAATGAGGCGGTTGACGGCCCCAAAGCACGCCGTTGCGCAAAGCGAATAAATTCATCACGTGCAGTAGCCCATGTCCATTCATCTGGAACGGCGCGTTCGCTGCGAAGTTCATCAGGCAGTAAGGAACTGAGTAATTTCAGAGCCAGTTCGCCAGCTTCAATGCCTTCTTCGCGCTGGGCATATTCATACACCACCGAATAACAACCCGGCTTGCCATCTAACGAGCGTGTGCGACCAAAGGTAACATCTTCGCCAGCCATATTTTGCAATTCAATGGCCACATGTTCGAGCACGTGCCCAAGCCATGTGCCTTCATCTTCTTTCATGCGTCGAATAAAGCCGCCCGGTTGTTTGTAGGAACAACCGTGCACATTAAGCTCGGGAACTGCTTCCACTAATGCATCCACAAACGCAGGCCCTAAACGGCCGGTTGGCCATTGTTCCAAAATGCCTAAATCCAGTTCCAAGCGAATCACTGGGAAATGGGCGTATTGCGATGGACCACCATAAACCGAACGAGCCAAAATGCGCATAAAAACTCCTACTATTTTTTAGAGGTAACAAGGCTTCCGGGCGAAGCCACGCGTGTATGCAAATTAAACGTGCTACCAGCAACCAGTATATGTACGCGCAAGCCCAACATGCATACCGGCGAGCCTTCATCAACTTGATCCATGGATGAAAATTCCAAATCTGTGGCATCCACCACCGTTACCGCGCCGGACCCGCCAACTTCCAACTCTTGCTCTGGGCTGATGAACGCAGCCGAATCCTCATCCAAACCAATACCGATGGCGAATGGGTTATAGGCCAGCGCGGCTGTTAAGCGCCCTAAGCGATCGCGTTGGCGGAAATGTTGATCAATGATGAAGCGATTGGTTAAACCTAACCCGGGCGCTAAGCGCACATTGCCCGCAATAGGTGTTGAACCTTCTTCACCGAATGCAATCATGTGCTCACTCATAAAGCTGGCGCCAGCACTGGTTCCGCACACATGCACACCATGGGCGTTGAGTTCACGAACCCGTTTTGCAACCGGTGTGCCGCCAAGCAAAGTGGCTAAGCGCAGCTGACTTCCACCAGTAAAAAAAATACCACTCACGCCATCTAGGACCGCTAAGCGTTTAGGATCGGAGGCATCTTTACGCGTCTCGAAATCCACCGACACCGCCGATTCTGCGCCTAATGCCATAAAAATTCGCTCATATTTCGGCCCAGTTTCCAATAAGCGACTCGCACTTGGAATAATAGCAATACGCGCATTCGCGCCACCGCATAATTCAACGAAACGGCTTAAAATTTGTGGGTTGTTTTCTTTAACTTCGGCACCGCCAACGGGAATAATCCAGCCGCGCGTTTTGCCTGTGGGTGAAATACTAGGGCACATAAAGTGAGTGAAATCTCCATATTTTTATTGTTTTCGGCGTAAAACACTGTTTTTGCCGCACATTCAACCATTATTCACTAAATTACCCGCTAAAGACACCCGACTATTAAAATCAACAGAACATGGCATTAGCAATAATCATAAGAAAGTCATAAATCACTGGTTTTTCGGCAAATGCCTTTGCTAAGATGAAATGAGAAAGGCATTACGCCCATAATTTAATGCAGGATGTGTATGTGTGGTTTATTTGGCTCCTTAGGCAATGCCTTGGCGGCCCCAGCGTTTCAAAGCAGTTTTGCCCAAATGCGCCACCGCGGCCCCGACGATACCGAGATTATCCAGCCTAACGGCGAAGTGACTTTAGCCTTTCACCGCCTAGCGATCATGGATCCAACCCATGCCGGCGACCAACCTTTCCACAGTCAGCAGCAATCTGTGTGGCTGATGTGCAATGGCGAAGTGTATAACTACCCTGCCCTGTACGCGCGTTATCAAGACAGTTACCCGTTCAGCTCGCACTCCGATTGCGAAGTGATTTTGCCTTTGTACCAAGAGCTTGGCATTGCCGAAACCGCGCGCCAACTGGATGCCGAATTCGCGCTGATTATTTGGGATCAAGCGCTTGGCAAGCTTTTTGCCGCCCGCGACCCAATCGGCATTCGCCCCTTGTTTTATGGTTATAGTGCGCTTGATGGCAAAATTATGTTTGCCTCGGAAGTGAAAGTATTATCGCCGCTATGCACCGATGTTTTCGCGTTTCCTCCGGGCCATTATTACGATGGCGAAGGGCAATTCATCAGCTACCGCAACATTAGCGAAGTGGCCGAATTCCACCATGATCCGATCGAAAAAGTACTGGTTGAAATTCGTGAGCGCTTGATTGAAGGTGTGCGCAAGCGCTTGGTTGCCGATGTACCGGTGGGTTATTTATTGTCTGGAGGTCTAGATTCCTCCTTAGTGTGCGGCATTGCTGCGCATGTTTTGAAAAAACCTCTAATCACTTTTGCAGTCGGCTTAAATAAAAGCCCGATTGATCTGCCGTATGCCAAGAAAGTAGCGGATTTTATTCATTCCGAACACCATGAAGTGCTGTTTAACCGCGATGACACGCTTAACAGCGTGCGTGATGTGATCTGGCATACCGAATCCTGGGATATCACCACCATTCGTGCATCAATTGGTATGTATGTAGTTTGCAAATACATTCACCAACATTCCAAAATCAAAGTACTACTCACCGGCGAAGTGAGCGACGAGATTTTTGGCTATAAATACACCGATTTCGCACCAAGCGCCGCAGAATTCCAGACAGAATCAGCTAAACGCATCAAAGAACTGTATATGTATGATGTGCTGCGCGCTGACCGCTGCATTGCCGCGCATTCGCTGGAAGCACGCGTGCCATTCGCTGACTTGGATTTTGTGGCGTACTGCATGGCGATTGATCCTGCCCTAAAAATGAATACCTACAAGATGGGCAAATACCTGCTTCGCAAGGCCTTTGATGGCATGAATATTGTGCCGGAGGAAATACTCTGGCGCGAAAAAGCCGCTTTCTCCGATGCAGTAGGGCATTCAATGGTCGATTATTTAAAAGATCACGCTGACACGCTGTATAGCGACGCTGAGCTATTTGCCGCAAGCGATAAATACCCAAAAGCCACGCCGTTTACCAAAGAATCGCTCTGGTACCGCGATATATTCGAACAGTTTTACCCAGGACGCGAAGCACTTATCAAGGATTTCTGGATGCCGAATAAATCGTGGCACGGTTGCGATGTGAACGACCCGAGTGCCCGTGTATTGGCCAATTATGGCAATTCAGGGCTCTGACGAAAGTGCATATTTGTGGCATAGTAATCTCCTAATCGACACAGTGCCTTATTTTATGTATGTAAATTGCTTGCTTACACTTTGCCCAGTAGGATCGTTATGAATCGTCTAATGATTAGAATGGCAGCACCTTCTGACCTAAGATTGCTTGCCGAATTATTTGATGGCTACCGGCAATTTTACCAACAGACAGCAGATATCGAGCGCGCCCGCGACTTTATCGGCGAACGTTTAGCGCGCAACGATTCGTGGATTTTGGTTGCTGAACAGCAAGATGAGTTGCTGGGCTTTTGCCAGCTATACCCAAGCTTTAGCTCAACCACCACCAGCCGCATCGCAATTTTGAACGATTTATATGTTGCTAATTCAGCGCGCCAAAAAGGTGTTGGCATTGCACTGTTACGCGCCGCTGAAGAGCTCGGAAAAAACCTGGGGGTAACTAGCCTTGAGCTGGCCACTGCGATTAGCAATACCTCGGCGCAATCTTTGTATGAGAAGCAAGATTGGAACCGCGACCAAGAGTTTTACTACTACAGTAAACACATACCGAGCTAAGCATATGGCTAAAAAAATACTGTTGTTGCTTGGCGTGGTCTTGTTGTCTTTTTACATTGGCCGCAATACATCGCAAAACCCCGAACAATCCGCCGAACCTAGAACTTCAAGGCAAGTTAATGCGGCCCAAAATACAGCGCCGAGTACTTCGCAAGCACAACAATCCACATCGATTTCTCGCTTATTCGAACAACAACAATCCGATGTTCCTGTTCAAGGCACTGGCAGAATTGTTAAACAACTGGCTGACGATAATAATGCTAGCCGTCATCAGCGTATTTTGCTTAAGCTGCCAGATGGACTAAGCATATTAATTGCCCACAATATTGATTTAGCGCCGCGCGTAGAGAACATCCAAGCCGGTGATAGTATTGAATTCAAAGGCGAATATGCATGGAATGCGAAAGGTGGTGTTGTGCATTGGACCCACCATGATCCAAATGGCCGGCACCCCGATGGTTGGTTGAAACATCAAAATCGCACTTATCAGTAAATATTATTGCAGTTGAATACATTAAACTAAGCCTATGAACCATCATTTATCTCGAATACTTCTTTTTTGCAGCTTACTGATGCTGAATTCTGTTTTATTGGCAGGCACACGCGTGGTTCAGGAACTTGATTTGGGCAATAAGCCCAAAATTTCAGATTCTAAAAACAGCAGTGAAAATTCAGAACAAGTATCACTCAATAACAATCCAAAAGTTGAGTTTCTAACCAATAAAGGCAGTATTGTTATTGAATTATTTCCTGACCAAGCACCGCTTACGGTCAAGAACTTTTTGGCCTATGTGCAATCCGGTTTTTATAACAACACCATATTTCATCGAGTGATTAAAAATTTACTGATACAAGGCGGAGCATACAATAACACGCTGAAAATAAAAGCCGATCGTAGCTATATTAAAAGTGAAGCAAATAATGGCTTGAGCAATACGCGCGGCACCATTGCTGCCGCTCGTCGAGCCAACGACAGCGAATCGGCAAGTAGCCAGTTCTTTTTCAATGTAGTTGATAATCAGCAATTTGATTTTAGCTCAACAAGCACCATGTCATCGCGCGGTTACACAGTGTTTGGAAAAATTATTAAAGGCCAAGAAATCGTTGATGCCATGCGATTAACAGCCACTACCCGGATTGATGGCATCGGTGATCATGTGCCGAAAAGCCCAATTATCATTATTCAAGCGCGTCTGCAGGAATAAGCCGTGAGCCAAGTATTTATTTCTGATTTACATCTGGATGAAGCCCGTCCTGAAACTACAGCACAGTTTTACGATTTATTGAACGCGCAGTGCCACGGCATTGAAGCTTTATATATTCTTGGCGATTTATATGAAGCCTGGATTGGCGACGACGACGACAGTGAATTAGCGCTAAACAGCCAAAAAGCCTTAGCCGAATGCCGTGCCAGTGGCACACGAATTTTTGTGCAGCGTGGCAACCGTGATTTCTTACTCGGCGCGCAGTTTGCAGAAGCCATTGGTGCGCAGTTGTTGCCGGATTATGCAGTCATCACCTGCGCCGGCGAACCGGCTTTGCTAATGCATGGCGATTTACTGTGTACTGACGATATCGCCTATCAACAATTCAGAGTGCAATCGCGCAAACCAGAATGGCAGCAGCACATGCTCTCGCAGTCTTTGCCCGCAAGGCGCGCATTTGCCGAACACGCGCGACAAGCTAGCCAAGCGCACCAAGCGCAACTGAAAGATGCACAACAACTCGAAAGCATCACCGACGTGAACCAGCAGGCAGTGATTGAAACCATGCAACGCTTTGGTGTGCGCCGATTAATTCACGGCCACACACATCGCCCTGCCCGCCATGCCTTAACCATTCAAGGCCAAGTTGCTGAGCGGATTGTGTTGGGTGATTGGTATGAACAAGCCTCAAGCCTCGTAGTAAACGGCAATCAAATAACGCTTAGCTTTGCCCAAGGGCACTGATTTCCTGCATCTCAAACGCTGTGAAGCCCGATTGCGCACGTGCTTCAAGATTAAATGGGCCGCGTATTGCGCCTTTGGCAAAGCCTTTCAATAAGCTGATAAATTCAGTTTCGGGGTTTTTATTTTCAGCATGGCAGCAATAATTAAACCAGTGCGTGCCGATTGCCACATGACGTATTTCTTCGCTAAGTATCACCTCTAAAACTGCCACTGATGGCAGATCATTGAGTTGCCGTAATTTTTCAATCATGCCAGGCGTTACATCCAAACCGCGCGCTTCTAACAATCTTGGCACTAAAGCCATGCGCGCTAAGCAAGCATGCTCGGTTTTTTCAGCCATTTCCCACAGGCCGTTATGCGCTTTAAAATCACCATAGGCAAAACCTAATTCGGTAAGCCGCGTTTGCAATAATTGAAAATGCCGCGCTTCATCAATCGCCACACTAATCCAATCGCGGTAATACGCTTCAGGCAAGTCAGCAAACCGTTGCGCAGCATCGCAAGCCAAGTTAATGGCATTGAATTCAATATGCGCGATTGCATGCAGCAAGGCAGCCCTGCCCTCAACGCTGCCCAAGCCGCGCCTTGGCACATCACGTGGCTGCACGAGTTCGGGCAGCAGTGGCCGTCCGGGTGATTTAAAGGCATCAAATGTGTGCTGGCAATCGAGCTCTACTGTGGAATTTAGTAACGCATCATGCAGGCGATGAATCGCATACAGTTTTTCAGTGACTGAATTCTCCAACAACGCTGTTCGCGCTAATTGGCGCAGCTCAGTATGCATAGCAAGACAAGATGAGCTCAGGTTTTTGCCGCATCGCGGCGCGCATGTTCAAGTTTTTCAAAATAACCCGATTCAATGCCGGTGATGTATTCACCAGTAAAGCAGGAGGAGTCGAAATGACTGATTTTATGTTTTGGCCCAGATACAGCTTCTTCTAAATCGGCAATGTCTTGATAAATTAACCAATCACAACCCAGCAATGTTTGAATTTCGGCTTCAGTGCGGTTGTGTGCTACCAGCTCGGAAGCTGCTGGCATATCAATGCCATATACATTAGGAAAGCGTACTGGCGGTGCGGCTGATGCCAAATACACTTTGCGCGCACCGGCTTCACGTGCCATTTGCACAATCTGCTGAGAAGTGGTTCCGCGCACAATCGAATCATCCACTAATAGCACAACACGGTCTTTAAACTCTAGAGGAATTGGGTTGAGCTTACGCTTAACCGATGCGGCGCGCTGAATCTGACCTGGCATTATGAAAGTGCGGCCAATATAACGATTTTTAATGAAGCCTTCGCGGTACTTAACGCCTATCAAACTAGCAATTTCCAAAGCCGCATCACGCGAGGTATCGGGAATGGGAATCACCACATCAATATCATGATTAGGGCGCAGACGCAGTATCTTTTCACCGAGCTTAACACCCATGCGCATACGCGCTTTGTGCACGGAGATATCGTCCATCATGGAATCTGGGCGCGCGAAATACACAAATTCAAAGATACAAGGTGTGTGCTTTTGTTTCGGTGCGGCCTGATGCACATGCATTTGGCCATCGTCGGTAATAACCACCGCTTCGCCAGGGGCAATATCACGCAATCGGGTAAAGCCAAGAATATCCAACGCAACCGACTCTGATGCCACTGCATATTCGTCGGTAAGTAAGGTTTCGCGTTTGCCAAGCACCAAAGGACGAATACCATTTGGGTCGCGAAACGCCAACAAGCCAAGTCCAAGCACCGTGGCAACAACCGCATAACCCCCTTTCACGCGTCGATGCACACCTTCAACGGCTTTTAATGCTGATTGCGCACTGAGAGGACCTTGTGCCAGCAATTCATGTGCCAAAACATTAAGTAGCACTTCAGAATCCGACTGTGTATTGATATGCCGATGATCTTGTTCGTACACCTCATGGCGCAAAGTTTCGGTATTGGTTAGGTTGCCATTGTGTGCCAGTGAAATACCGAATGGTGCGTTGGCATAAAACGGCTGAGCTTCATCGCTGCCAGAAGAACCCGCGGTTGGATAGCGGCAATGGCCAATACCCACATGCCCGCGCAATAACTCCATTTGTTTTGGGCCGAAGACATCGCTAACCAAACCATTGCCTTTGTGCAGATTAATGCGTTGCCCAGAAACTGTTGCAATACCAGCGGCATCTTGGCCACGATGCTGTAACACGGTTAAGCCGTCATACAAAGCTGCCGCCACATCAGTGATTCCAACAATTCCAATTATTCCACACATGAAAAAACCTTTATCAATTAAGGGTGCAATACCACAATGCCATCGATGCCGAGTTTTTGTTTTGCCGAAATCAATAACAGTTTGGCGGCATCACGGCTGTGTTCTGGGCCAATGCGAACGCGATAACGACGGCCGGTTTCGGTATCTACTGCTTGAATAAAACTGCTGAATCCTGCTGCTCGTGCTTTATCACGTAATTTAATAGCATCTTGCTCATTGGCGGGCGCGCTAAGTTGAACTGCAAAACCTTTATCGGCAACTGCTGCATCGGGTTTTTTAATAGGCGCAGGTGGCGTAACAGCAGGCACTGGCGGTGGCGAAACAGCCGATTTAACAGCCGTTACGGCAATCGGTGTTGTTGGGTTTGCAGAGTTTAGCTTTGCAACATCTGTTGCGATTGGCAATGGCGAAGCCACCGCATCCATAGCAACAACCGTGCCACCGGTAACTGCGCTCGTTGAACGCAGGCGTGCAAGTTCAGCTAACTCACGGCTTGAATAGGGGCCAAGCCGGACGCGAAATAATTGTCCATTGCTTTGAATTTTTGCCACAAGGTTTTGTGTTTGCAATGCTGCCACAATGGCTTTGGCGTCGGCATCATTTTTAGCGGAAATAACTACCGCGTATTGGCCGGCAGCTACTGCCGCGGTTTCAGGCTGCTGATTTGCTGGCTCGATAACAGGAACCATAGGATTTGAGATGACATCTGGGTTGATTGCAGTTGCTGCAACGCTTGCAGGCGCTGGCAAAGCTTCCGTGACAAAGGGCGCAGAACCATCCAGTGGAATTTCAATGGTTTTAATACCATCCGAACCCGCCTCAACAGGAATTTGTAGTGGCACATCGGCGCTATCGGAATCCTTTACATCAGGGCTCTTCAGCAACATAGGGATGAAAATCAGAGCAATAGCGGCCAATACAGTGGCGCCAATTAAACGTTGCTTCAGCGGTGCTTCCATGAAAAACCCTCGCAGTGGAAGCGTAATTATACTCCTACAAAGGCATCCGCATGACCGCTTCTAGCGTATGAAATGAACCAAATACCAGCACACGTTCACCTTGATTCGCGACTAATGCTTGCGAATAGGCTTCAGGTATATTTTCATGCATGCTGTAGCCGCCATTTGGCAAAGCTTCAGCTAATATCAACTGCCATTGCGCTAAACCCACACAGCGCCTGGCTGGTTCCGAAAGCGCGCCGACATACCAATGCGTAATGGCTGGCGCCATTTGGCGAACCATTGCAACAATATCTTTGTCATTTAGTGCGCTAAACACCGCCACCGTCGGCTTCGGGTTCTGCTCAAGCCACAACAGCAATTGCTCGACTGATTGCGGGTTGTGCGCCACATCTAGAATGACCTCAGGTTCGCTGCGCCAGGTTTGTAGACGCCCGGTTACTTGCGCACGCGCAACCCCTTCAGCCCAAGCATTTTCAGCAATTTCTATTGGCAAAGCGCGCAAAGCGGCAATCGCACAAGCCGCATTTTGAATTTGCACTGGCGCTTTAAGCGTGGGAAACGGTAAATTGAGACTGAAGCCAGGCTCTCGCCACACCCAATGATCATCGAACAGATCAATTAAATAATCGCTATAGCCACGCACGCAATACACACCTTGTTCATAAGCATGGCGTAATACCGAGGAAGGCGGATCTTTCTCGCCGACAATGCACGGCTTTCCAGAGCGCATAATACCTGCTTTTTCTAAACCAATAGCTTCTCGATCATTGCCTAAATAGGCTTGATGATCCAGGTCAATGGTGGTGATAACAGCCACATCGGCATCCAAAATATTCACCGCATCCAAGCGCCCACCTAAGCCTACTTCGAGCACAATCAAATCTAAATCACTTTTAGCAAAAATATAAATTCCCGCTAGCGTGCCAAATTCAAAATAGGTTAAGGGAATTTCGCCGCGCGCCAATTCAATTGCTTCAAACGCCGCAACCAATTCAGCATCAGAAATATCGATGCCATTTAATCGAACACGCTCGTTGTAGCGCAATAAATGCGGCGAGGTGTATACGCCAATCGTTAACCCAGAGGCGCGCGCAATCGCTTCAATAAACGCAATGGTTGAGCCTTTGCCATTGGTGCCGGCCACAGTAATCAACGGGCACGGTAAACTTAGCAAATTCATGCGCCGCGCTACTTCACGCAAGCGCTCAAGCCCCATCGCAATTTCTTTCGGATGGGTGCTGAGTTGATACTCCAACCATTGATCAAGTGTTCGTTTCATTACAATGCGCGGTGCAGCGCTTCTCCGAATAAAGGTGTGTGATGCTGGCAATCATTTAAACGCACTAAAGCCAAATTATCTACCGAATCGCCTTCCAAAAGATTGATGGTGGTTGGCGCTTGCCGGAAACTCCATAAGCGATCCAAGCCTAAACCAAGAATTTTGCATAGCAACACACGATTGACTGCGTCGTGCGCTACCACTAGCAAGGTATCATCATCGCTTAATCCCTCGCACGCAGCAGCAAAACCTTGCCAAGCACGATCAAGCACTTGCTGCAGCGATTCGCCACCTGGCATTTGCACGGTTTGCGGCGCGTCACGCCAGGCTTGAAAAGTGATGGGATCTTGCTCGGCAATTTCCTGCGCCAACAAGCCTTCCCATTGCCCGTGTGCAATTTCTTGCAAGCGCTCATCAATCTGCAACATCGCTTTACGATC
>JANPOU010000011.1:0-3734 GCA_031428155.1 Arenimonas sp. | reverse complement strand
GTCTACGATCAACGCAGCAATGTACTGACCATTCCGCGCACCGCTTTGTTAGACGATGAAAGCGAAGCCGCCGTGTATGTGGTGCGTGGCAATAAAGCGGCTCGTGTGGTCATTAAAACCGGCTACAGCAATGGTGAAATTGCTGAAGTGATTTCTGGCTTGAAAGTAGGCGATAAAGTAATTACAGCCGGCAAAGTAGCGGTTCGTGATGGCTCAGAAGTTTCAGTAATCGCTATTGATGGCAAAGCCATTGCCCAACCCAAAAAACCTGAAAAGAAAGCGGACGATAAAGCATGAATTTAGTCGAATTTTCTACACGCCGGAGGGTGACGGTTGCTATGGCCGCACTCACCATGGTGCTGTTTGGCTGGATAGGCTGGACAAGTTTGAAAGTGAACTTGTTGCCTGAATTAACGTATCCAACATTAACCGTTCGCACTGAATACACGGGCGCGGCGCCTGCTGAAATAGAAACCTTAATTACTGAGCCGATTGAAGAATCGGTCGGCGTGGTAAAGGGCCTGCGTAAACTTAAATCGGTTTCGCGCGCCGGGCAAAGCGATATCGTGCTCGAGTTTGCTTGGGGCAGCGATATGGACAAAGCCAGTTTGGATGTACGCGATAAACTCGACACACTGCGCTTGCCATTAGATGTTACGCCGCCAGTGCTGTTGCGCTTTAATCCTACCACCGAACCTATTTTGCGCTTGGTGATGTCAGTCAATGAAACTAGCTCTGGCAATCAAGCCGCTGAGTTAATGCGTTTGCGTCGTTATGCCGAAGAAACCCTTAAAAAGCGCTTAGAACCTGTTGAAGGTGTGGCTGCTGTTAAAGTGGGCGGTGGTTACGAAGATCAAATTCAGGTGCAGCTCGATACCCAGCGGCTTGCGCAATTAAATTTATCATCAAGTTTAGTCAATGAGCGGTTAAGACAAGAGAACATCAATATTTCTGGCGGCCGAATTGAAGAAGGCAGCGAGCGCTATTTAGTTCGTACTGTGAATCAATTTAGTAATCTGTCGCAAATTCAAGACTTGCTGATAACCACGCAAAACAATGTGCCGGTGCGTTTAAAAGATGTGGCAACGGTTGTGCAAGGCTATAAAGAACGCGAAGCCATTATACGTATGCAAGGCCGTGAGTCGGTTGAGTTGGCAATTTATAAGGAAGGTGATGGTAATACAGTGGCTGTGGCAACAGCTGTGCATGAAGCGCTGAACCGCCTTCAAAATACCAACACTGACCCTTCCACGCCAGCAGAAAATAAAGCAGCCGCTCCCGCAGTTGCAGGCGATTACATGATTGACGGCTACTCGATAAATACCATTGATGATCAATCTAAATTTATTGAAAGCGCTTTGCATGAAGTGAAACTTGAAGCATTAATGGGTAGTTTTTTTGCCATTCTAATTATTTTCTTTTTCCTGCGAGATGGCTGGAGTACCTTTGTTATTGGTATTTCGTTGCCCGTTTCAATCATTTCTACATTTTTCTTTATGGACATGCTCGGGCTTAGCTTGAACGTCATGTCGATGGCTGGTTTGGCCTTAGCCACGGGTATGGTAGTTGATGATTCTATTGTGGTGCTAGAAAGTATTGCCAAAGCACGTGAACGTGGTTTGGGTTTAGTGCAAGCCACAATCAAAGGCGCTGGTGAAGTTAGTATGGCGGTTGTTGCCTCAACTTTAACCACCATTGCGGTGTTTTTCCCCTTGGTTTTTGTTGAAGGAATTGCTGGCCAATTATTCAAAGACCAAGCACTCACGGTGTCTATTGCATTAGCCATCTCTTTAATTGTTTCGTTAACCTTAATTCCGATGCTAAGCACCTTAAAAGCCAATTCACAAATGGCATTTAGCACTGAAGAACGTGTTGAACGCGCGCCACCTACTGGTCGAGTTACTCGTTTTTTCTATGTAACTTTTGGCTATGTAAATAAAGCTATAGGTTGGTTGGTGCAAGGTATTAGTAGCGTGCTAACCACCGTATTTCGGTTTCTAGCAAAATATGTAGGTGGTAGTTTGGCGTGGTTGGGCGAAAAAGTGTTGTTGCCTTATGAAGCAGCCGCTGCATATTATCATCGTATTTTGCCGAATGTATTAGATCGCCCGGCCTTAATCCTTGTCGGGTCATTATTGGCTTTCGTGGTATCGGTTTTTGTTGCAATGGGTTTAGGTACCGATTTGATTCCACAACTTGCACAAGATCGCTTTGAAATGACCGCTAAATTAGCGCCGGGAACACAATTGCGTGAAACCGATGCCTTGGTCAAGCAAATTCAAGCCACGCACGGTAAGGACAGTGATATTGAAAAGTTGTATGGCGTATCAGGAAGTGGTACGCGTTTGGATGCCAACCCAACCGAATCTGGCGATAACGTGGCCAAATTAACTGTCATTTTGGGTAAAAAATATACCCGTGATGCCGAACAAAAAATTACTGAACGTATGCGTAACAGCATGGCGGCTTACCCCGATGTACAGGTTAAATTCGCCCGCCCTCAATTGTTGAGTTTTGCAACGCCGCTCGAAATCGAACTTAGTGGCCAAGATCTTGCCTCAATTGAAAAAGCCGGACGGCAACTTACCGAGCTCATGAAAAAATCCGGGAATTTTGCCGATGTAAAATCCAGTGTCGAGCAGGGTTATCCTGAGGTACAAATTATTTTTGATCAAGACCGTGCTGCCGCTTTGGGCTTAACATCACGACAAATTGCAGATCAAGTGGTGCGTCAAGTTCGTGGCGAAATAGCCACACGCTATAGTTTTCGTGACCGCAAAATTGATGTCTTAGTGCGCGCTCGAGAAATTGATCGTAGTTCGGTTGATGACGTGCGCAACATTATCATCAATCCACAAAGTGTGAATCCGGTCCCTTTGTCAGCGGTTGCTAGTGTTATTGAAACGGTTGGGCCGAGTGAAATTAATCGCGCTGATCAAACACGTGTAGCCCTTGTATCCGCTAACCTTCGCGACATTGATTTAGGTACGGCCGTGCAAGAAATCAAAACATTGGTTCGTGAAAACCCGATTGGCACCGATGTTAAAATGGCTTTTGGCGGGCAAAGTGAAGAGCTTGATAGCTCGATTAAATCCTTGATGTTTGCCTTTGGTTTGGCCATGTTTTTAGTGTATTTAGTGATGGCCTCTCAGTTTGAATCTTTGCTGCATCCATTCGTGATTATGTTCTCAGTGCCGTTGGCTATTGTTGGTGCGGTATTGGCCTTGTGGCTGAAAGGTTCGCCAATCTCTATCGTGGTGTTTATCGGCTTGATTTTGCTGGTTGGTATTGTGGTGAAAAATGCCATTGTGTTACTTGATAAAGTCAATCAACTGCGCGAAGAGGGCGTTGCTAAGCGTGAAGCAATTTGCCAAGGCGCAGAGTCACGTTTGCGGCCCATCATCATGACTACATTAACAACCTTGTTTGGTTTTGCCCCGCTAGCATTTTTCGGTGGCGATGGCGCAGAAGTGCGCGCACCAATGGCGATTACTGTGATTGGCGGGCTTACCGTTTCAACCATTTTGACCTTAGTAATTATCCCGATTATGTACAACATTCTGGATCGTCGCTCCGATCAATATTACCGTGAGCGTGGCCTGCGCGCGCAAGCTAAATATGCTTCAGTCGGAGAGCTTGAATGAGTCTCGTTGAACTCAGTTTAAAGCGGCCAATCACCGCCATTATGTTTTATGTGTCGATGGTGGCTATTGGTTTAATCGCCTCGGTGCGCT
>JANPOU010000010.1:0-10562 GCA_031428155.1 Arenimonas sp. | reverse complement strand
AATTTCTTGCCGAATTCCACCGCGAGTGGCAATCCAACATAGCCGAGACCGATGATAGCGATTTTTGTGTTGTTAAGATCCATCATTTCAAGTCCGGTTGTGTAAGGGGCACGCCCTTACGATGATGATGCGGTTTGGTTGTAGGGGCGAACCTTGTATTCACCCTTGCCATGAGACGAACGCCCATTCGAGCGGTGGGTCTAGACCTACCCTACTACACACATGCGCTCAATTATCTCAAATTAGCCTATTTAAAGATAGCCAGAATTCCTTCTAATCTTCTAATATTTCTTTAGCTTCCACAGATGCCAAAAATGCCGCAAAAAGCGCAATCATGGTTGATAACGCGGTGGTTCGTAATGGGTAATCGACTACTGAGTGCAATAACAACAACAGAATGCCAATCCATGCTGAACGCGCTAATAAAGCTGACTCAGCTTCGAGCCCAGCTGAACGAAACCATATTTTGATACCTTGCAATAAAAACGCAGTACAAGCAACGAGAGCCGCGATTAAGAATAACCAACGCATTTCTAGCCATAATTCGATGTAGTCATTATGCGCATGGTTGGCAATAACATTGCCAGTTAGAAAATTATCATACTGAGGAAAAATAAACCAGAAACTACCCGGCCCTGAGCCCCATGGCGCAAATTGACTAGCTGCTTGCGCTGTAATTGGAAATAATTGCCAACGCAAATCATCCAACGGATCTGTTTCAAATTTCAGACTAATGAAATACAAACCTATTTGTACAGTAAAAAACAATCCAACTGCCATAGCTGCAAACAACCAATGTTTTGGACCTTTATGTTCATCAGCAAGAATAACCGCTGGCAACATCAACAAACAGCCGAACATACCCAATGCCAATCCGGCGCGTGAACCCGACAACATAAAGCCAAGAATAAATAATACGGCCAGCCCAGAGCACACAACAAACCAAAGTGGATTAACGGGTTTCTTGCTACGCTGATTGAACAATACTGTTAATCCTGCCCATATCAGCGGCAAACTAGCTGCCATGGATATTGCGTAGTGATTGGAGTTGGCAAACAAGCCAACTGCTGCGCCGTAGTTGGTATTGGCATAAAAATATAAGGCACTGTCCAAACCTCCCGCTTTCTGAGCAAGTCCAAGAACTGCGCCCACAAAAATCCACGTGAGCAAAACGACAATAGCTAAGCGTTTCTGCTGCCTATTAAATTGTAGTGCGCTCAAGTAGATAGCAATAGCCGGCAATAACCAAAACAGTGCTCTTTCTACTGCAGAGGGCGAAAGGCCGGACTGCCCACCTAAATCACCGATAACCGGACTAAGTGAGTTGTGTAGATCGTTACGCGCTATACCTAAATCTGTTAGAAAATTCGGTAGTGGCAGCAAAAATACAAGTATTGGAACAAGTGGAATGAGCGCATAAAGACTAGACTTCGGCCATTTGCTTAGGTTCGGATGTTTTCGATATAACAAAACCAATAAAACAATGGCAGTTAATTGGGTTAGCGTATCGCCGAGTGTACCTTGCCCTCCACCAAAAACCATTGCCAATGACAACACGAACATTGAAAGCATAAATTGAGGTGAACGAAATTGTCTTGATGAGCGCATTTTGTGTTCCATAAAAAAGGGCCGCCAAGGCGACCCTTTTAATTCTAGCAGTAATTTTGATTATGGAGAAATCGTTGCGTCATCACCGTCGCTGATAAGTACTGCGGCGCCAGCAGCCGCCAAACCAGCAACAATCCAAATACCGGTATTGTTAGTTAGTAATACGCCACCCTTACAGGATTCATATTTGTCGTCAGCATTCAATACATCATCACCATCGATATCGCCATCTTTACTATCTGGGATACCATCATCATCGCAATCGCGCTCTTTATCACCCACCGCTTGCGCACTTACTGGAGAGATTTTAGCGACTGTATTGGCGCCTAACACGCACACGGACTGCTGTGCAATAACAGCTAAAGAGCCTGAAGTTAAAGTTTGAATGCAACCATCAGCATATTTCACAATAGCGTTGCCGCCTTCCATTACCATCACGCGATCACCAGCGGCCAAAACCTGTGCAGGTTGCGCTGTGATGAACTGCTTTCCTTGGTTAACGAGAACGGAACCATTAGTTACGTTTAATGTTGCTACCGAATTTGCAGCAATACTTGAACCCGCAAACAACAGTGCAGAAATTGCTATGGCTAATGTGCGCATAAATTTACCTTTTTATCTTCCATGGTTTGTTACGAAAATCGAATTTTTTAACACTATACAACTCAATTATACAGACTTAAGGTGGAATTGTCAAAATTGTTGTGACAAATGTCACAATAATTACTCAACTCGTTGAATTTTAACATCATCCAGCCAAAGAGCACCGTTAATTAGAGTTTCTGCAGGAATTCGTGCCGGAATCATCAAAATAAGCCGCTGACCCTCACAATTATCAGGAACTGTAAATTCAAACTTTAACTCTTGCCAGTTAAACTGCCCCTTCATTGGTTCAGAATCAGCCAAAGTGTTGCCATTGCTTAGGCAAATGATACGCCAGACTAGCCCGCGTGAACTGTCTAAATGCTTAGCTTTGGCTCGATAATTCATTAGCCAGCGACCAGATGGCAATGCAAGAGTCTGACTCAAATGGGCAAATGGGGTACGCCGGCCTTCAAACTCGACATAAAAAGAATTCTCACCCAAGGTTCCCTGGCTGTTTAATAGTTGTAGCTGGGCACCTGTTACCTCCTGAACCAACCAAGCAAAACTTCCAATTTGCTCTTCAATTGGCAGTTCAAAACCACCATCAAATACATTGCCCAGATATTTGCGTTGCTGAGTTGGTATTAGATTGGCCCAAGTCAGGTAGGATTGCGCAAAACGATTTTCTTTGTTCAACCTTTCTATTAATGGCAAGTAATCTGCAGGCTCAAGTTTCGACTTCGCATTCAACTTGATAAAAACTGGCACAATTTGATCAGCGGAAAACTGGCTTGTTGCAAGCCCCATTAACAAATGTCTGCGCCATGGTGGATTTAATGCTAGCTGTTCAACCATTGAGTCCTGAACAGCTGGATTCACTGCTAAAACGATGGCCTGCGGCATTAATGACTCCATCAGGCTTGGTTTAACTCGAAACAGTGCATCTAAGTGAACAACGGCAGGCTTAGCTTGTTGATTACGCAATGCATATTCAAGAAGCCAAATATGACTAGTCATATCTCGCGGCGATAATTTAGCCGCTTGAGTAAACAGCTGATGCGCGCGCTTCTCATTGCCTTGATGTTCTGCAACTTGCGCCAACACTCGCAATGGGCGACCATCTAAGGGGTTTGCACGCAAGGCTTTTTCAGCAGCCGTATTTGCTTGTTGCCACTGTTTAGCGCTAATATTTTTTTCAGCCATACGAATCAAAGCTTCTGGATGGCTCGGCCGCCAAAACAAGGCTTTTTCAGGATTACTCACAGCCAACTGATCGGCCATTCCTAAACTCAGCACACGCCAAGCCAGGAAAACCACCGCCACGATTAGCAATATTGAGCCTATTTTTTTTCTATTCATTTACATAGCCTTTCAATCATTTAGCAGTATTTGTTGAATCAACAACTTGCCATTTTCCTTAGACATAATGAATTCGATATCACCCTTACTTGAATCCGAGATGAGCTCGCCTTTTCTTCTGACTGTTGCCGTATATCGAGCAGTGTACTGAACAACATCTTCACGAAAAAGCCATTTTTCGTTTGAAAATGTAATTTTACGAGAATTACTTTTGGCGAAAAAACTTGCGTAGTCATTCTCTATGGCTTGCCTGTCCCCCCGATTGTTTCTTGCTGATCTCGAAAAATTGCGCATAAATACATCAACATTACCTATTCGGTAATGTTGTCTAAACGTCGCTAATAATTCCTGTGCTTCAGTTTGCAGATTTTGCCTAGATTCTATCTCAGGGTCAAGCTGTATGGCATTGACTGTAACAAGTAATTTATCTTCATACTCTTCAGGTTTTGGCAGCACAACAGCCGTGTTATTTTTTGGCTGACTTATCATTGCCACATCATTCTTTTTAACTATTTTAGTTACTAGCGTTGCTTGCTTCCGTTCGGGAGCTGATTTCAATACTGGCTTTGCGGGACGAAAAGTGGTTTTCTTTTTCAACTCTTTAGATGACTTACTTTTGACTTTTTCAACAGGCAAGACTGCTTTTTCAATTGCACCAAAAGAGAGCTCTAGTGCGTTTAGTTTGCGCTCTATAAAACCATCATTGCTATCGTTAGTGGCTGCATCTCCTGGTATTAAGGCAGCCTGGGTATCAGAGCCAGAATCCGCGACATAAATATTTAAATCAGGCATCATACTGATAATCAACAACACGGCAACAAGTCCTATTAAACCCCAAAGAAACAAAGGGAATCTACCCGCTGGCAGCGCTTGTTGAAGATCTCGAGCATCTCCATCCTCAATTGAATACCCAGCAATTACTGCACTATTAGCATTATTTTTAATCGCCGCCCATGCCTGATTAACACGTCCAGCTAAAACTTGATTATCCGGATTTCTATCTGGGTGCAACCACTTCAAGAGTAGTCGATGATGTTCTTTGGCAGCTTTCATGTCAGATGCAGAATTTAACCCAAGCACCCTAAAATCGTTGCTGCCAGGGTAAAGGCATATTTGTAATAGATATTCAGTGGCAGCAGATTGCAATTGGATTTCATCAATGCCAACTAACTGAGCCAAGTCTTTCCTGCGCCCACCCTCATCGGAAGCCAATCTAATCAGTGTTGGCATTCCATCCGGCAGCGCTGCTTGCTTAAATGCAACAGCAAGTGCCGGCTGCTTCTGGAGCAACAATGCCTGATCTAAGGCAGCACGCCATGGACTCATTTGCTCAGTTTTTTACGGTCGTCCACACCATAGTTATAGCTGTAGTTACCATACACATAACTGTAAGGCGTATGTTTAGCTTCTAACTTATTAATCAATGTGCCAATAATGTGTGCGCGCGCAGAGCGAAGCCGTTTAACTGCATTTGTAGCCAATCCTTTGCGTGTAACACCTGCTTCAATAATAAGTAATACGCCTTCAACAGAGCTCGCCACAATAGGCGCGTCAGCTAAGCCCATAACCGGTGGCCCATCAATAACAATCTGGTCAAAATGCTCTAAAGCATAACCTAACAACGTTTGCATATTTTCATTTAACAACAGTTCGGCAGGGTTTGGCGGCAAAGGTCCAGTTGTTATCACTGTCAATAAAGGGATGTCGGATACTTTAATAATGTCTGTAAGCGGAACAGCGCCAGCTAGAAAACTACTTAAACCCACTGAATTATCCATTGCTAATTTTCTGTGAATGGATGGTTTGCGCATATCAATATCGAGCAATAAAACACGTTTACCGATTTCAGTAAAGTTGCAAGCAATCATATAGGCCGCTGTTGACTTACCTTCTGATGGCGATGAGCTGGTAATCAGTAATGTTCGAGGCACGCCGTGGCTAGTGGAGAACTGCAAAGATGTTCGTACCGACCGGTATGCTTCAGCAAAAGCAGAACGTCTGTCAGCATAGGCACTGTCGATACTTATATTATCTGCAAGTTTTGGAATAACGCCCAATACAGCAAGCTTCAAATGCTTTTCAACATCTTCAGGATTCTTCAGGGTATCGTCAAGGAATTCTAATAGTAGAGCCAACAATATGCCGAAAATTAGCCCAAGAATTAATGCAATAGCAAGATTCATAGGAATATTGGGGTTGAATTTTTTTGCATTTACTGCCCTATCAACCACAGATAAATTATTGAAGCCAACGCCTGCTGACACACCAATTTCCTTGTAGCGTTGCAATGTTGCTTCATATAACTGGCGATTGGTATCTACATCGCGCTTGAAGATATTGTACTGGATAGAACGGCTTTTCAAGTCTAGCGCTTCGCCAGTTAAGGATCTAATTTGTTCCTCAATCATACTTTCATTCTGCTGCGCAGATTCAAATTCACCTTTAATAGAAGACTTAATATTCACCATCTCTTGCGCAATCTGCTTGTCGATTTCACTGATTTGATTTTGCAATTGAATCATTAAAGGATATGCAGGCTTATAGACACTTAACTTATCCTGATAATCCAACATTAATTTAGAACGCGCCTGCTGCAAACCGCTAATTGCTGACGCCACACCGGCGGTACCGAAAGTAACAAGACCTACATTACTTTGCGCCTGCTGCCAGCGCGCTTGGGCCTTAATCCGATCCTGCTTAGCTTGGGCTAAAGCGGCATTTAACGCGCCAACATTCTGCTCTTGCAGCGACCCAGATTCTTCGCCACCGGTACTAATAATTTGTTCTTGCGCAGCAAACTTAACCAACTGTGTTTCAGAGTCTTCCAGCTTTAATTTAAGTTGTTTAAGTTGGTCTTCCAAATAGGTCTTGGCATAATTAGAGCTTTCAAATCGTGTTTCAAGATTTCTGTTTAAAAAAGCATCCGCTAAACTATTTGTCGAATTGATTGCAAAGCTTGGATCAGAACTGTTGTAATGAATATTCACTAAGCGCGTAGCCCTAATAGGCTCAATACTTATCCCTTTCTGAAACAGTGCAACTCTTTGTATAGATTTTTCTTTCAGCTGAGTAGGAGTAGCTAACTTTTTAACATTTTCCTTTTTCGCTAAGCCTAGCGTGCCGAGGAATTGTTGCAACGCCGACGGCTTGAAGACTTGATTGAATTTCTTTTCATCTTGATAACCAATATCGACCAATACGCGCCCTGCTAATTGCCTACTCTGCAGTACTTGATACTGAGTATTGATATAGTCTGGATCCATCCAGTAATCCTGAACAGGCGAGGAATCAGTTGTTGTGACATTCATTAACTCACGATCAATCTGCACTGTACTGGTTGCACGATAAATAGGCGTCAATAATAAATTGACAATAAGCGTGATTAGAAAAATCAGTGCGATGGTCGCAGCAATTGTCCAACGTCTTTTTACCAACACATGCCAGAAAGTCTTGACATCAATATCAAATTCTTCATTTTGCTGGTCAGCATATACATCGGTCGACATTGCACCAGCACGCGAATGCACTAGATCATTCCTTTGCACGGGATATTGTGACGGCATATTATTATTTTCAGGATGTATATTTGTCATAAAGAATTTATAGCCTAAGCTCTATATAAGGATTAGTAAATTGTAAATAAATTTATTAAAGGCAGTGATTCAATAATGCCTCTCATTGTGGATTTAACTTGAGATTTATCCACCACAACAATGTCATCCCCAAAAATTTCAGGGTCTTCAGTTTGGCCTGATCGAATTTGCTTTAAATCGAACACTGCTGCCATGCGCTGACCTTTCACTACACGAAAAACGACTACGGACGTTTCATTAGCAATCGCCTGCGTTCCACCGCCTATGGCGATGGCCTGAAGCAAACTGGTTTTTCCGGTGATTGGATAAATACCTGGTCTAGCAATCGAGCCCTCAAGCGTTACACGCTGACTGGTAAACTCCTTGATAAAAACATTAATTTGCGGTGTTTGCAAATAGGTTTTACCGTATTTCTGAGAAAGATCTGCTTCAAGCTCCTGCACCGTTTTCCCGCCGGCTTGCACACTGCCAATAAGCGGCAGCGAAATTAAACCCCCGGTATTTACCCTGACTTCACGTTTTAAGTCTTGATTTAAAAATACCGATATTTCCAACAAATCCTGCGGACCTATACGATACTCAGAGTTACCTGTGTAGACACCCGTTTGGGTTTGGTTATCTGGCTTGCCTAAAGTGGACGTTGACATTACCGCCATCGTAGTGCCACTTTTAATTTTAGAACCACTGGAAGAACATGCTTGCAATAATGCAAGTGTTGTAATTACTAAGATAAATTTAAGTTGGAATACACGCATCAAAGTCGCCTCTTAATGTTTTTTGCTTGCTAAGAAATTTCGCCAAAACCCTTTTTTATCAGGCATCACGGGGAGTCGTACTGGTAATGGGGGTAGTAAATTTGGAGAGAAATTATCAAGTATCCCTTGAGGTCTTGTCACTACTAAATGTTCCGCTTCTTGCTCACCAAGCCTTTTGGCAGCGGCATCGCGTGCTTCGGCCAAGAATGGCGGCCGGCGGTCAATGTGATGCGAGTCAGTGGCGAGAATATGGCACAAGCCCTCATCCATAATACGCTCAGCCCAATATTTAGGCCTTGGGCCGAAACGACCAGTCACACTTCCTGCGGTTAATTGAATCCACGCACCTGAAGTGACCATACGCTCAAAAACGGGGTAGTGTTCTTCAATCCACGTTAAGCGCTCGGGATGGGTAATAACTGGCACAAAGCCAGCGGCTAATAATGAAAAGACCGTGTCTTGAATGCGTGGCGGTGCTACATGGTGCGGTGGCTCGAACAAGAAATAACGGGAACCATTTAATGTGGGCACCTTGCCCGCTTTAATCTGACCAACCAAATCAGGTGCCAAATGGGTATCGGCGCCCTCCACTAAACGCAGAGGAATATTTTCTTTAGCTAAAATTTGCCGGAATGACTCAATCGCCGCCAGAATGTCATCCCGATTATTTTCATAAAGGCCAGGGTATATATGTGGCGTGCAAGCGGTTACAGTAATTCCATCAGCCACTGCACAACGCGCCATAGCCAGCGCAACATCTAAAGTTGGCGCGCCGTCATCAATGCCTGGTAAAATATGGCAGTGCAAATCAATCATAGGTCATCCTGAACTAGTAGGCGTGCGTCCATAGACATCATCAAAACGGACAATGTCATCCTCGCCCAAATACGAGCCTGATTGTACCTCAATCAGCTCTAAAGCGATATTTCCAGGGTTTTCAAGGCGGTGAACACTGCCCAAGGGAATATAGGTGCTTTGGTTTTCGGCCAACATGAATACCTTGTCGTCACAGGTTACTTTGGCAGTTCCGCTCACCACAATCCAATGCTCAGCGCGATGATGATGCATCTGCAGGCTGAGCTGTGCGCCGGGCTTAACCACAATACGTTTAACCTGAAAGCGTGGGCCGGCATCGACTGAATCATAATTGCCCCAAGGCCTGAACACTTTTCGGTGCCAGGTGGCTTGCGAACGATTGGCTAATTTTAATTGCGAAACAATATCTTTAACTTCTTGAACGCGATCCTTGTGCGCCACTAATAGCGCATCGTCAGTATCAACCACTACAATGTCTTTCAGGCCCAGCAAAGCCAGCAGGCGTTTATCGCCAAGCGCCAAAGTATTTTGGCAGTCAACCGCCAGCACATCGCCATGATGAGCATTGCCATTGCCATCTTGCTCAGATACCTGCCACAGCGCCTGCCAAGAGCCGACATCGCTCCAGCCCACTGAAATGGGTAACACAAAGCCGTGCTGAGTTTTTTCCATCACCGCGTAATCGATGGAGTCGGAAGGCATGGCGGTGAACGCGTCTTTATCTAAGCGGATGAAGTCTGCATCGGTCTGTGCATTTTCCACCGCAAGCTTGGCCAAACGCACCATTTCAGGTTGAGATAAAGCCAATTCTTCAAGATAGCGGCTGGCCTTGAACAAGAACATGCCGCTATTCCAAAAATAATCGCCGGATGCAACATACGCAATAGCTGTTTCAGCATCGGGTTTTTCAACAAAGCGCTCGATAGCGCGAATGCCCTCACCAGCACCCGCTTTAATATAACCAAAGCCGGTTTCTGGGGCTTCCGGCACAATACCAAAAGTGACAATCGCACCGCGATTGTCGAAGCCACCATGCTGTGCAACCGACAAGGCTAGCGCAACAGCAGCTTGGAAGCCTTGCACATCGCGAATGGCATGATCTGACGGCATGACAAGCAATACGGCATCAGTGTCAGATGCCAAGGCCTGATAGGCAGCCGCTGCAATAGCTGGCGCAGTATTGCGGCCAATTGGCTCAAGCAAAAGCGCACTGGCTTTAATGCCTAAAGCTTGCAGTTGTTCGGCAACTAAAAATCGGTGCGTTTCGTTTGCCACAATAATTGGCGCTGAAGCATTCAAACCCTGCAAACGCAAGGCCGTTGCTTGCAGTAATGAATGCTCGCCAATCACCGGCAAAAATTGCTTTGGATGTGCTTCACGCGATAACGGCCAAAGCCGTGTGCCCGACCCGCCGGATAAAATTACCGGTGTGACTGATTTCATTTAAACTTTCCTAATCGCTTAACGTATCCTAGTGCTATTAAATCATAAATCACGCTACGCCCCATAAGAGAAATTCAGCATGACCAACCTGCAACGCGCCACACAACGACTATTGTGGGCGCAAAATACCCTAAACGACTCGCAATTTAGCCTTGTAAGCGCCTCCGAAGATGCCAGCTTTCGAAGCTATTGGCGAGGAACCCACGCCGGGCAAACATGGATTGTGATGGATGCGCCGCCAGACAAAGAAGATACCGGACCTTGGCTAGCTATGGCCAAACGCTTAGCTGATGCTGACCTTAATGCACCGCTGATTAAAGCCGTGGATAGTGAAAATGGTTTTGTGATGATGAGCGATCTTGGCACACAGCTGTTTTTGCCGGCATTAAACGACCAAAGCGTG
>JANPOU010000009.1:0-11418 GCA_031428155.1 Arenimonas sp. | reverse complement strand
CCTAAACAATTTACTGGAAAACTACAGCCGTACCACTGGCGCGCTACGCTTGCTTTCACGTGGCATTAGCCCAACCGCCAACCAAGCCGTGCGTTTGGATTACAAAGACCTTGCCACACCGGAAAGCCGCATTGGCCAAGCACTGGCGTTCTTGCCATACCTGCTAATTCTCACTGGCTTTCTGGGCGGTGCGGCCTTGGTGATTGACGCTACCGCCGGCGAACGCGAACGACAATCCTTAGAGCCATTGCTGGCCACCCCGGCCGGGCGCGGATTGATTATGAGTGGTAAAATCGCGGCGGCCACTTCCTTTGGCTTGCTGGGTTTGTTGCTGACTTTATTGTCGTTCAAATTCAGCTTTATGCTTGCACCAAGTCTTGGCATTAAGCTTAGTTTGGGTTGGTTGCAGGTTGCGCAATTGCTTCTAGTGCTAGTTCCGATTGTATTGATCGGCACCTGCTTACTAACCGCCATTGCCGCTGGTGCAAAATCGGTTAAAGAAGCGCAAAGCTACATGAGCATTCTAATGATGCTGCCCATTCTGCCAACCATTATTTTGATGGTTAACCCGATGAAAAATCAGCTTTGGCAATTTGCCGTGCCGTTTTTGGCACAAAACCAAATGATTCTGAAAATTGTGCGCAGCGAACATATCTTGCCGGCTGAGTGGGCAGTGTATTTGCTGTGCGGGTTTGGCTTGGGTGCGATTTTGTGGTTTATTGCGGCACGCCGTTACCTTGATGAAAAACTGGCCATTTCGGCATAAGCACGAGATTTTTATGAATGCAACATGGCAAAAGCGCTGGCAGGAAAATAAAAGTTTCATTTATTTTATTGTGCTGATGATTGTGTTTCGGAGCTCATTGGCCGATTGGAATAGTGTTCCAACCGGCTCAATGAAACCCACCATTGTTGAAGGCGATCGTATTTTTGTGAATAAGATTGCCTACGATTTGAAACTGCCGCTAAGTCATATCAGTGTTTGGACATGGGGCAATCCGCAGCGTGGCGACATCGTTGCATTCGATTCCAAGACTGAGAAAACGCGCTTAGTAAAGCGCGTGATTGGCATGCCAGGCGATATCATTGCGATGCAAAACAATCAGCTATTTATCAATGGCAAACTCGCGCACTACCATCAGCAAAGTGCCAATGCAGAGTATGTTCTGGCCGAAGAAATGTTAGTTGATCATCCGCATGCTATGCAAATCGCTAGCGGCGTTGCATCGCAGGCCAGCAGTTTTGCACCGGTCAGCGTGCCAGATGGCCAGTATTTGGTGCTTGGCGATAACCGCGATAACAGCAAAGACAGCCGCTATATTGGCTTTATTCCACGCAATGAAATTATTGGCCGCGCGCGGTATGTTGCGTTTTCACTCAATTATGACAATTATTATTTACCACGGGCACATCGCTACTTTCAGGCCCTTGATGCAAAGACCCATTCAGCAGACTGATATTCAAGATACGTTGAATGGCGTAAGATTGGATTAAGGTCGAGCAAGCGACGACTATAAACCCAAGTTTAATTTTCTTAGGATAAAACCAATGAAACGCACAGACCTGTTTGTTATGTTATTTTTTTCCCTAACCATCACCGCTTGTGCCGGTTCACCGGATCCTGCCGCGCCCGCCGAAACAACGCCTGCGGCCGTGGAAAAAACTTCCGCTGCCGCCAACACAGAGAACAACACTATGCCAAGCACTGAAACTGCACCTGCGAGCGACGGTATTATTCGTGCCACAGGCATCATTCAATTTCAGGATTTAGAGGGCGGCTTCTGGGGTATTGTGGCTGATGATGGCCGTAAGTTTGATGCACTTAATCTTGAGCCAAACTTCAAAAAAGAAGGCTTGCGTGTGCGTTTTGAAGCCAAGCCGGAAACAGACAGGATGTCGACTCGAATGTGGGGCACGATGGTAACGCTTACCCACATTGAAGTGCTGAAATAAATCTTTAAATCATGACAACACTCACGCGCTGCCCGTGGTGCGGCAGCGATCCTTTGTATGTGGAGTACCACGATAAAGAATGGGGCGTGCCGGCTAGTACAGACATATCTAATGCACTGAGCAAATATCTGAAAAAACGCGGCTTCAATTTTGTCGGTTCAACGATTATGTATGCCTTTGTGCAGGCAGTGGGCATGGTGGATGACCACTTAATTTCTTGTCATAAGCATTAAGCTAATTCACGTGTTGTTATACACAGCAATAACAAACAAAAACAATAGCGGTTAATACGCACCCATATAATCTTTTTTGCCCACTTCAACGCCGTTGTGCCGAACAATTGCGTATGCGGTTGTAATATGAAAGAAAAATTGTGGCAAACCATAGCTCAGCAAATACGCTTGGCCGTTAAAACGCCTTTCCTTTGGTGTGCCAGGCCGAGTAATGATTTCACGGCTTTCTTGGCCATCAATCTGTTCCGGTTTGATGCTGTTGATAAAATCTAAACTCTGTTTAATCAGTGCTTGGCAATCAGCAAATGTTTGCTGGTTATCTTCCACTTTTGGCACATCTTGGCCAGCTAAACGCGCCGAAACGCCGCGTGCGAAATCGGCCGCAATTTGCACTTGCCGGAGCAATGAGAACATATCCGGGCTTAAGCGTGCCTGCAGAAATACACTCGGCTCAATATTCTTAACGGCCGCATGCGCTTCGGTTTTATGTAATATATCACTAAGACTATTCAACATTTGGCTAAAAACAGGAACAGAGGCGGCATACATTGAGATAGTCATATTGGTGGTTTTTGTTCGAATTTGGAAATTGATTATAGCGCCTTTATCCTGCCTAGCGACAAGTAGCAAATCTCGCGCTATCATGCTATTTGCTTTATCGTTATTTACCTCAAACTCACAAAGGAAACATCATGGCCAAGAGCATGGACAAAAAGAAAAAAGATCCAATGAAAAAACCAGAAAAAACCCTAAAAGAAAAACGCGCTGACAAAGCCGCCAAGAAAAAGTGATGAGTCTTAACATGCTCGATTGGCAACGGATTAGCGAATTTGCGAGTAAAGGCAATCCGCCTGCCAGTCGACGCGTGCAAAAAAGCGATACTGATTGGCGAGAGCAACTGAGCAGCGAACAATTTCGAGTAACTCGCCAACACGGCACCGAGCGCCCGTTTAGTTCAGAGATTTGCAGTCTGTTCGAGCCCGGTCTTTATGGCTGCGTCTGCTGCGCGAATCCACTTTTTGATGCGCAGCAAAAATTTGATTCTGGAACTGGCTGGCCATCATTCACCCAGCCCATTGCTGAAAACGCCATCGCTTACATCAGCGATGACACACATGGCATGCTGCGAATTGAAACAATCTGCAATGTTTGCAACGCACACCTAGGCCATGTGTTTCCCGATGGCCCAGCGCCCAGTGGCCTGCGTTACTGCATGAATGCCGTGGCTTTGCAAAAGCTATAGCATTGGCTCAAGGTTAAATAGCCACCACTTGATTACGGCCTTGATGTTTGGCTAAATACAAATTCTCATCGGATTTGGTTAACATTTTTTCATGATGCAATAAGCCGCTGCGCTCTGTTAAGCCGATACTTACGCTTAAATGTAGGCCTTCGGCAAAATCACTGCAATCAATGGCTTGTATCGCTAAACGAACTTTCTCGCATTTTTCTAGCGCTTGCTGCAAATTTTGATCAGGGAAAATCAAAGCGAATTCTTCACCGCCCCAGCGCGCGCACAAATCACTGCCGCGCCAACGGCCTTGGTGTGTTTCAGCCATCACGCGTTGAATGGTTGAGGCCACTTTCTTTAAGGCCTGATCGCCCACTTCATGAGAATAACCATCATTGACGCGCTTGAAGTGGTCAATATCTAGCAGACCAAAACAAAAAAAGTTCTGTGCCGCCAACGAATCGGTGAAGTGCTGTTGTAACTTTTCATCCATATTGCGTCGATTCGCCAGGCCGGTTAAAGAATCGGTGCGTGCAAGCAACTCAAACGCTTCAGCTTGTTGGGTAATTTGGTTATTCAGACCTTCCAGTTCAATATTTTTTTCTTGCAAACTGCGGGTCCGCTCAGAAACAATGCCGCTTAATTCGCGCTCACGCGCTTTGAGCTGTTGCAAACGAGCTTTGAACAAGCCATACATCAAAAATGCAGCCAATAATAAAATGGCCGGTATGAACCACGCGCGCTGATAGATTTTTGGCTCGATCACAAACGCAAAACTTGCTTGCTCGGTACTCCATTCGCCAGCACCCAAAGCCGCGCTAACTTTGAAAATATAGCGCCCGGGCGGCAGGTTAGTAAATTGAACGTTGCGAATCTGTTCGCGATTTACCCACTGGTTATCAAACCCTTCAAGCTTGTAGCGGTAGCGTATTTTTTCGGGCGTGCGGTACGTTAAGCTGACATAGAATAATTCAAGTTTGCGGATCGTTGACGGCAAGGTAATTTCACCGTCGGTAACCAGCCATGGCTTGTCATCTATCATCACATTTTCAATCACCACCGGCGGCGGTGCTTGTTGAAAGCGCGACAGTTCATCGGGTTGTATAAAAGAAACGCCTTTTGCAGTGGCAACCCAAATGCTACCGTCATTGGCTCGCATGGCGGCAGGCCCAGCACCGCCATTGCATTGCGCACTGCCCATGCCATCGGCTTCAGCAAAGCTAGTACTTGCCAATTGCGCTAAGCGTCCATCGGCAACGGCTTCCATCTCAGCACGTTTAACATAGATAACGCCACGATTTGAAGTCAACCAAAAATTATTATAGGTGTCAGTAACAATTTGAAATATGGTGGCAACTGGCAAGCCGCTTTTAGTGCCAATGGCGCTAATTTTCCCGTCCCGCAATCGAAGCACAGCTCGGTCAGTAGCTAGCCAGAGTGTGCCATCAGCATCTTCGCTAAAGCCAAACACATCTTGCGCAGAAAGATAGTTAGATATATCAATGGCACCGGCTTTGATGCCGTCAATATAACCCACACCATTTGCAGTACCCACCCATATTCGGCCCGATTTTGATTCGTACAAACTGGTCACGAAATCACGCGGCAAGCCTTCGCTTTCACCGAAATGGATTAACTCCTTACCTTTTTTCCGATACACGCCACGCGAAGTACCGACCCATAAATAGCCTTTCCTGTCTTCAAGCAAGGCTCGAATTTGCGAGCCGTACAGCGGGCTATCAGCGCCCACATTCTCCAGCACTTTACCGTTCTTCCAATTGACTAAGCCCGTGGAGTACATACCTGCCCAAATACTGCCATCTTTAGCGGGCGCTAAGCTTAAAATGGCATCATTTTTAAGGCTGTTATTACTATCGATACTGGTAATTTTTTCGTTTGTGTATTGATTCAAACCTCTTGAGGTACCCATAAAAATACTGCCATCGGGTGTTTGAGCGATAGCACGCACATAGTTATCGGTTAAGCCCTGAAAATTATTCAAGGTCACAAACGGGGTATCGGCAAATCGAACTAGCCCAGCATTGGTGCCAGCCCAAAGATTGCCCTCGCGATCACTGAATAATGCGCTCACTCGATTGTTGGGCAAGCCAAAACGCGCATCCAATTGTTCTATACCGCGTGAGCCAAGCCGCAAAATACCGCGGTTAACTGTGCCCATCCAAAGATTAGACGATTTATCGATGCCAAGGCTAATAACAGCCTCATCCGGAAAATCCGTTTTGACTTGTTTAATTTGACCGTTATGCAGGCTATACAAACCATGATGAGTGCCCAAATACAGGCCGCCTTCGGGCGCTTCATAAAATGCGTAAATCGCTCCAGTTGGCAAGCCTTGTTTTTCTGTAAAACTTTGCAAGCGGCCATTCTCAATGCGCACCATACCTTTGGAGGTGCCTGCCCAAACCACGTTGTTGTGGTCTAGATAAACGCTATACATGCGCTCGGCTGGCAATCCTTGTGCTTCGCCATAGCGGCTTACTTTACCGCTAGGATCAATACGCGACAGTCCTTTGCTTTCATGTGCAACCCAAATAACGCCTTGCTTATCTTCAACTGCGGCCATCGATTCATCTTGAGCCAATCCTTGAGCGAGGCCGAATGTTCGTGTTTTGCCTTTATCAATGACCGTTACGCCACCACGCGAGGTTGCTACAATTAAACGCCCGTTGGCTCCGGTGCTTACATAGCGAATGCCATGGTCTTGCAAGCCAGGCAGGTTTTTGGGTGTGTACACACGAAAATCTTGGCCGTTATAACGCACCAATCCTTCCCAGGTAGCGAACCACAAATAGCCTTCAGGTGTTTGCGTAACCGCATTAACTTGGTTATGCGGCAAACCGTTACGTGTGGTCCAGGTTTCGCGGGAATAGGCTGATAGCGGTTTTTTTTCGAGTGCAATGCATGGTGTTGTGAATAACACAAGCGCTAAGGCAAGTAATACCTTCAAACACTGCATAAACTTCCCTATGTGTGGCATCGAAAACTTTGGTGTACTTTGCAGATTAGCGAACAAAACTTCGGCAGAACATTGGCATTAAAACTAATAGAATAATTCAATCAACAATAATAGACACATCTTCCACATTCACATTTTGTCCACTACGAATTTTGGCGGTTTTACGTAGTTCCTGGCGTCCATCCACCAACACCGCGCCACTGGCAACAATCTGTTTACCAATTCCACCGCTGTCGCACAACCCAACCAGCTTTAACAGCTGGTTGAGTTCGATATACTCACCTTCTAATTCAAAGCGAACTGTGGCCATTAATTGAATACAAAGGTGCGACGAATAGTAGTGTTAGTGCCATTACCTTGATATTTCCAGCGACGTACCGTGGTCAGCACTTCTTTCTCGAATACATTGCGAGGCGAAGCGCTGATGATGCGCACATTGGTTACATCACCAGCACCATTGATACTAATTTCTGCAACAACTTGACCTTTAGTACCGGCAGCAAGCGCTTCACGCGGATAATCAGGTTGCGGCGTCCTCAAAGGAACTATATCTGCTCTAGCTGCTGGCACAGGTGCTGCAACCACTGGTGGCGGCGCAAAAACCACTGGTGGTGGCGCAACCACAACTGGTGGCGGAGCAACTACAGGTGCACTGGCAACCACTCCGGGTTTAAAACTCTCTTCTTTGGCTTTCTTAGCAGCATCTTCTTTGGCTTTTGCAGCGAGTTCTTTAGCTTTGGCTTCTTTTTCGAGATTGAGTGCATCCGCCGCAATCTTATCAAGTTCTGCTTGAGCCTGACGGCCTTTCATTTTTTCCAAATCGGACTTCACCCGCGTTAATGCCGGGTGCGAAGGATCAGCCATCCGAATCAAAGCCTCTAAACGTAAGGCTTCGCGATCATCAAAACTTGCTACGGCTTGATCCATGCCAATAACGGCGTAAGGCAAGATGTCGGCTAAGGCGGTGTCAACCGATTCATCCGGTGTTTTAGCCTTACGCTTCAAGGCCAAATAATATTCCAAGGCGCTGTTGCCCGTGGGTTTATACCAACGCTGTTCAATAACCGCTTTGCTTGCACGAGCGCGCAAATCTTTTTCCGGCCATTGCATTAAGCGATCGACTGAGGAAGTAAGCTTCTGTTTTTGTGTGGTTGCAGGCGATGCTGCAGCATCTTTATCTTTATCGCCGCCAGAGCAGGCAACTAAGGCTAAGCACAAAGACAAGGGCAAGCCTAAATAGATTAAGGTCCGAAAATTTCTAGGTAATTTGCTCATTTTATGCCCCATATTTTGTGGTTGTTTAAGTTCATAGCACAATGAATTTTTGTGGTTTTGTCAACAAAATTAACAAAATCTTACCATTGGCACTCGACAAAAGGTTAACAAACCCTTAATAATGAATGCGTCTCATCATTAAATGAATGAACATTCAGTATATGCATAACAACTTAAAAAGGTGAAAAAATCATGATTAATCGTAAAAAACTTAGCACTGCCGTACACAGTGCCTTGGTTTTAGGCTCAGGCGCACTTATGGCGACTGTGGCTATAGCCCAGGAAACCCCTAAAACGCTTGATACCGTTCAAGTAACCGGCTCACGCATTAAGCGCGTTGATGCTGAAACTGCTAGCCCAGTATTCTCGCTCAACAAAGAAGCGATTGATAAAACCGGCGCCCTGACCATTGGCGATTTCCTGCAAGACATCCCATCAGTTTCTGGCGCAGCCACTAATCCAGCCGTCAATAACGGCGGCGGTACTGGTGAAGCAACCGTGTCCTTGCGTGGCTTAGGCGATGAACGCACCTTGATCTTGATTAACGGCCGTCGCATTGTTACCAACGACGTGAACTCCATCCCAATGTCGATGGTTGATACCGTTGAAGTCTTAAAAGACGGCGCTTCCGCCATTTACGGCTCCGATGCTGTGGGCGGCGTGGTCAACTTTATTCTTAAGTCAAATTTTGATGGTCTTGAAGTTCGTGTTGATTACGGGATAACATCGCGTCATGACGGTCAACGCTCCGGCGGCAGTATGACCTGGGGCGCCAGCGGCGACCGCGGCAACATCATCATTAGTGCTAACTACAACAAGCAAGAAGAAGTCCGCGCTTCAGCACGTGCATTTTCGTACTATGCCTTGTCTTTAGGTTCAACTTCTTCAACTGGCGTTGTGCAAGGCGGCTCGAGCCGCGCCATCACTGGCCGCTATTATCTGGATGCCACTTCTACTGCAGGACAATACTATGCCACTACTGGCGGTTGCCGCGTAACTGGCTCAGATACGAACGATGACGGCATCGATGATGTATTCACTGTCAACGTAACGCGCGTATCTGCCAACAGTGGCGGCAATGCGTTAAGTGATTTCCGTTGCTTCAGATTTGGCCGCGATCAATTCAATTACCAAGCAGTGGGTAACTTGGAATTAACACCACAAGAACGTACCGGCTTATTCGTATCAGGTAACTTCGACATCACCGATAATGTTACGGCTTATATTGATGCGTTTGCGAACAAAACCCGCTCCGCTTCGCAAATTGCGCCGCTGCCTTTCGATGGTTTGTCTGATGGAGTTTCCTTGTCGCAATTCAATCAATACAATCCGTTTGGCCAGCAAGTGAATGATATTCGCTTGCGTTTAAGCCGTTTAGGCAATCGCCGTTATGAATATGTCACTGACGTAACACAAATCAATGCCGGCCTGAAAGGTGCATTTGGTGATACTTCTTGGACCTGGGATTACAATGTTAGCTACGGCAAAATCGACCAGAAAAACGATAACCAAGGCTATATTGACTATGCGGCTTTAGCATTGGCCTTAGGTCCTTCACAAGGTGGCGTTTGCTACACAAATGGTAGCTTCACTACCGCCATTCCGGGCTGTACACCAATCGACTTTATTAGCCAATTTGATCCAAACTCAGCCGCGGGACAAGCACAACTAACTGCACTGGGTGCAATTACTTTAGATGTGTTGCATCGCCAAACCGAAAAATTCAAAGGCTTTCAAGCTAACTTTGCTGGTGATTTGTTTGAAATGAGCTCTGGTACTGTGCAAGCCGCTGCGGGTGTTGAATACCGCAACAACAGCCTCGATTTCGTACCATTTGCTGGCGCTGTGATTGACCCAGACAATGGCTATACCTGCGGTATTTCTTCTGAATTGTGCACCGCACCAACCTCCGGCGAAGTAACGGTTAAAGAAGTGTATGGCGAAGTCTTAATTCCAATCACTAGCACCTTTAACGCCTCGATTGGCTCACGTTGGTCGGATTACTCAACCTTCGGCAGCACCATCAACAGCAAGCTTGGTTTGGAATGGCGTCCATCGGAACAGATATTGTTCCGCGGTACCTACGCACAAGTATTCCGTGCACCAACCATTACCGACTTGTTTGGTGGTGAATTTGCTACCTCCGATGGCTTCACTGATCCATGCAATGGCATTACTGTTGCAAATAATCCAGCTTGCCAAGGTGTCTCAACAAGCGGTGGTTTTAGACAAACTGATACACAGTTGAATGCCATTAAAGGCGGTACAGATACATTAGGTGCGGAAGAAGGCGAGGCTATCACTTTAGGCTTTGTGTATGAACCATCATGGCTTAATGGTTTCTCAACCACTGTTGATTTCTGGCAAGTAAACTTGGACAATGCGATTGGCTCAATCGGTACCCAAAATATTCTGAATGTATGCTTTGCAAGTACTCAAGCAAACCCTTCGCCCTTGTGCTCTTTATTTAGTCGCCGTTCAAATGGTGAAATCGAAATCTTATTTGATAAACGTGCAAACGTCGGTAAAATTGAAACCGCCGGTATCGATGTTGGATTCCGCTACAAAATGGACACCGATTACGGTAAATTCCGTTTCAATATTGATGCTACCTATACTGACAAATATGATGTAGCGGTTATTTTTGATGGCCAAGTATTACAAAGCCAGCAAAATGCCGGCACCTTCTTGTCATCCGCTAACGGTGGTAACGGTAACTATAGTCAACTCCGCGCTTTAGCAAACATAAGCTGGACTAAAGATATGTTTGATGTATCTTGGAACATGCGCTTTGTTGATGGCTTCCGCGTTGGTAGCGAAAACCATTTGTCTGGTGAAATTTGCGCCAATACCCTTGGCTTTGATGGCACATCGAATCCAGATGATCGTTACATCGATGTGTACGGAGATGGTTCAACAATCGTTAAAGATTGGTCATGCCAATTAAATATTGGTGCTTACACTTACCACAACCTGCAAGCGGGCATTACCTTTGAGAAAGTCAAACTACGCATCGGTGTTGATAACGTATTTGATAAACAGCCACCATTGATTTATCAAAATAACTCATTGAATGGCAATACCGATGAACGCACCTTTGATACCGTTGGTAGCTATTACTGGACCAGCTTAACGGTTAACTTCTAAGTAAGCTGTTATTCATTTAAAACCGCAGCCTTCGGGTTGCGGTTTTTTTTTGCCTGATGCTGATACACTCTTAAAAAATCTTTAGGGAATTTAAAATGCGTTCAATAGCCTTGTTTGTTGCACTTTTACTCCTCAGTCCGCTGGGCTTTGCGCAGGATAAAAATGCCGCGCTGCATGCATTCTTTGAACAAGAATGGCAACGCGGGCTTAGCGACTCGCCAGAAAATGCCAGCTATAACGGCGATACCCGCTTCAATGACCGCTGGACGGACATGAGCCTACCCGCCATTTCTGCTCGCGAAGCAGCTGATAAAGCAGCACTGGCCAAGTTGCATAGCTTCAAGCGCGCTGAACTATCGAAACAAGATCAGCTCAATTACGATACCTTCGAGTGGCTACTCAAACAGAATATTGCACGCCAAGCCTTCCGCGAATACCTAATGCCAATGACTCACCAAGGTGGCGTACAAACTGCTGATGGAATCGCTGAACTGCTTGATTTCCGAACCGAGAAAGCCTACCTCGATTGGCTTGCACGCTTGAACGCGTTACCAACACTCATCGATCAAACCATTACGCTAATGCGTGAGGGTGTTAAGACT
>JANPOU010000008.1:0-21924 GCA_031428155.1 Arenimonas sp. | reverse complement strand
TGAATCCGAAAGCTACAGAAAATTCTATATGCACAAAACTGGGCATTGGCTTGGTTTGGATGTACACGATGTGGGCGAATACAAATTGGCCGGTGCTTCGCGGCAGCTGGAAGTCGGCATGGTGTTCACCATCGAACCGGGTCTGTACATCGCGCCGGGCACGCCGGGCGTTCCGGAAAAATACCAAGGCATCGGCATCCGCATTGAAGACGATATTCTGATGACTGCAAAAGGTGCAGAAGTATTAACCGATGGCGTGCCGAGTAGTGTTGATGCAATTGAAGCGTTGATGGCATAAAAATCCCCGCTTCGGCGGGGATATTTATATTACAAATCGTGCTTATTTACTTCAAAGCCGAGCTTCTTGTATTCCAACCAACGTGCTCGTGCTGGACCACGCGCGGCGTCATCGGCGGGTACAATTTCCAGAACGCGCTCAAAGCCCAAGGGTGGCAATTGGCTGCGCAAGTTGATAGCTAGCGAACGCATGGGTGTTTCTGATTCTGGGCCTACCAATAAAATGGGCGTGATCTCTTCGTCTTCATCAGTGCCAACAACCTGATGTGGCACGAATGCGTCGTCATCAAATTCCCAGAGCAAATCATCCAGAAAATCGGCCTGTTCAGCCGATTCACAGAAAATAAGACAAGGCTGGTTGCTAGCAATGGCTTTTTGCGCCAACTGGCAAACCAATAGCAAAGGCTGTTCAACAAATTGCGCTTTGTTGGCAATCATGTAGAAATCAGCCCGTGCTGTCATCGCTTAAACGCCCGCTTGATTTAATAGCCACTGGCATAAAAGACCGACAGGGCGGCCACTGGCCATACCTTTGCGGCCTTCGTCGTTGGATACGCCGGCAATGTCTAAATGCGCCCAGCGCTGGCCTTCGGTGAAGCGCGACAGGAAGCAACCGGCGGTGATAGCGCCAGCACCTTTGCCACCTATGTTGTACATATCGGCGAAGGTTGAATCGAGCATGCTTTGGTATTCATCCCACAATGGCAAACGCCAAGCGCGATCGAATACGTGTTCGCCAGCGTCTAGCAATTCTGCGGTTAAATCATCGTGTTTACTCATTAAACCCGCCGCATATTTGCCAAGTGCGATGATGCAAGCGCCGGTCAGTGTTGCCACATCAACTGTGGCTTTTGGTTCATAGCGCTGCACATAGGTTAGTGCGTCGCACAAAATTAAGCGGCCTTCGGCATCGGTATTGCCCACTTCAATAGTTTTGCCGTTCATGGCGGTTAGCACATCGCTTGGGCGATAAGCATCGGCATCGGGCATATTTTCAACGGCTGGCACAACTGTGACTAAGTTGATTGGCAATTGCAGCTTTACACAGGCCAGAAATGTGCCAAGTACTGTTGCCGCGCCACACATATCGAATTTCATTTCCTCGATACCACCTTGCACTTTCAAGTTGATGCCGCCGGTATCGAAGGTAATGCCTTTGCCAACTAACGCTAATGGCTTGGCATCGCCGGCACCGGTGTAACGCAATACAATCAGTTTTGGCGCATTAGCCGAGCCGCGCGCTACTGCCAATAAAGAACCCATGCCAAGAGCCTGCATTTCTTCGCGTTCCAGCACGTCGCAGGTCACGTTATCGTGTTCGGCAGCAATTTTGATGCTTTGCTCAGCCAAGTAGGCTGGGTTGCAAATATTCGGCGGCAAATTGCCCAGCTCGCGAGTGAACTGAACGCCTGTTGCAATGCCCACGCCTTGGCTGAAGGCAAGTTCTTGTTGCGTATTGGCAAGCAAGGTGATCTGAGCCAAAGTAACGGTGGCTTTTTTGGTGCGGGTAGCGGTGTATTCGTAGGCAGCATGATCAGCGGCAATAATCGCTTGGCGCATAGCCCAATCCGATTCACGGCCTTTTACAGCCAAATCGGTGAGTGTGATGAACGCCGATTTCACTGGCCCAGTGCGAAGTGCCCGCACGGCATCAGCAATGGCTTTCAGGTATTGAGGAACCGCGAATTTTTCTGGGTCGCCTAAGCCAATCACTAACACTCTTGCAGCGGTAACGCCGGCAATATCTTGCAACAAAATAGATTGCCCGGTTTTTCCGCTAATATCGCCGCGTTCGACTAACGCGCTTAAACGGCCACTGCTCGCTGCATCAATCGCAGTGCCAGCAGTATTAAAGGTTTTATTGTTGAACGCGCCAACAACGATACAGTCGCTAGACTCGGTAATGGGAGAATTTTGGGTGTGCGAAAACGTCAAAGCCATAAACATCCTTAAAGGTGTGCCAGTATCAATAAGCACAAAATGGTAAACTGCTATTGTAAATCATCCAGTCCCGAGAATCCGCCTTCCGATGCGCTTAATCAACCGCTACCTGTTCATGCAGTTCAGCCAACTGGTAACGGCGGTTCTGTTGGTGCTGTTTTTAATCAGCGTGGGTGGCTTCCTCACCGATTTAATTGCTGAAATTTCACGCGGTAAAGTGCCGGCTGCGCTGATGTTGCAACTTTTGGCGCTTCGAATGCCGCGTTTTCTGAGTTTTGTGATGCCGTTGGCGCTATTTATTGGCTTAATGATGGGCATTGCCCGTTTGTATGCCGACAGCGAGATGGCGGTATTGGCCTCTATTGGTGTGAGTAGCCAGCAATTGTGGAAGCCAGTGATGTGGGTTGCTGCGCCGTTCGTGCTTGTTATTGCTTTATCGTCCTTGTGGATAGTGCCTTGGACCGCGCAGAAAGAAAAAACCATGGTGGAAGAAGCCAATAGAAGCTTTTTGATATCCGGACTGGAAGCAGGGCGATTCGTGGAGTTGCCTGGTAAGTCCGGTATTTTGTTTATCAGTGCCATTAGCCGAGATGGAAAAAGTTTCAATAATTTATTTGTGCAACGTGAAAATAAAGGCCGACTCGACATAATAACGGCCAGTAAGGGCGAGTTAAAATTAGTCGGTGGCGTGCGCGTGTTGCGGCTCGAAAATGGCTTTCGGATGGAGGGTGAATTAGGCCGCAAAGATTTTCGTAAAGTGCAATTTAAGGTCAATGAAATTAAAGCGCCCGAACCGAGCGGAAACAAGCCAAGCAACAAACTGGACACAGTAAGCACGCTGGCATTATTTAAACGCAGCGATGCCGCAGCCAGCAGTGAATTGCATTGGCGTTTTGCCATGCCACTATTTGCAGCTATTCTCTCGTTGTTAGCCATTCCTTTGGCACGCAGTGAACCACGGCAACCACAATATGGTTTGGTGTTGTTCGCTGTCATGGCGTATTTGCTTGGCATGCTGGCGTTACTAGCGGGCACCTTTATGCTGACAAAAGGCCAAATTCCAGCAGTGCTTGGATTGTGGTGGGCCATTTTGCCGATGGTCGGATTTAGTTATTGGCTATTTCGACGCGATGGGCAGTTAAAACCAGTTGGCGTTCAAAACCCATGACTCGCATAGGCAAAGAGCTTTCCAGTTATTTAGCGTTTAGCGTTTTAAAAGCAACCGCTGTTGTTTGGTTGATCTTGCTTGGTTTTGATCTAATCAGTGCGTTTTACAACACGTTTTCTGATATTGGCAAACAAGGCTTCAGCATTAACCACGCCATGCTCAGCACACTGCTAACCACGCCGCGCCGCGCATATGATTTGTTGCCAGTGGTAACTGTGATTGGCTTATTGATGGGGCTTGGGCAATTGGCCAGCAAATCTGAATTGATTGCGATGGCTTCGGTGGGTGTTTCGCGCCTGCAAATTGCGATGGGCGCCTTACTGCCGGCATTAGTGTTATCGGGCTTGATGGTGATTGCCAATGAAACCGTTGGTATTTATGCTGAGAAACAGTCCTTATCACTCAGCACATTAAAATCCGACAAACTGACCATGGCCAAATACTCCGGCGTGTGGGCCAAAGACGGGGATTTATTTTTTAATGCCAGAGCTGGAACAGCGAAAGGGTATGGCCAAGCGTCTTGGTTAGAATTATCTGATGTGCGCTTATACAAATTTAGTCAAAATGGCCGATTGGCCTCCATTACTCAGGCGAAAACTGCCAGTAATCAGGGCAAGCAATGGATGTTGAACGATGTGCAGAATACTTTTTTTGATGACAATGCAGTACGTTTGGAAAAAGCGGCCAGCATGCCATGGCGCGCCCAAATAACCAATGAATCTTTGCAGGCCAGCTTTTCAAATCCACGTCATTTAGGCTTGCTTGAGTTGCGAAGCAATATTGATTACCTCGAAAAAAATCAATTAGATGCCAGAGTATTCCGCACTGCGTATTGGGGCCGTTGGTTTTATCCGTTTAAAGTGCTACTGCTTTGCCTGTCGGTGTTGCCGTTCGCCTTTGGCTCGTTGCGATCGGGCGGTTTCGGCAAAAGCTTGTTTATTGGCATTGTGGTTGGCATTAGCGCGATATTACTTGAGCGCTTAATGGTCAATTTGTCCGATGTGTATCGATTTGATGTGCGCATTGCATTTGTGCTTGCACCGGCCGCTGTATTTGCGCTGTGTTGGGGTTATTTAGCTAAGCGGATTTAGTGGCGTTTAGGCGCACAAAATACGTGTTGCTAGCTAAATCGTGCAAGCCTCTTTTTTCAGGTTCAATTAGCGACCAAAGCAGCACCAAGCCACCGCTGGTGCTAGCTAATACATAACGCAAAATCAATTGCCGCCACGTTGCATTTTTACCTTGCGCATCAAGCACAAATAATCGCCACGGACGCATGCCTAAAGTTTGCCCGCCATAACGCCATGAGCACACCGCATATAGACCAAGCACAAACCAAAATATAAAAAACTCAACGTAGGAAAACACTGAGCCAGGTTCAGCAGGCGTGCCATGATTGATTAACAGCATCAGGCCACTACTAAGCATTAGCAAAGCCATGGCAATTACTGCGTCATACATAAGAGCAAGTAGCCGCCAGGCCAGAAACGCTGGCGTGGCATTCGGTTTGGTGTGTTGGGGATTTATTGACATGCGGATTATCATAGCCGTGAACGGCATTTAGCGCTAAGCTTTTTGCTATGAACCCGAAAACTACGGAAAATCGCTTGCGTGCACGGCAAACATCGCAAATCAATGCGTTAAGCCAGCAGCAAATTGATTCAGCTTTAGAGCGCTTATGGGCAGAGCAGGGATTGTCGGTGTCTAGTATGGCCAGCTACCGGCGCGATTTAGTGGCCTTAGCGCAATTCTTGGAAAGCCAAAATAGCCAGTTGGACGCCGCGCAGCAAGATCATTTGTTTGATTATTTAGCCATGCGCGTGCAACAAGGCTATGCCGCCAAAAGCAATGCCAGATTGTTGTCTAGCTTGCGCGCTTATTACGGCCTTAAGCAACGCAATGGCGAAATAAAGGATGACCCAACGCGCTTGCTGGAGATGCCGAAACTGCCTCGGTCAGTGCCAAAAGCGCTGTCTGAATCGCAGATTGACGCGATTTTGCGCTGCGATAGTGGCGATGATCCTGAGCAAATACTGCTGCGCACTATGCTCGAGTTAATGTATGCCTGCGGCTTGCGGGTGAGCGAGTTAGTGGATTTGCCAACTTCTGGCATAAACCTAAGGCAGGGCTTGTTGCGGGTGATGGGCAAAGGCGCAAAAGAGCGCTTAGTGCCAATGGGCGAAGAAGCGCAATATTGGCTGGAGCGCTATATTTCCTCGGTTCGTACGCCTTGGCTGGGCAAAAAGCAGGAAACGGCTTTATTTATTCATAAAGACGGAACTCCTTGGACTCGGCAAGGTCTATGGGGTGCACTCAAAAAACGTGCAGTCGTTGCGGGGGTAGATTCGGATAAAGTTAGCCCGCACGTGCTTAGGCATTCATTTGCTACGCATTTATTGAATCATGGGGCTGATTTACGTGCTCTGCAAATGCTTCTAGGCCACAGTTCGATGTCGACCACGCAGATTTATACCTTAATTGCTAAGGAAGGTTTGAAGCGCATACACAAGCAACACCACCCTCGCGGATAAAGCGATTGTGGCACAATAAATGAACGACTTTGGAAACATGACCATGCAAATTACGAAAACAATTACGCTACTGGCATTATTTTTTAGTGTACAAGCTTGTGCGCAAAGCAAGGTTCCCGCGCCTGCTGCCAACCAGCCTGCAACTAAAATAGCGCCAAGCAAACCGATTATTGAAAGCAAAGATGACGCCGCGGTTCGCGCCGCACTGATTAAAATTGCACCGGGCATCACTATTCGCTTAATCAAAGCATCGCCGATTGTGGGCTTTAAGGAAGTAGTGGTGGATGGCAAAGTGTTGTATGTCAGTAGTGATGGTAAATATCTTTTGCAAGGCAGTTTGATCGATATCGCTGAGCGTAAAAACTTAACCGAAGCCAGTGAAGCAGTGCAGCGCAAAGCCTTGTTGGCGGCCGTGCCGAATAGTCGAAAGATTAGTTTTGCGCCAGCCAATCCAAAATACCGAGTGACGGTATTCACAGACATCGATTGCGGCTTTTGCCGGAAAATGCATTTGCAAATTGCGGATTACAACAAACTAGGCATTGCTATTGATTACTTATTTTTCCCGCGTGCAGGCATTGGCTCAGAGTCCTTTCAAAAAGCAGTGAATGTGTGGTGCGCACCTAATCGCAATGTGGCAATGACGATGGCAAAAAATGACCGTGTATTGCCCAAGAAAAACTGCACAAACTACATCACCATGGACTATAAACTTGGCCAGCAAGCGGGTGTTGAAGGAACGCCGGCAGTATATACGGCAAGCGGCGCGGTGATTGGCGGCTATTTAAGCCCAGAAGATATGCTTAAAGCACTGCAAAGTAGCAATAACTAGGGTAAATTCAGGCAAATCTCAGCTGCAAGCCATTCGTTTGCAGCCTGATAAGGTAAAATGGCGGATAAACTCACTTTGTGTGCCGCCATGATTGTTCTAGAAGGCTTATCTGCCTTATCCGCGTTTCGTCGCGATCGACTACAAGCACAACTTGAAAAATGTGCCCCAGACCTCGCCATTGCGGGTGCATGGCATGTGTATTTTGTTGAAAGCAATAATCCGCAGCAAGTAGATATGGCTTTAGTGGGACGCATTTTAGAGGGCTGTATCAGTCAATCTGAGGCGCTCACAGGCGCGGTTAGCCGAATCATCACACCACGCTTGGGAACCCGTTCGCCTTGGTCGAGTAAAGCCAGTGAGATTTTAAAAGGCGCACAAATCCCCATCTTACGCGTTGAACGTGGATTACGGGTTGATTTAATTGGTGCGCCTGATGCCGATAGCGCTTTATGGCTGGATATCGATAAATTATTGTCTGACCCAATGACGCAATCGGTGTGGCCAAGTATTGATGCAGCACATGGCCTATTTAGCTCGCCGGATACAGGCCGCATTGAACGCATAGATATTGAGCAATTGCCAGCGGCCAATGAGCGTTTAGGTTTAGCTTTAAGCGCTGATGAGATTGAATATTTACAAATAAGTTATCGGCAGTTAGGCAGAAACCCATCCGACGCTGAATTGATGATGTTTGCACAAGCGAACTCAGAACATTGCCGGCATAAAATTTTTAATGCCAGCTACAGCATCAATGGCAACGACATGCCGCATTCCTTGTTTGGCATGATTAAAAATACTCATCAGCATTCGCCACAGCTCACGCTCAGTGCCTATAAAGATAATGCCGCCGTGATTGAAGGACATAGCGCGCAGCATTTTCGCCCGAATAATCAAAACGTGTATCAATTTGCCGAAACGCAGGCCAGTGCATTTTGCATCAAAGTTGAAACGCATAATCACCCAACCGCTATTTCGCCATTTCCTGGTGCAGCCACAGGTGCCGGCGGCGAGATTCGTGATGAAGGTGCCACCGGCCGAGGCGGACGTCCAAAAGCGGGCTTAACCGGTTTTAGTGTGTCGCACTTGCGCATTCCAAGTTTGCCGCAAGCCTGGGAAACCGAGCGCGCGCTAAATCCACGCATGGCGCCAGCTTTGGAAATCATGACTGACGGCCCGCTAGGTGGAGCCGCATTTAATAATGAATTTGGCCGGCCCAATATAAGCGGGTATTTTCGTAGTTTTGAATTAGCCAGCGCAACAAGCAACGCAACGCGCGCCTACGATAAGCCGATTATGTTGGCTGGCGGCATTGGCTCGGTTGATCCAAGCCAAGTGCAAAAATTATCTTTACGTGCTGGCGATGCCGTGATTGTGTTGGGTGGCCCGGGTATGTTGATTGGCTTGGGCGGTGGCGCGGCATCTTCGGTGGCATCCGGGCAAAGCTCAGAGGCCTTAGATTTTGCCTCAGTGCAACGCGATAACCCAGAAATGGAACGCCGTTGCCAAGAGGTGATTAATCGCTGTTTCGCATTTGGTGAAGCAAACCCCATTCGATTTATGCACGATGTTGGCGCGGGCGGCTTATCAAACGCCGTACCCGAATTGCTGCACGACTCCGGCATGGGCGGCATTATCGATTTAGCGAAAGTACCGTGCGATGACCCATCGCTATCGCCGATGCAAATTTGGTGCAATGAATCGCAAGAACGCTATGTTTTAGGTTTAGGCATTGAGCATTTAGCCGAGTTTGAAGCACTGTGTGTGCGAGAACGATGCCCGTTTGCGGTGCTTGGATTTGCCACCGATGAGCAACGACTGATTGTGGCATATGGTGCACAAGCCGGAGCCATGGATGCGATTGCGCCGGAAAACCGCGCCATCGATATGCCAATGGATCTGCTGTTTGGCAAACCGCCAAAAATGCATCGCGATGCGCAGCTTCCGGTTATTGAGCAATACCCAGAATTACGCAGCGAGTCTGTTTCTGTGTACGAAGCGGGCTTGAAAGTAATGTCGCACCCGAGTGTGGCATCCAAGCAGTTTCTAATTACCATTGGCGATCGAAGTGTGGGTGGCAGCACCGCACGTGATCAGATGATTGGCCCGTGGCAAATTCCGGTTGCCGATTGTGCCATCACCAGTACCGATTTTGTCGGTACGCACGGCGAAGCCATGGCCATTGGCGAACGCACACCCATTGCATTGCTTAATGCCGCTGCTTCTGCGCGTTTAGCGGTGGGTGAAGCCATCACCAATCTACTTGCCGCACCAATTGCCGGATTGCACGAAGTGAAACTTTCAGCCAATTGGATGGCAGCCGCTTCGCAAACTGGCGAAGATGCAGCTTTGTATGAAGCCGTTAAAGCCATTGGCTTAGAGCTGTGCCCAGCTTTAGACATCAGTATTCCGGTTGGTAAAGATTCGCTGTCAATGCAATCGCGTTGGCAAGTAGAAGGCCAAACGCACAGTTCATCTTCACCGGTGTCTTTGATTATTTCAGCCTTTGCGCGGGTTGCTGATGTTCGCATGCAATCCACGCCTGAATTGCAAATAGCCAGTGAATCCGACATTTGGCTAATTGGCCTTGGTGCTGGCAAGCAGCGTATGGGCGGCAGTATTTTGGGCCAAGTACAGCAACAATTTGGCAACGAATGCCCAGATTTAGATTCGCCTAATTTGCTTGCACAATTGGCGCAATTAATCATTACCGCGCGCGGCCAAGAGTTAATTCAGGCTTACCACGACCGCTCGGATGGCGGCGCATTTGCGGCTTTGTGCGAAATGGCGTTTGCCAGCCATTGCGGCTTAGATATTACGCTTGATTACTGGGGCGAAAGCGATCTGAACTGTTTGTTCAACGAAGAGTTGGGCGTTTTGGTGCAGATTGATCGCGAAGATCGCGCGGTGTTTGCCGATTTGATTAACCGTTTTGATTTAACCCATTGCGCGCAACGCATTGCCAAGCCGAACACTTCAGATTGTATTCGTGTATTGCGTAATCAAGAAACCATTGCTGCGTGGTCTTGGCAAACTTTATTTGAATCGTGGTGGTCGGTATCGCATGCCATGCAAAAGCTGCGCGATAACCCAGAAGGCGCCGATGCAGAACTCGATGCGGCGAAAAACTTTGCCGACCCCGGTTTAAACCAGCAATTGAGCTTTGTTCCCGAAGCGCCAATGCTGAATATTGGTAGTAAGCCGCGCATTGCTATTTTGCGCGAACAAGGCGTGAATGGCCAAGTTGAAATGGCGGCGGCATTTACCCGCGCTGGTTTTGAAGCGGTTGATGTGCATATGTCCGACATCATTGCGCAGCGGATTCAGTTAGATGCGTTTAAAGGCTTAGCTGCTTGCGGCGGCTTTAGTTATGGCGATGTTTTAGGCGCTGGCCGCGGCTGGGCAACCAGCATTCTGGAGCGCGAAGCTGTGCGTCAACAATTCGCCACATTTTTCGCGCGCCCCGACAGTTTCAGCTTAGGCGTGTGCAACGGCTGCCAGATGCTGAGCCAATTAAAAGCCTTAATTCCCGGTGCCGAATATTGGCCGCGTTTTATGCGCAACCAAAGCGAGCAATTTGAAGCACGTTTATCGATGGTGGAAATTGTTGCGTCGCCATCCATACTTTTAGCCAATATGGCCGGCTCTCGCATTCCTGTAGTGGTATCGCACGGCGAAGGCCGCGCTAAATTTGCGGTAGGTGAAATCAATCAAGCTTCGGTTGCAATGCGCTTTATTGATAATCATGGCAATCTGGCTTCGCATTATCCAGCCAATCCAAACGGCTCGCCGATGGGCATCACAGGCTTAAGCTCACTCGATGGCCGGGCTACCTTAATGATGCCGCATCCTGAGCGTGTGCATTTGAGCAAACAAATGAGTTGGCATCCAAAAGATGCCAGTGAATTCTCGCCGTGGATGCAGATGTTTATTAACGCTAGGAAGTGGGTGGCTTGACTGGGTAAGGTGGGTTATAACCCACCACAATCAAAACGTAATTTCATGGTGGGTTGTAACCCACCTTACGCGTGATATTCGATAAACGTTTTCACCATTGATGCATTGGCAAGTACTCTTGTTTCAAACGCGGCGAGCCCTGGTGTTTCTGTGCAATAGGTGTGCGTTGCTCCGTGTGCGAACAACCATGCTTCAAATGAACTGTCAGGATGGTTAAACACGATGCCGTCATTAACCTTACAGCAATCTACTAATCCGTTTGCGTGTAGCGGAAAAAAACTGGCATTACTATTGCGTAATTGAAGTGCTAATTCGCTTGGCTCAGCACCTGATTCATTGGCGTAAATATAGGCACTCGAACTTGTCAGATCTTCGTGGCAAGACAATACTCCATCACGTCCAAAATCACTCAGCATCATCTCGTGATGCAATAGCACGCGTGCTTCTTCACTGGCCTGTACGCCATCAAGAAAAGGCAGAAAGCCACGATTTGGATTTTCAAATTTATGATTTAAACGCTGGCCAAGCTTGAATCCAGAGATATTGACCAGGGGCAATATGGAAATATTTACTTTATCAAGTAAGCTGCAGTCCAGAGATTCAAGAGCGTGCAACAAACCCCAAGAGCCGGCTGGCTCTTCACCATGAAAGCCACTGGCAATAAGTATGTTTTTAGCAAAAGAATTTACTGAATTTCTTTCTAGTAAATAGATAGGGTTATTCTGTGTATAGCCTAGTATATGCGCAACAAAGTCTTGCTTATTGCAGGCCGCAATCAAGCGCTGATGAAATACGTCCCATTCGTTGCTTTGGCAATCGAATAAAGTATTTTTCCAGATGTGGGATAAATATTCAGCACAGATTTGCACAAATAATTTCACGTATTGGCGGTCTATTATTACCATACCGTGAAACATTCAATCATGTTGTTTGCTGGGTTAATACTCACTATAAAAAAATAGATAGGTTAGGCCAAGTCTCAGCCTACTGTATTGGCAATGAAGTATCATTTTCGGGTCGATAACCATCCGGAACGCATCCTGCAATACTATTTTTCTTATCCTCGTTGGTGCAAAGTTTCCTGTTGCCGCCGAATAAACCAAGCACAGTATTCACCGTTTTAGATTTCCACTTTAAGGAATCCATTGCTGTGCCCGAAGGCTTCCAGCTATCGTTAAATCGCGTGGTTTGATACTCAATCGGGTTTCGAGGCTTTTCTAATAGTCCGCGTGGTTTCGGGCTAAAATCGAGCTTGGCTTCCGGTAGGCTTAAAATTAAATTATCACCTGGTACGATACGCGTACTGTCAGTTTCCGGTTTTTTCTGGTTGCGTGTTACAAAATCAGCCTGCAATGTATTTTTGCTATGTTGATTAATTTCGTGAGGTGTACTTGCCGAAGTGATTTTTGGATTCTTTGAGCCAATTAATTTTTTAGCAGGGCGTGTTATAAATGTGATGCGGGTTATCTGCTCGTTTTGTGTAGGGAAAATGAAATGCGCGTTATCCACTTTATGTGGCCGCAAAGTATATAGCGTGTAGAGTAAAATAAAATGCATAGCAATAATGCAAAGCATTAAACAGCATTTATATAATGAATATTTTGGCAAAGCCAATTGTTTCCCCAACAGCTAACTGTATGGGTTTGAGTAAAAAATACAAGTTAAGTTCCCAAGCTTAACCTTCGGCAACAACCTGATTTCGGCCATTGGCTTTAGCTTGGCGTAAGCGTAAATCCGCGCAACGTAGCAATCCAGACATATCGTGCGCATCGCTTGAGAAGCCGGAAATTCCTGCTGAAAATGTCAGTTGATGGCTTGTGCTACTGTCGTCTGGGCAATAGTGAGATTGCGCAACAGCACCGCGAAGAAAGTCAACGCGCTTGAATGCGTCTGGCAGAGTACATGGTGTGATGAATAGAAATTCTTCACCGCCAATACGCATTAAGGATTCGCCGGCTTGTAGTTGATTGCGCAAAATATCAACCACATGACAAAGCGCCACATCGCCTGCTTGATGGCCTAGTTGGTCGTTGATGCGTTTGAAGTGGTCAAGATCAATCAGTGCTAAAGACAGTGCCCGCCCGCGTTTTTTTGCTTTCTGTATGAGTTGCGGCACACGGCGATTGAGATACATTCGATTCGGCAAGCCGGTTAGTCCATCAGCGCCGGAAATTTGCACCAGCCTCTGCATGCGATACACAATCAGTGCTGTGCAGAGCGTAAAAATCATTAGGATAAAAATGCGCTGTATAGAGTTGGATAGATTTGCAGTGCCATATTCGGCAGAAAAAAGATTATCACTGTTTAAAACTAATACATAAAATATAACGGTAGAAAATTGTATTGCCGCAAGGCTACCAGCAAAGAAAGTAACCCGAACATCATTGCGCAATGCGGTTGATAAAATGCACAGCAAATAGCAACACCATGCAACCACGCTATTGGTGCCGGCAGATGGATTAAAGCTAGCCAATAAGAACAATACCAAGCTCACGCTGCTTATGTCAGAGGTGGAACTTGCAAAGCTAAGCCAATACGGGCGTTTATCTAGTTTTGCTATTTTAAGCCAATATAACGAAATGATTAGGCTGAGTAAAATGCCGCCAATGCCTGCAATAATTTCATGTGGGGCATCAAAAAAAAATGCACTGGCCAATGGCAGCATCAACAAGAGTGCAATGAGTGCTACGCGTATGTAGGCAACCAATAGTTCACCACCGGCACCAATTTCAAGCATAACGTCATCCGGCCGTTCTTTAGCGGCATGGAAAAACTCAATCCAACTTTGCTTGAATGAAGACACCGACCACTCGAATGAGGAGATGTTCTCAGGATACCTTAAAATTCACCGATACCGATTAATCTCATCACGCGCAATTCCGTTGCATTAATAGGACGGGGTTAATTATTCAAACGTTAATGACCTAAGTACTCTTTGTTGCTAAGCAGTTACGGCTTGAACGAATTGTTAGGCGCTAGCTACGCGCTGTGCGCCAGGCTGAACTACTAAGAATTGTTTCAGAGGTTGTGAGCCATCTGCGATTACCCTGAAGCATTTGCCGCCAGTTTTAGGGTGAGGATAGTAGATGAACCCTTTTGCTTCATAATCGTACACGCCTACAGCGTTTACCCAAGAACACTGATGCGGAGCAAATTGCGATGGAGTAAATTGCCCATCAACCTGCACTGGCTCAGGTTGTAGCGGGTTTAGCCGTTTGGTTAGGTAAGAAAATGCATGCTCTCCGGCTTTCTTGAGGAAGCCGCTGCTAAAAATCATTAACCCACCTGCGACTGAGCCCCACAGAAAGCTAATCATATCAGTTGGGAGTAATGACATAGTGACCTCTGGAGTCTAATGATTGAATTAAGCGAAAACCGCTTCGGGTAAGTTCAGTTTAAACAAAATTCGAGACTGCTGTCTGTTTAAATGATTTCTTAGGATGCTACTCTAACGCAGAAACAACGTCGTCAGTGAGTGATTCTACTGAGCTAGCATATGATTCAATGTCTTGAGCGGCGGATTGAACCTGCCATGCATCATCGCTCTCCAGAAAAATCACTGTAGAGGAAAGCTGTGATGTTGCAGAAGTAAGATTTGAAACTTCAGTTTGTAAAGACTCGGCCTGAGAGTAAGCATCTTCTATTTTTGATTCAAGTTGAGAAACGCGATTTGTGGCTTCGGAAAGTTGTGATTCAAGATCAATAACTTGAGATTCAAGTTCTTCAGCGCGTGAATTACCACAGCCCGAAATTAGCAGAGAGATAGCAAGCGCTCCAAAAAGCAGTCGGCAATACATGTTTGGTTCCTCCTATCGATTGAATCGAGTTGCAGCTGTATTAATATTAAAGTGAACGGAGGTAATTATTCAAACATTAATGACCTATGAGCCCTTTGTTCCTTTGTTGCCTTTGTTATACGTATCTGAGTGCTTAGATTTTAGATAATCAATGCTAAAGCATAATGAAGAATCCATTTTTGATTTGCAATTCGCACCTTCAGACAAATACTTCAGCTCAATCGTTTCGTATTTAAACATTGCCTCAGTATTGAATGCCAGACCCTTGTCATCGCAGCCATTTTCGCAGCTTTTTGAAGCAAGTTCCCATCGATAGTAAGCGCCCTCCATATCGGCCGGCATCATAGCGCGATAATGAGCTTTAGCAGCTTTTACCAGAATATCCGCGCTTCCGCATGCAGAAATTCGCACACGCTCACTTCTACAAGAACTCGCTGAATCGAATGCTGCTGAGTGTGCAATAAATGCTGATTGTAGCGAGGTCTCTGCCCTAATTGCTGAAGAAGATCCAGTAAGAATGATGCAAGTTAACGCGCCCTTCAAAATCGACATCAAATTTCCCCCTGAATTATTAATAATGAATCTATTTATATTTTGGATATCTAATGTATCGAAACAACATTTTGATTAAACCATTTAAATGGAACTAATCTCTCCAGTCAATAAGAACATGGCTATCAGTCCGACACATCGGCGCTGATTAGGCGAACTGATCACCGATATCGATTAATCTCATCACGCTGGCGGATGGCTGCGGCGCGTGCGGCTTCGGCGAATTCTTGGCCTTCACCGGCATATAGAATTGCCCGCGATGAGCTGCTGCTGAGATTCCGCGCAATATGATAAATATTTCTTGATTTCGTGTAATTACCAAAAAATGCAAGAAAGTTTTTTTATATAAAAAATATTATATAAATCATAACGATATTTTCATGGCATACCATCACATACCATGACATATCTTACCGTATTAAAGTGCTTGCATGGTAGATAATCAATCTATTCAATGTTCATGCAGTACTGAGTTTTGCGTTTATTTTATTCCTAGAAACTTAACATCTAAAAAGGATTCGTATGAGCATAGATAATTCGAAGCGTTTTGCTAGCACCTTTTACTTGGTTCATGAGTCTGGGGACCATTTGTACCCTGTCCGTATGCTTGATCGTGATACTGGACGGATTGCATTTAGAGTTTCAAAAGGTGGCGCAGGAGGTAATACCAAGGATGTGTCGAGGGAAATTGATGATGAAAAACAACTTTTGCAATTAGTTTCTTCTGGAAGTTATGCTGTTAGGGCGAAAACGATTAATGGTAATAGGACTGGGCTGTACAAATTAGGCCAGAAAAAAGTCAGAGAATTGGTCTCTGTATCAGCTAAGAGTTAAGGCTATTAACTAAAGAAACCCAGCCGCGCTGGGTTTCTTTAATATACTTTGAAACTGAATCACCGATACCGATTAATCTCATCACGTTGGCGGATGGCTGCGGCACGTGCGGCTTCGGCGAATTCTTGGCCTTCACCGGCATATAGAATTGCCCGCGAGGAGCTGATGATTAGCGCATCGGAATTTTTGCCTCGGCCGTGCTTGATGATTTGTTCAACATCGCCGCCTTGTGCGCCAACGCCCGGTACCAGAAACGGCATATCGCCAACAATGGCGCGGACTTTGGCTAATTGCTTTGGCCACGTGGCGCCAACTACCAGCAAACAGTTTTTATTGCCGTTCCATTCGTGTGCAATGGTTTCGGCCACGCGCTGATACAGCGGTTTGCCGTTGCAATCCAAATCTTGAATGTCTTTCGCACCGGGGTTTGAGGTGCGGCACAAAAGAACCACGCCTTTATCGGCAAATTTTAAGAACGGGTCAATAGAGTCTTTGCCTAAATACGGATTCAGCGTTACCGCATCGGCGCCATAGCGCACGAATGCTTCCTGCGCGTATTTCTCGGCGGTTGAGCCGATGTCGCCACGTTTGGCATCCAAAATCACCGGAATAGCGGGGTGATTCGTGTGAATATGTTGAATCAAACGTAATAATGCATCTTCCGCGCCAAGTGCTGCAAAGTGCGCAATCTGCGGTTTAAAGCAACACACCACATCAGCCGTTGCATCAATAATTGAGCGATTAAATTCAAACACCGCATCGGGGAGATCTTGCAAATGCGCTGGAAATTTTTCCAGCTCAGGGTCAAGGCCAACACACAGTAAACTGTTGTTGGCTTGTTGCGCAATCTCGATGCGGCTAATGAATGGCATTATTTCAAAGCCTTGTAACGCAAGCGGTGTGGTGCGGAGCCTTCAGCGCCCAGGCGACGTTTCTTATCTTCTTCGTATTCTTTGTAGTTGCCGGGGAAGAATTCAACATGCGAGTCGCCTTCAAAGGCCAGAATATGCGTGGCAATACGATCCAAGAACCAGCGATCATGGGAAATAATCATCGCGCAGCCTGGGAATTCCAGAATCGCATCTTCAAGCGCACGCAGGGTTTCAATATCAAGATCGTTGGACGGTTCATCCAGCAACAACACATTGCCGCCTTGCAACAAAGTTTGCGCCATATGCAAACGGCCGCGTTCACCGCCCGACAAGGTGCCAACTAGTTTCTGCTGGTCGGAGCCTTTGAAATTGAAGCGGCCAATATAGGCGCGCGACTGAATTTCAGTTTTGCCGATGGTGATGATATCTGAACCACCGGAAACGGCTTGCCAAACGTTTTGATCGGCCACTAAGTTATCGCGGCTTTGATCGACATAAGCCATTTTCACGGTATGGCCAATATTGACTTCGCCTTTATCCGGCTTTTCTAAGCCGGTGATCATTTTAAAGAACGTAGATTTACCGGCGCCGTTCGGGCCGATGATGCCAACAATTGCGCCGGGTGGAATTTGCAAACTTAAATCATCAATCAATAAACGATCGCCGAAGGATTTGCTGACGTTTTTAAATTCAATCACGCGATCGCCTAAGCGTTCACCCGGTGGAATGAACAGCTCATTGGTTTCATTGCGCTTTTGGTATTCCTGCGCGTTCAATTCTTCAAAGCGCGCCATACGTGCTTTGCCTTTACTTCGGCCGCCTTTGGCATTGCTGCGCACCCATAGCAATTCTTTAGCAAGTGCTTTTTGGCGTGCCGATTCAGACGACTCTTCGCGTTTTAAACGATCGCCTTTTTGTTCAAGCCACGCGGTGTAGTTGCCTTTCCATGGAATACCTTTGCCGCGATCGAGTTCCAAAATCCATTCGGCCACATTTTCAAGGAAGTAGCGATCATGGGTAACGGCAACCACAGTGCCTGTGTAGCGACTTAAGAATTGCTCCAGCCACTCCACCGATTCGGCATCGAGATGGTTGGTTGGTTCATCGAGCAGCAACATATCTGGCTTGCTAAGTAGCAAGCGGCATAAAGCCACGCGGCGTTTTTCACCACCTGATAACGTACCGCAAATAGCGTCCCAGGCTGGAATGCGCAAGGCATCGGCGGCGATTTCCAGTTGTTGTTCCAAGGTGTCGGCATCGCCACTGGCTAAAATGGCTTCTAAGCGTTGTTGTTTAGCGGCCAGTTTATCGAAATCGGCATCTTCTTCGGCATAGGCCTCATACACGGCATCTAATTCTGCTTGCGCATGCAACAATTCGCCCACGCCTTCTTCCACCGCTTGACGCACGGTTTGTTCAGGATTTAAGCGCGGTTCTTGTTCTAAATAGCCAACTTTAATGCCAGCCTGTGGGCGCGCTTCACCGGTGAAATCGGTATCCACGCCAGCCATAATGCGCAACACAGTGGATTTACCGGCACCGTTTAAGCCCAGCAAACCGATTTTGGCGCCCGGAAAAAAGCTCAGCGAAATGTCTTTGATGATTTCACGTTTTGGCGGCACGGTTTTAGACACGCCAATCATGGTGTAAATGTATTGCATAGAGGTTCCTTGGGCGAAAGCCCAGCGTATTGCGTTGGATTGGGCGTAATTATCGCTGATTTAGCGGTTTTTAGCCAGTTTTGGCTAGCCCAAAAGCTGTGCTCAGGCTACAATTTACAGCTGATTCTTCTATTCCGAGGCCGCTATGTTTCCCCGCTCAATGACAATCGAAAGCTATGATCCAGAACTGGCCAAGGCCATTGCCGATGAACGCCAACGCCAAGAAGACCATGTTGAACTGATTGCCTCGGAAAACTACACCAGCCCGCGCGTGCTAGAAGCGCAAGGCAGCGTACTGACCAACAAATACGCCGAAGGCTATCCGGGCAAGCGTTATTACGGTGGTTGTGAGTTTGTCGATGTGGCCGAACAATTGGCGATTAACCGCGTCAAAGAATTATTCGGCGCTGATTATGCCAACGTGCAGCCGCATTCCGGTTCATCGGCCAATATTGCTGTGTATTTAGCGCTGTTGCAGCCGGGCGATACCGTGCTGGGTATGAGTTTGGCGCACGGCGGGCATTTAACCCACGGCGCAAAAGTGAACTTTTCCGGAAAAATTTTTAATGCCGTGCAATACGGTGTCGATGAAAACGGCTTAATTGATTACGACGAAGTGCAACGTTTGGCCACCGAGCATCAACCGAAAATGCTGATTGGCGGTTTTTCGGCATATTCGCAGATTGTCGATTGGGCGCGTTTGGCGGAAATTGCCAAATCGGTTGGCGCGTATTTCTTTGTGGATATGGCGCATGTGGCTGGCTTGGTAGCAGCAGGTGTGTATCCAAGCCCTATCCCTCACGCCGATGTAGTTACCTCTACAACGCACAAAACATTACGTGGTCCGCGTGGTGGCATCATCTTGGCAAAAGCCAATGAGGCCATTGAAAAGAAAATGCAAAGCTTGGTTTTCCCAGGCACGCAAGGCGGCCCGTTGATGCATGTGATTGCTGGTAAAGCCGTTGCATTCAAAGAAGCACTTGAGCCGGACTTCAAAGACTATCAAGTGCAAGTGGTGAAAAACGCCCAAGCCATGGCCAAAACGATTATGGCGCGCGGCTATAAAATTGTCTCGGGCGGTACCGAAAATCACTTGATGTTGATTGATATGATTGGCCGTGAAATCACCGGCAAAGACGCGGAAGCGGCTTTGGGCGCGGCGCATATCACCGTCAATAAAAACTCTGTTCCGAACGATCCGCGCTCGCCGTTCGTAACCTCCGGCCTGCGCATTGGCACACCAGCGGTGACCACGCGCGGTTACAAAGAACCGGAATGTGTGGCATTAGCGAATTGGATGTGTGATGTGCTCGACGATCACACCAATGAAGCGGTTTTAGCTGGCGTACGCGATAACGTGACCAAACAATGCCGTTTGTTTCCGGTGTACGAATAACAATCGATGCATTGCCCGTTTTGCCAGAATGACGATACCCGCGTGATTGATACACGCGTGGTAGAAGAAGGCATGGCTATTCGCCGCCGCCGAGAATGCGGCCAATGCGGTGAGCGCTACAACACCTACGAAACCGCCGAGCTGAAAATGCCGGTGATGGTGAAAAGTAATGGCAGGCGTGAAGCCTTCGAAGAAAGAAAATTGCGCACAAGTTTTGAGCGCGCGGTGCAGAAGCGCCCCGTGTCGAGCGAGCAGATTGATGCCGCTGTGCATGCCATCATGCATCGCTTAATGCGCCATGTGGATCGCGAATTATCCTCGCGCCAGCTTGGCATTTTGGTGATGGATGAGCTGAAAAAAATGGACCAAGTGGCGTATGTGCGTTTTGCCTCGGTGTACCGAAAATTTCAGGATGTGGAAGAGTTCAAGGAAGTTATTGAGCGCCTTGAGCGCGATTTGCCGAGCATGGCCGACGCGCAACTGCCGCTTTTGGATCCCAACGTAAAACCATGACGTTGCAAATACAGCGCTGGAGCGGTCAGGCCGGTGTGGCCGAACGCTTGGCGTATTGGCATGTGCGCGAATGGGCAAACGTGTTTCCGGGCTGGACCGAACAGATTGCCGTGCAGGAATTCAACGCGCAATTAGAAAATTCAGAATTACCCGCCACATGGTTGGCATTTAAAGACAATCAACTGATTGGTTCAATAAGTGCTTTGCTGGAAGATGCACCGGAATTGAACGATATTTCTGGCCCATGGTTAGCCAGTTTCTACATTGTTCCCGAACACCGCGGCCAAGGCGCTGCGCAGGCATTAATGGCCGTTGCAGCGCAAGGCGTTTCAGCGCTCGGGTATTCGCATTGGAATTTATTCACACCGCATCATGAAGCGTATTACACCAAACACGGCTGGGCGCTGCTTAAGCATCGGCACTTGCATGGCGAGCCTGTGGCGGTGATGGTGCAAGAATTGTACTTGAAAATGTAACCGATAAGGTTACAATTAAATGTAATGATTATTAGCTTCATTCATAAAGGCTTAGAAAAATTCTTCAGAACGGGAAAGGCTTTCGGCATAACTGTTGCGCACTCAGATCGAATTCGGCTGATACTTTCGACTTTAGACCAGGCTGAGCAAGCAAGTGATATGGATTTGCCAGGCTTGAGGTTGCAAGAATTAAAAGGTACTCGCAGAGGAATTTGGTCTGTGCGTGTTAATGGAAACTGGCGCATCACTTTTCGTTTTGTTGGCCGCGATGCTGAAATCGTAAATTACGAGGACTATCACTAATGACTATGTATAATCCAGCTCATCCTGGAGAAATTCTTAAAGCGCTTATTCTTGATGCGCTTGACTTGAGCATTACCCAGGCCGCTGAGCATCTTAACATTAGCCGAAAAACCTTATCCAAGGTAATTAATGGCAATGGCGCTATTACTCCAGAAATGGCTCTGCGCTTAGAGTTAGCATTTAAAAAACCGACTGCCGACCATTGGCTGCGCTTGCAAAATGCATATGATCTTTGGCAAACAAGGCAGAATAAGAATTTGCTAAATGTTCAGCCATTTCACCTTAATTTCGCTTAGTTATTCACTTATAATTGTGCTTCGCAAAGTATGAACAAATGCGTTGATGTCATTCATCGCGCACTGCGTTAAAATAAGCCACCTAGCCTTATTCGGAACGCCATGAAACACGCCCGCACTGACGGAATTGATCCAGCCGCTCGCTCACGTTCGCGCCGACGTGCCTTGCAGGCTGTGTATGCTTGGCAGATTTCGCATACGCCAGTGGATATTGTGCTGGAACAATTCAGCAATGAACAAGATATGGAAGTGGCTGATTTAGCGTATTTCGAAGACTTGGTGCGCGGTGTGATTACCGGGCATATAGCGCTTGATGAGGCATTGTCTACTTATGTTGATCGCCCGATGGAACTAGTGGACCCGATTGAACGCGCTGTGTTGCGGATTGCCGCTTTTGAAATGCGCGATCGCCTCGATGTGCCTTACCGAGTAATCATCAACGAAGCCATCGAAATTGCTAAACGTTTCGGTTCCGATCACGGCCATACCTACGTGAACGGC
>JANPOU010000007.1:0-13228 GCA_031428155.1 Arenimonas sp. | reverse complement strand
GGATGATCTTCATCAATTCACCGCATAATCCATCTGGCGCATTATGGTCGGCTGAGGATATGCAAAAGCTGATTGAGCTGGTTCGCGGCAAAGATATTTTTGTGCTTTCCGATGAAGTGTATGAGCACATTATTTTTGAGGACGTGCCGCATCAAAGCGCGTTGCTGTATCCGGAATTGGCCGAAAAAAGCTTCGTGATTTCAAGCTTCGGCAAAACCTATCACTGCACCGGCTGGAAAATTGGTTATTGTATTGCGCCGAAAGCACTCACCAATGAATTTCGCAAAGTACATCAATACAATACCTTCTGCAGCTTTGCACCCGCGCAATGGGCATTTGCTGAAATGATTATACAGCAGCCTGAGCATTACGCAGAATTAGGTGCATTTTACCAAAGCAAGCGCAATTATTTTGCTGAGCAATTAGCGCGCACACGTTTCAAGCCACTGCCAGTGCCAGGCGGCTATTTTCAATTAGTGGATTATTCCGCAATTGCCGATGTGTCGGATGCAGAATTCGCGCGCTGGCTGTGTGTGGAGAAAGGCGTTGCGGCTATTCCCCTATCACCATTTTATGAAGCGCCACCAGCTGGGCAGCGATTAATTCGTTTGTGTTTCGCTAAAAATCCGCAAACATTAGATGCCGCTATTGCGCGTTTGGAGTTGGTATGAGTGTGCCAGATCTAAAAATGTCTATCGTGCAGGCAGAAACGGTTTGGCATAATCCGCAGGCTAATCGCGATTATTATCAAGCCCTATTGCGCGAGCAACATACCGGCAGCGATGTGATTATATTGCCAGAAACATTCACCTCCGGCTTTAGCAACGAGGCCATTGCTCAAGCCGAAACCATGCAGGGCGAAACGGTGGCTTGGTTGCGTGAACAAGCACAATTATTAAATGCGGCTATCACCGGTAGTGTGCAAATGCGTGATGGCGTGCAGGTGTTTAACCGCATGCTGTGGGCGATGCCAAATGGCGACATGCACTATTACGATAAACGGCATTTATTCCGAATGGCAGGCGAGCATGAACGCTATGCGGCGGGTGCGGATAAAATATTTATCGATTACAAAGGCTGGCGAATTTGTCCATTAGTGTGCTACGACCTGCGCTTTCCGGTGTTCTCACGCAATCGTTTCAACAACACCCAGCCGAATGCGTACGATTACGATGTGTTGATTTATGTGGCGAATTGGCCAAGCCCACGGCATTTTGCCTGGCAAACCTTATTGAAAGCGCGCGCTATTGAAAACCAAAGTTATGTGGTTGGTGTTAATCGGGTAGGCAGTGATGGCAATGGCTTGAGTTACTTGGGCGGCAGCTCGGTGCTGGATTTTATGGGCCAAACGCTTGTCGAGTCGGGCAGTGAGCCGCAGATGCAAAGCGCTAGCATTTCATACGCTGAATTAAGCACATTCCGCGAGCGCTTTCCGTTTTATTTAGATGCCGATAATTTCAACATCCAGGAGTAGTTTTAATGCAAAAGCACTATATGAATCCAAATGTCTTGCTAATGTTATTTGCGGTGTTGTTACTCATTGGCTCTCCGGTTTCAGCGCAGAAAATGTCTGCCTCGAAATCAGCCGATTACACACTATTGATATCCGAACTGCAAGGCGGTTTGCGTTCACCTTGGGGCATGGTATTTCTGCCTGATAAACGCATATTGATAACGCAAAAGTCTGGCACTATTTTATTGGTCTCTGCAGATGGCTTAAAAATTGAGCACACTTTAGGCAACTTGCCACAAGTAGCAGATCAAGGGCAGGGCGGCTTGTTGGATGTAGCGATTGATCCGGATTTTGCACAAAATAAAATGCTTTACTGGTCCTATGCCGAGGCTGGCGTTGGCAAAAATAAAGGCCTAGCGGGTACAGCTGTGGCGCGTGGCATATTGCAGAACAATTCACTGCAATCTATCCAAGTGATTTACCGGCAAACGCCCAAAGTAACCGGTGGCGGTCATTTCGGGTCGCGTTTAGTATTTGGCAAAGACAAAACCTTGTTTGTCACTCTGGGCGATCGACAGAAATTTACACCGGCGCAAGATATGGCGCAGAGTATCGGCAAAGTGGTACGCATCAAACGCGACGGCAGCCTGACTAAAGATAATCCTAAATGGCTACATCCGAAGGCGCTCCCTGAAATATACAGCCTCGGCCATCGCAATCCACAAGGCGCTGCCTTGCACCCGCTTACTGGCGAACTTTGGGTCAGTGAACACGGTCCGCAGGGTGGCGATGAAATAAATCGCGTGCAAGCCGGTAAGAATTACGGCTGGCCAGTAGCCAGTTACGGCTGCAATTATGGCCAACCCGTTGGTGAAGATTGCCGCTTGGGCGGCGGCAAACATGCGCCAAAATACATCGAGCCGCTCAGCATTTGGGTGCCGATTTCAGTGGCACCTTCAAATATCATATTTTACAGCGGGCAGGCATTTTCAAAATGGCAAGGCCATATATTAATGGCTTCACTGGCAGGAACAGCGCTGTGGCGAGTTCAGTTTTCTGGTGACAAAGAAGTTAAACGTGAGCGTTTGCTTGCAGAATTAAGCGAACGCATCCGTGATGTAGAACAGGGCCCGGATGGTTTAATTTATCTGCTCACCGACTCCGGAAAATTATTGCGAGTTAGTCCGCTTGCGAAGTAACAAGCTGCCATTTATGCTTTTCAATCCCTTGGCGTAACAGAAAACTGCTTGATGTAATCGCCAAAATCAAAACTGGCCAAATCACGAAATTCACCCGCATCATAAAACCGGCCGTAGCAGTTTTTGCAGCTTTCATACCAAATATGCGGCTGTTTAGCATCCACCATACGGATGAGCGGCATACGGCATTTTGGGCAATCAATAAGATCAACACTATTGTATTGAAGGCCTTGTTCAACAGAACCCGTATCCACACTTTGGGCTACATCTTCTAAAGGAATATGCTCGCCCATGTTGAACCAAAGCCCGGCGCAATGCGTGCAACGGAAAAAATCCGCGCCCGGGCGCTGTTCAAGGTTCATCGGGTGAGCGCATTTTGGGCAGGTGAGATTTTTTATCATGGCAGCAGTTCAGTGTAATATCGGCACTATCATATAGGAATCTATCGATTCTGGTGCTATTGTGTAAGCACAATAAAATCATACTAAGTGCTTAGCAGCATAGGGGCAATATGCACTATCGGGCTTTTATTAGTTATAGTCACGCCGATCAAAAATGGGCAAGTTGGTTAATGCGCCGTTTAGAAAGCTATCGTGTGCCTGCAAATTTAGTGGGTAGCAAAGGCCGTGATGGCCCGATTCCGGCAAAGCTGGGAAAGTTTTTCCGTGATCGCGATGAATTGCCGAGCGCCGGCAATCTCAGTAAAACCATTAATGATGCATTGGAAAAATCCCATGCGCTTATTGTTATTTGTTCGCCAAGCTCGGCACAATCGCAATGGGTTAATGCCGAGATTGATGCGTTTCGTGAAAAAGGTAACGAAGATAATATTTTAAGTTTTATTGTTGATGGCGACCCCGCCAGCCGCAATCCGGGCATTGCCTCTTTTCCGTATGCTTTAATCAAGCCTGAAAGTGAAGGTGAGCCCGAGCGCGAACCACTGGCGGCCGATGCCCGCAAACAGGGCGATGGCAGGGAACGCGCATTCATCAAATTAGTGGCCGGATTATTGGGTGTTGGCTTTGATGATCTAGCGCAACGCGAAGCGCAGCAGCGCCATCGGCGTATGGCGATTATCACCGGCGCATCTTTATTAGGAATGACCCTTGCTGTGGTATTAGCGGTAACTGCTTACATTGCCCGCAACGATGCCGAACGCCGGCAAGCACAGGCTGAAGACATTCTTGGCTTTATGCTCGGCGATTTACGCAAGAACCTCACCAAAGTAGGCCGGCTCGATTTAATGCGCAGCGTTGATGATAAAGCCACCGGATATTTCTCCACATTAGACCCGAGAGATTTAAGTGATAGAGCACTGGAAGAACAAGCCCGCTCGTTGTATGGCATTGGCGAAGTGCGCGTTAATGAAGGCAATCACAAAGAAGCAATGATTGCTTTTCGTGAATCGCATGCTCGTAGCACAGCTTTGTATCAGCGCGCTCCCGAAAACGGCCAGCGCTTGTTTGATTTAGCGCAAGCCGAATACTGGATTGGCTATGTTGCGTGGCAACAAGGCAATTTTGAAGATACTGGTTTATGGTTTGGTAAGTATCGTGATAGTGGCATTAAACTGGCGGCGATGGACCGCAAGAATTTTAATTGGCAGAAAGAGGCCGCTTATGGTTATCACAATATGGCGGTGTTGGATGAAAGCCTCGGCAAATACGACCAGGCAGAGCGTGCCATGTTGGCAGAGCGCGAATTGTATGTGCAATGGCTTAAGCAATACCCAAAAGATTTTGAGTTGCGCTTTGAAGCAGCCAATATTGATTCTTGGCTGGGTAGCTTGGCGCTTCGGCGCGGGCGGCTTGAACAAGCGGAAAATTATTTTGGCGCTTATGCCAGTGCAATGGCAAAAAATGTACTGGAAGATCGCGATAATGCAAAATGGAAACAGTTTCATACCGAGGCGTTGCTGTTTCTCTACACCGTAAAAATTCAGCGTGGCAAGTTAAAACCGGCGCAAGAGTCAGTTGAACAAGCAATCCAAATTGTTCAGCATTTGTATCAACAAGATCTGACCAATAGCTTATGGATGATGACCCTAGGTGAGTGCCGCTTGAAGCAAGCTATGTTTTCAGAAAATGGGGCTGAAAGTCTGCTACAGCAGGCGATAATGCTATTTCAAAAAGCGCACAACTTAAACCCCAAAAATGAACGGACCGCCGATTTTTTAGCAAAGGCTAATATCGCACAAGGTCAGCTTGCCTTAGTCAATAACGATGTGCAAAAGGCAAATATATATGCTAAACAAGCCGCTGGTATAATTGCGCCGAAATGGCGAGCTGAACCCAATGAAGACTTGAGGTTAAGGAAAGCGCAAATACTTATTCTAGAAAGTGACATATTAATTAAAAATGGTAACCATAAGCTAGCTGAAAGCCCTCTGCAAGCGGCAGTGAAATTATTAACGGAAAATGCCGGAGGAGAGTTACCTTTTACTCGGCTTGACGATTTAGTGCGCGCCTTAGATTCTCTGGGGCTGAAACAGCAAGCAGCGCCTTATAGAAAGCGTTTATCTGATGCAGGCTTTGTGGCATTTAAGCCGTTCTCGTGAATTAGTACTCCTGCTAGGCGGTGCAATTTAGATTTATATAATCATTTCTAACTCTTCTGTATGCCATAAAAATACAGACCAAGAAAATTTCTTGCAAGTTTTTGCTGTAAAGCGGTTAAGATTAGCCGTGGGCTGGTGCCTACAGGAGTGCCATTATGGCTATGAGTTATTTTAATTGGGGAGTTAGATAATGCCAAGTACACCGCAAATCACTTTAGACGTTCGTAATTTTGCAACCAATGCGTCTGGCTGGACAAATGTCCAAGCCAGTAACAATCAGACATACAGCTACTCCTACACCGGCGGCGATGATGGTGCCGGCGGGTTAGTGATGACAGTAGGGCAGGGCCGTGATACAGCGCCATTAAGAATTGTTGCCGATCCACGTTACAACATTACCAGCTGCAATTTTAGCGGCGATGGTGCAAGCCAGCTTACATGGAATGGCAATTCAACCAAGGCCGGCTCGATTGTCGATGCCAATACAGCAGTTGAAAATGCCGAATACGCTTTGCTGATTACTGACACCACAGCCAATTGCACGATTGTGTGCGATCCGCCAGTAAGAAACCAGCCTCCTGTGTAATTATAAAAACTAAAACCCCGCGTAAAGCGGGGTTTTTTTGTAGCATTCATTTTTTTAGTGCAAATTTGACAGCGCTATTTTTTAGTGTAGCCTTAATTCGTTACAGCGCTTTACAAGTTGTAACACACGCATGCTTGTATTTAATATGATTTTTAATATTAAATTATGGCGAATTTTTTAATTTTTCTTGGGAGTGTTAACGTGCCTAAAAATAAAATTGGTTATTTAGTTGCAGCCGCAATATTAGTTTCTGGGGGGGGGGGGCTTCTGCTGATGAATTAAATTATCGTGTAGAGCTGCAAGTGCAAGCCAAACATTCAAATGGCGAAGATGGGTTTAATCAGAATCAAACAGTGAAAGGTGTAAATTATAGTTGTCGTTTCACTGGCGGCACAGATGGTAACGGTGGCGTTGTGGTGAATCGCGGTAGTGGAAAAAAAGTTATTTCAGTTGACCTGCTAAATAGTAATAATTATTCGATAAAAAGTGTTAAGTTTACTGGCACTGGTGCGGAAGAATTTACATTAGCACCTAATAGCATGGGCAATAAGATTTTTATTGATTTTAGGAATGTGGGCGAAGCCGCAATTAAATATTCCGTGTTTGTGATTGATCGAACAACCGGCAATGTGGTTGATTGCGATCCGCCAGTCAAGAATGTGACTTAAGCAGATTTTTCCAAATAAAAAACCCCGCATAAAGCGGGGTTTTTTTTGTTAATTATTCAAACTAATTTTTTTGCGATTATCGGTAGAAACCCGATCAATCAGTTTATTGTTTGGATCAAAGCCGGCTTCACTCGGTATTTGGTCAACTACCACTGTGATAGTTTGATTTTTCTGAGTAATATGATGACGCTTCAGATACAAAGTTTTCTGATCTTTATTATCGTCACCGGCAAATATGCCAAGCTCAATCCAATCATCCAGCTTGCCTGGGCTTTCTTTGCCTTGGCCATCGGAATACAGTTTGTCGGCGTGTATATTCAAGCTCACATCGTACTTGCCATCGCTGCGTTTCTTGGCGCTGGCTTCAACCATACGGTTGTCGTAAAAGCTGATTTTCTCGAACAGGTCGGTAATCAGGTTTTGCTGCTCTGGCTTGGCTTCAGCGCGAATATACTCAAGTAATTCTTTCGAGGTGGTATATGGCGGGTTCTGGAAGGCTTTATCGGCAATGAACTTGCTAAGCGCTTTATTCAATGCGGCTTCGCCCATTTCTTCACGCAGGCGATAAAATACCATTGAACCTTTGCGATAATGAATATATTGCTGGTTCTCAACACGATACAGCGGCTGTTCTTCCACCAATTCGCCGCCGCGATCAGACAAATAGCGATCTAGTTCGTATTTCAAGAACTTACGCATTTTATCTTTGCCATATTCTTTTTCCATCACCATCAATGCCGAATACTGTGACAAAGATTCAGACAACACAGTTGCGCCTTGCACATTGGCGCCAATCACTTGATGCGCCCACCACTGGTGCGCTACTTCATGGGCGGTCACGTAAAACACATAGTCAATATTGTCGGGGTCACGCAAGTCGGCAATAAAACCAATGTCTTCGGAATACGGAATAGTGTTGGCAAATGCTTGCGCGAAGCGGGCGTAGCCAGGAAATTCGATAATACGAACTTGCTTGTGTTGGTAGGGCGAAAAGTTGGCTTCGTAATAGGCCAAAGATTTTTGCACAGACTCAATCATTCGGTCGGTGTTGTACGGGTGTTTCGGGTCGTAGTAGATTTCGATTGGTATGTTTTTATACATGCCTTTCTTAATGCTCCACTTAGCCGACAAATACGCGTAGAAGTTTTGCATTGGGCGGTCCATCGCGTAGTCAAAACAATTGCGCCCGTTCTTGCTGTACTGCTTCTGCAAATACCCAGGCGCTAAAGCAATTTGGTCCGGTGCGGTGCAGATGCTGGTTTTGAAATCCAACCAATCGGAATCATCGGTAATATAGGTATTAGCACGCGCAGCTTGGTCTTCCAATTTTGCCATGCGCTTTGGTTCGCCCAGCTTGCGTTTGCGGCGTTCGTTGCGGTCTTGCAACTGAAAGCCCTCGTTATAGCCAAAACTTGGCATTAATTGGCTATTAAAAAAGCTGCCATTTTCAACCAATGCCGATTGATTGCCGCTATTTGGAAAGCCTTGTTCAGCGACTTTAACGGTAAACAACATATTGCGTTGTTCACCCGGCGCCATCGGTGTGGCTAAGGTATAGATGCGGTAACCAAGATCTTCATTGTGGAAGGTGAGTTTGGCTTTGCCGAAATCAATGGATGTTAACGTCTTGTCGTCATTCATTTGAATATGAATTTCATTCAAGGCCTGCGCGTGCATATTTTTGATGCGATACGTGCCTTTGAATGTGGCGCGCTGCTGTTCTGGGCGTAAGTCCACCGCCATATCAATGGCCTGAATTCGCGGTTGCGGTATATCTTTATATTTTTTCAGCTCGGTTTCATAACGCGCCTGCAAATTGAGTTGCTGATCGGGAGTCATGTAATCGTTCAACACATTGGTGTTATAAAAAATAAAACTGCCCATAGCAATAAACACACAAACCGATGCAGCCAAGGCTATGCCGGTTTTGCCGCGCAGGCGTTGTTTGGCTAAAGTTATGCGCTCACGGCCAGTTGCCGATACACCGCGCACCCAAAATGCCGAAGCAAGCAGCATGAGTATCAGCAAAAACACTGACCAATAAGCCTGAAACCAAAATTGCGCAGTCAGGAAATGGCCATAGCCATTCATGTCTGAGTACGGCGCATTTGGGCTGCTACCGTAGATGTACAAATTGTGGGTGAAATCCATTAAGCCTAATGCAATTTGCGCGCCAAGTACCAATAGTAATAAACCATAGCCAACAAATTTATTATTGGTGAACACTTGCAAAACTAAAGCCAGGCCACCCATCAATATAAATGCGATGGAATTGATCGCCAGTGTTTTCACATACACCATCGGCTCAATAAACATATAGCCTTTGCTGAGTTGGATGAGCGCCGATGTGACGCCGCCTAAGGCCTGAAAGCACAGCACTACGCATACTAAAGCGGTAAATTTAGCGGCCAATGGCAGCCAGTTTGCCACCGGCATGGCATCCGTCACTTCGCCAAGCTTAGCACTGCGCTCTTTCCAGATTAATTCGCCAGCATAAAACAAGGCGATGATAATCAGCAACCAGCTATAGCTGCCGTTTAAGGTTTCCAGCATTTGCGAGGTCACCGGATAAATCGGTGTTTCAAACATGCTCTGCGCCATAATGGCACTTGGAATAAAGTTCACCATGCCAAATGCCAGCATCACTAAAAATGGAATGCTTTTAAATACACCGACTGCATCGAAACGCACTTGCTGAATAAATTGCACTAAGCCAGAGCGGCTGTTGAATGCGGGGCTGATTTTTTCTAAGCGCGTATGATTCCTTAAAGCTGGTGTGGCGATAGGCAAAATTACTTCACTGGATTTTTTAGGCGAGAACCATGCTTTGCCGGTGCCAGCGCGCTCGGTTTTGAACAACTTAAATGCAGCGCCAATAATAATAAACGAGATGCCAATCCACAGTGCCCGATTCGCTAAAATATAGCCTGCAATAGCCGGCAAGCCATTGTTGCGCTCATCAGCCGACCAATAGCGAATGGTGCGGCTAAACGCACGCAGACCGAATGGATCGAGTAGGGCGGCAAGCCAGACGTTATCGAGCTTAGCGATGATGCTACCGCTGATTCCGAACAATACTAAAAACCCAAGAATGCCAATATAAACCCACAACACACTGCGCGTAGTAACTGCAAAAAGCGCAAGCAATGCGCCGGTAAAAAGTACGTTGGGAATCACGTAAACCGCAAATGCCCACACGAACGGCTTGATGCTAACAGCGCCTAAACGTTCTGGATCTATCCAAGGCATAAACTGCGCAATGAAAATAAATAATGCAATAACCGCATACACCACCATGCTTGCAACTAAAGCGGCGGCGAAGCGGCCAATCAGGAAATCTCGCTTACTGATAGGGTTCGAGAAAATCAAATCGGCAGTGCCTAATTCAAAATCACGCAGCAAAGCACTGCTCACAAACACGCCGATAATCAGCATGCCTAATAAGGTGAATATGCTCATGAACTGCACAATCACGGTGGGCGCGTTGCGATACACATTACCGATTGCACCGCCCAATTGCACGGCATCACTAGACGATGCACCAAAGGCCATTAAGCCGAACAGACAAGATAAAAGCCATAACAAAGGTGAGCGTAATTGCTCGCGAAGCTCGAAGCTAAAAAATTCCCGTATCATCCGAAGGCTCCTTACGCTGCGCTAGCATTGGTTTGGTGAGCGCGCAGGCGTTGGAAATAGACATCTTCCAAATCGGGATTGATTTGATGGAAACCGGCTTCAGGTTGCTCGTCACTAAACACGTGAATCACAGGCTTGCCAGCCACTAAACGGGTTGATAATACGTTGAATTTTGCTTGGTAATCAAACAGCTGAGATTTGCTCACCTCAGCCGACCAAACGCGTTCGTTCAATGCAGCAATGGCGTTGTGTGGTTTGCCAGTGAGCAATACTTGGCCTTTATTGATAATGGCCATGTTTGGGCACAAATCGGTAACATCTTCAACAATATGCGTGGAGAGAATCACCACCACATTTTCGCCAATTTCCGATAATAAATTCAAGAAGCGATTGCGTTCTTCCGGATCAAGGCCGGCGGTTGGTTCATCAACAATCACTAATTTCGGGTTGCCAATTAAAGCCTGTGCAATACCAAAACGCTGGCGCATACCGCCCGAGAACGAGCCGAGTTTGCGTTTGCGTGCATCCCATAAATTCACTTGTTTCAGTAAATCTTCAACCACGTCTTTGCGTTGGCCGTTTTGGGTGAAGCCTTTCAGCACCGCGAAATGATTGAGCAAATCTTCAGCGCTGACTTTTGGGTACACACCAAAATCTTGCGGTAAATAGCCCAGTTGCTTTCGCACCGTATCTTTGTCTTTCAGCACATTAATGCCATTGAAGCTGATGCTGCCGGAATCGGCTTCTTGCAAAGTGGCAATGGTACGCATTAGCGAGGATTTTCCGGCACCGTTTGGGCCAAGCAAACCAAACATGCCATTCGGAATGTCTAAACTGACGTTGTCCAAGGCGCGCACGCCGTTGCTGTAGGTTTTGCTGAGGGATTTGATGCTGAGCATAGCGTGGCTGCCGTTGAGTGTATTGTCACAGTGTACAACACGCTTAAAAGTATCCGCATGAGCCGTTAGTCATGGGTTTTGCTAAGCGCTGGCTTAAAGCCCAATACCAAAAGGTTTAACGGCAAGCGCAAAGAGCTTGAAGCAAGCTAGAGTAATGAACACGCATGCAAGCATGGTTGGCCAAAAGCCGATGCGCGGCAGCAGGGCAGGAAAAGCCAAGAACATCGGCAAAGTAGGAATAACATACCAGAACGTGTACCAGGCATGGTTGGCGATTTTCTGTTGTGGTTGATTCTCAACATACAGCCAGATCAAGGTCAACAAGGTTATCATCGGCAGAGCGGCAACAAGCCCGCCAAGTTTATCGCTGCGCTTGGCAAGTTCCGACACCAACACAACCACAGCGGCTGTTAGTAGGTATTTAGTGATAATCCATGCCATCTGATCTCCTTTGGCTTAATTACAGCAATCGTCGTGATTGAAAACAGATATCTGTAGTCAGATTATTTCTTCGCGGCTAGCATTTCGCCCATTTTCTGATGAATGAGTTGAATCGCTTTCAGTGGTCGAATCATCACTTTAAATTCGATAATCTGGCCTTCATCATTCCATTTCAGCATGTCCACACCGTTCACCGAAATGCCGTCAATATCGACAGTAAATTCTAAAATAGCATCGTGTGTGCTGCTGGTTTCACGAATATATTGAAAGCTTTCATTGAAGAACACATAAAAAGCCGCCGACAAATATTGCATGGTGACCACTTTACCAATTTGCGGTGTGTGCACCACTGGCGAATGAAAAATTACATCATCAGCAAGCAGGGCATCCAAAGCTTTTAGGTTTCTTGTTCGAACAATATCGTGCCAAGTGTTGAGTGTTGCGATGGTCATTGTGCATCCTTTTTTAATTGTGTATCTGCATCAATTCTAGCCCATGATGTAAATCATGGGCTGTTGCTTTTTGAAAACACTAAATAAGCAAATAGAATCTCAATCACACCACCGAGACCTGCAGCAACAGCAGGCGGAAAAGCTAAGAATAAAACGAGATTTGCAGCCACAATAAGGCTTAAACCCAACACCCAGAAAATCGACCTGCCGTAAATACTGGCAAAGATAAGGTAGCGGCTTCCAATAGTTGCCATCATGGCCGGAAAAAACAGCTCCGGCTTAAGTAAGAAAAGTCCATACGCCATGGCGCAGCACAGGATAAGCCAAATGGTTGACGCAATGGCAAGCTGGTTTAAGGTATTGGTTTTGCTGGTGCTGGCCGGCCGGCCCATCGCCTTTGTAACAAGCAGGCTAATTGGATGAATAAGCGCGCCGCCAATCAGTAGCGTCCACACCGCTTTGTTTATGCCGAGCTGGTAGCAGACCAGTGCGGCGGCAACCCAAACCAAGCCGGATACTAAAATGCCCGGTGCGCCATCAAAGTGGGCGTGGCGCATTTCTTGTTGCTGTGTTTCACTTAGCGATAGTTGCATCAGTTTTTCCTGTTGAAGTAAGCCGCAAAATAAATGCAAATAAATGGGACGGAGGTGGTTATTCAAACGCTAATGGCCTCCGTCCCGTTTGATTAAGCAATGCGCAACAGCAGATTAGGGTCTGGGCAACGTGCCAACCATTGCTCAGCCTCTGATGGTTTGCAGACGCCGGGGTAGTCGCCACTATAGTCTAATAAATCGGTAATGACTTGAAAATGCAGATGCGGCGGCCAGCCAACGTTGACATCTGGAGTGCCTAGCCAGCCTAACAATTCGCCTGCTTGCAGCACTCTTCCAACGGGCGAGGTGGTAAGGCTTTCACGTGCTAAATGGCCATACAGTGTGTAGAAATGGTAACCCTCTAGGATGTGTTCAAGCAAGATAGTAGGACCATAATCACCGAAGGCGGTGTTGTCTTGGCAGGAATGCACACGCCCCGGCAAAACGGCGTGCACACTGCTGCCAGCAGAAAGCCATAGGTCTATACCAAGGTGCAAGGTGCGTGCTTCAGTGCTGTCGTCGCTCGCTGAAAAAACGCTGCTCATGGCGTACAGTGTTCGGTTTTCTGCATAGCCACCAGCCGCATAGCTTGCGCCAGTAGCGGCCATCTGCTGCCAAATAAAGTCAGTGAAATCGGCAGTGATGCCTGGGTCAAAACTGCCCAGTGCCGGGTTGTTACTGCTTAAATCAAGTTTGCAACAGGGCTGGCTTGCCAGTGCAAATGCTAAGGGGCTGGAGCAGGGT
>JANPOU010000006.1:0-2052 GCA_031428155.1 Arenimonas sp. | reverse complement strand
GAAGCGGCGAAAGTGATTGAAAACACCCAGCGCGATGTCAATATCGCGCTAATTAACGAACTGGCATTAATCTTCAATAAGCTCGGCATCGATACGCTTGAAGTATTGGAAGCCGCTGGTACTAAATGGAATTTCTTGCCGTTCCGCCCCGGTTTGGTTGGCGGGCATTGCATTGGTGTGGATCCGTATTATTTAACCCATAAAGCGCAAGAAGTTGGCTATCACCCTGAAGTGATTTTAGCGGGGCGGCGCATCAACGATGGCATGGGCGCATTTGTGGCCACACAAACCGTGCGTTTGATGGCAGCTAAGAAAATTAATCCCGTTGGCGCGAAGATTCTTGTACTCGGTTTAGCATTCAAGGAAAACTGCCCAGATGTGCGCAACACCCGTGTGGTGGATATTCTCGCTAGCCTGAGCGAATACCATGCCGATGTTGATGTGTTTGACCCGTGGGTGAATGCCGATGAAGCCGAGCATGAATATGGCATTCGACCAATCACTGCACCGAATACCGGCGAATACGACGCCATCATCATTGCCGTGGCGCATGATCAATTTAAAGCATTAGGTGCTGAAGGTATCCGTGCTTTTGGTAAAAAGGCATCCATTATTTTTGATGTAAAACATATATTGCCGCGTGATGCGGTGGATGGGCGTTTGTAATGAAAATTTTAGTTACTGGTTCGGCCGGTTTTATTGGTTCACACGTGGCCAAACAATTGTTAGCGCGTGGCGATAGCGTGATTGGTTTGGATAATCTTAATGATTATTACGATGTGTCGCTTAAGCGTGCACGTTTGGAGCCATTGCTTGTACATAAAAATTATTCGCATAGCTATATTGATTTAGCAGACCGCGGCGCGATGGAAGATATGTTCGCCATGCATAAGCCCAACCGCGTTATTCATTTGGCGGCACAGGCCGGTGTGCGCTACGCCGCCACTAATCCGCATGTGTATGTGCAGAGTAATGTCACCGGCTTTTTGCATATTCTGGAAGGCTGCCGACACAACGGCGTGCAACATTTGGTGTTCGCATCCACCTCCTCGGTGTATGGCGCCAACACTGATATGCCATTCACTGAACACAAAAGCACCGAACACCCATTAACGCTGTATGCCGCAACCAAGAAAGCCAATGAAATGATGGCACACAGCTACGCGCATCTGTACGGCATACCGTGCACTGGCCTGCGTTTCTTTACCGTGTATGGCCCGTGGGGCCGGCCAGATATGGCGCTATTTTTATTCACCAAAGCCATTTTGGCCGGAGAGCCGATTAAAGTATTTAACTTTGGCAAACATTCGCGCAGCTTCACCTACGTCGACGATATTGTGGAAGGCATTATTCGCGCTTGCGATCAACCAGCAACAGCGAATGCCGAATGGAATAGTGATAAACCTGATCCAGCGACGTCCAATGTGCCGTATCGAATTTACAACATCGGCAATTCACAAACTGTGCCGCTAATGCGTTATATCGAGGTGCTTGAACAAAGCCTGGGCATGAAGGCGCAGATTGAAATGCTGCCACTACAAGCCGGCGATGTTCCGGATACCACCGCTGATTGTTCTGACTTAGAAAACGTGCTCGGCTATTCGCCGAAGGTGAATGTGGAAGAGGGCGTGGCGAATTTTGTGCGTTGGTACCGAGAGTTTTATAAGGTATGAGCGACCTAGCGTGCTTCAAAGCATACGATATCCGCGGACGGCTCGGTGATGAGTTGAATGAAGACATCGCCTATAAAATCGGCCGGGCATTTGCGCAATTCTTGCAGGCCAAAAAAGCAGTCGTTGGTTGCGATATCCGCGAGTCGAGCGAATCTTTGAAGCAGGCCGTTATCCGCGGCTTGCTTGAACAAGGTGTAGATGTCATCGATTTGGGCATGACTGGCACTGAGGAAGTCTATTTCGCGGCCTTTCATCATGATGTTGACGGCGGCATCGAAATAACCGCCAGCCATAATCCAATTGATTTTAACGGCATGAAGCTGGTTAAGCGCGGTGCGCAGCCAATCAGCGGCGATACTGGTTTGAACACCATCAAGCA
>JANPOU010000005.1:0-42882 GCA_031428155.1 Arenimonas sp. | reverse complement strand
TGTACTGCACCCCAAAAGTTGGACAGTGCATTTAGGCTAACACAAGGGACTGAGTTCGGTACTGTACCGGACTCAGTCCCTTTAGTTTTTCCTTGATTCGGTCGTGGTTGTAATAGTGGATGTAACGTTTCAGTTCCATTTTGAATGACGCCATGCTTTTGAATTGCTTGCCGTGGAAGAATTCCTTCTTCAATATCCCGAAGAAATTCTCCATCACCGCGTTATCCAGACAATTGCCCTTGCGCGACATACTCTGCTGTATACCGTTCTCCTTGAGCACCTTCTGATACGCGTCCATCTGATAATGCCAGCCCTGATCCGAGTGTAACAGCGGACGATCTTCGACCTTAAGGCGTTTTAGTGTCTTGCCGAGCATCTTCATCACCAGGCCAAACTGCGGCCTTTGCTCAATCTGATAGGCCACTATTTCTTGGTTATACAAATCCAGCACCGGCGATAGGTAAACCTTCTCACCCTTCAGATTGAACTCGGTGACATCCGTCACCAACTTCTGGTGAGGGCCTTGTGCCTTGAAGTTGCGGCTCAGTGTATTGGTGGCTACCTTGCCGATATCACCACGATACGATTTGTAATGCTTTTTGGGTCCTATGGCCTTGAGCTGCAACAGGCTCATCAGCCGCTGAACCCTCTTGTGGTTAATCCAAAGTCCCGTATTGCGTAGCGCCAACTTCATTCGACGGTAGCCGTAGCGCCCCTTATGGGCATGATAGATAGACTGAATCTGTTGTTTGATCTGTCTATCGGTATCTGGCAAGTGGGTAATCTTACGCTGGTAGTAATAACTGCTGCGAGACATGTCAGCGCCTTGGACCAGATCGACGAGGCAGTAGTTTTGGCTAAGCGCGGTGATTACCTCGGCTTTGGTTTTGTTGTCGCCTCCCGTGCCTGAAGCACGGCTTCCAGCTTTTTTAGGTAGGCGGTCTCCGCCCGCCGGTACTGCACTTCTCGCATCAGTTCAGCTTGGGTCATTTCCTCAACCGGCTTGTTGGTTGCTTTAAATGGCTTACGTTTCTCAGTCATAGCGGGACGTCCTCGAGGTCGGAGGGCTAGTGCCGTGGGTCCGCCTTGATTATAGAGTTTTTGCCATGTGGAAACCGAACGAGGTGTCGGAATATTGAAGTGCGCACAAGCCTGTTTTAAAGACAAACCATGGCGACTCATGTACTTGACAACAGAAACCTTAAACGTACTGGAATAAAGAGTATAGGTCCGATCAATGCTCTTCATGCCATGGGCTTGGTAGGCATTCACCCATAACCGGATATTCGAGCGGTCAATCCCGTGAATGATAGCAAGCTGACTAAGACTGAGCTTGCCTGAAAGGCATTGCTTGATGAGCTTTAACTTGAAATCCTTACTGTATTTGGACATAAAAACTGCACCTTATATGTTGGACAAGCTGTCCAACTTTTGGGGTGCAGTACAGAAACGGGGTTTTTTTATCTCACATTTAATGCTGGATAAAAGCGCCATTCGGCAGGTAAATCTGGGTTTGGGCTTTGCCCGTTCAATCGGCTGCGGATTACCGACACTGGCATTGGGCCGCCTTTTAAGATCGCATCGTGGAATTCGCGGTCGGTCAATTTGCCGCTTTCAACCAGCTCTTGTCGCAATGCCCAAAATTGCAGGCCGCCGAGCATATAGGCTGCTTGATAAATTGGACTATAATCGCCAGCGAAACTGCGTCGTACTTCCGCCGCGGCATTTTCACGTTCATGGCCCACGCGCGTAACCAGCATGTCGATGGCTTGCTGCGGTGTCATGGTATTCGAGTGGAAAGACAGCGAAAACAGGATACGGGCGGCGCGATGACTACGCCAAAACAGCATGCCGAGTTTTTGTTCGGGAGTTTTAGCGAAGCCTTTGTCGTATAACAGGAATTCCCAATACAACGCCCAGCCTTCGCCCCAAAAGGGTGTATCGAATAATTGCCGATGACTGTTGTAGCGGGTGTTGTAAAAATATTGCAGATGATGGCCTGGAATTAGCTCGTGATGCACTACCGCGCGTGAGAAATAACGGTTGTTGCCGCGCAAAGTCATCGCTTGTTTTTCGACGGGCATGCTGTCGTGCGGGTAAGCAACCCAAACATCTTCGCCGCCTAAGAAAAATGGGGCCTGCAGTTGGTATTCTGGGCTGAGCATCGTCATCCGCCAATCGCGTTTGGCCAGTTCCGGCACCGTTACCAATTTGCGCTTTTCAATAAAGGCCACTGCTTCTTCGGCTAATAGCTTGGCATATTGTGCTTGCTCGCCGATGGCTGGTCCATCTTGTTTAATTTTTTCCAAGGCCTGATGCCAGTCAACAAAGCCCATCTCGGCCGCGGCCTTATTCATTTCAATTTGGCACCACGCTAACTCGCGTTCGGCCAGTTGCACAATTTGCTCGGGTGAGTAGGGAATCATTTCATAGCGCAACGCCGCTTCAAGCGCATCACGGCCGATTGGGTCGCCAATGATGGTTTCTGGATTTTTCGCGCCGGCTAAATCATTGCGTAGAAATTGCCCGTAGCTATCTAGTTGTTTATCCAAGGCCTCATACGGCTTGCTGACCAATGTTGTATAGCTTGGTTGATAGCCGTTATAGAAGGTATTCCAATCTTTGAATTGCTCACGAAACGTTTGCAATAATTTGGCAGCGCGCAAGGCAACAATTGGCGAAACGTTGGTTTGATTGGATAAATTATTTTGGGTTTTCTGTAAGGCTTCAGTTGCATTAATTATTAGTTTTTTCGCTTGTTCGGGCTGTAAAGGCAAAAGCGCGCGTCGTTGTTCGGCAAGATCAATCAAGGGTGCGATGCTCGGCAAGAGTTGCAAGGCTTGATCGAAACGCTTACGTTCGAAATCCAACTGAATAAGGCGATAATTTAATTCGCGTTTCAGTAGGGCGTAATCAACTTGATCTTCGAGCGTCAGTTTGGCGAAGTTGAATTCGCTTAAACGCGCTAGCCAACCTTGATACAAACTGCGCAAAGCTGCTTCGCGTTGATGGCCTGCGTTAATGTCAAAGGTGTGTTCAGTGCTAGCCAAATCCGCTTGGAAGCGCTGGATAAATAAAGCCAGCTGGTGTTGTTGAATCGGTATCTCTGAAAGCTTAGGAATAGTTGTTATCGGTGCATTTGCTTCCGCTGCAAAAACACTACTCAGCACAAAACACGAAGCAATAGCAGACACAATTAGCTTGCGTTGAATGGGTTTCATAAATGCTCGGCAGAGATTTTGATGAACTGCAATAGCGATGCAAAGCCGTTGCTACGGGTTGGTGACAAATGCTTAGAAAGCCCAATAGCTTGCACAAAACTTGGTTCGGTGGCGAGAATGTCTTCGCGGCTGCGCCCGGAATACACACGCAAAGCCAAATACACCAAGCCCGACACAATGCTTGAATCGGAAGCAGCAGAAAAAAACAGTTTGCCGTCTTGCTCATGCGGCACAATCCATACGTTCGATTGACAACCTAACAGCCGATTTTCTTCAACTTTCCAAGCTTCTGGAAATTCCGGCAAGCGCCGGCCTAAATCAATTAAATATTGGTAACGTTCCGACCAGTCGCCGAAAAATGCGAATTCTTCTTCAATGGCTAATTGCGCTTCAGCCGTTGTTGCTTCAATTGGCTGCATCATACGCGTTTCCAACGCACGCCTTGCGCAGTGTCTTCAAGCAGAATACCTTGATCTGCTAATTGGTTACGAATTTCGTCGGAGCGTGCGAAGTTTTTGGCAAGTTTAGCCGCGTTGCGTTCGTCCACCAATGCTTGAATACGCGCGTCGTCATCGTTATTTGCGCCTTTAGCAAACCACGCTTCCGGTGTTTGTTGCAGTAAGCCAAGCGCTGCACCAGCGCTAAGTAATTGTGCTTTGAGATGTTGCCGCTCACTGGCATCTTCTGCTTTGCGGGCATTGCCAGCAATTTTTGCTAACTCTGCTAAAGCCAATGGTGTGTTTAAATCATCGCTAAGTGCTGCTTCAATGGCTTCAGGAATATCGCCAGCGCTGGCTTCAACGTCAGTTAAATCGCGCAGTGTACCGTATAAGCGATCAAGGGTTTTCACGCTTTGCTCAATTAAGGTATCCGACCAATCCAAAGGCTGCCTATATTGTGCAGAGAGCAATGCTAAGCGCAGCGCTTCAGCCGGATGTTTTTCCAATAACTCATGCAAAATACTGACATTACCAACCGATTTCGACATCTTACTGCCGCCGAAATTGAGCATGCCGTTGTGCAGCCAGAAACGTGCGAAAACTTTACCACCGTGCGCGCAGGTGCTTTGCGCGACTTCATTTTCGTGGTGTGGAAATTGCAAATCCACGCCGCCGGCATGAACGTCAATGGTTTCGCCCAAATGCGCCGCGCTCATTGCTGAGCATTCAATATGCCAACCCGGGCGGCCAATGCCCCATGGTGAATCCCAGCCAGGTAAATCGGGTGTGGAAGGTTTCCAAAGCACAAAATCGCCGGGGTGTTTTTTATACGGCGCAACTTCAACGCGCGCTCCGGCCAGCATTTCATCCACTGGGCGGCGCGATAGCTTGCCGTAATCGGCATAGCTTGGCACTGAAAACAATACATGGCCTTCAGCCGCATAGGCGTGCTTTGATGTAATCAGCTGCTCAATCATGGTGATGATTTGAGGAATGTGATCGGTAGCATGCGGCTCGATGTCAGGCGCTTGATTGCCGAGTGCGGCCATGTCTTCGCGATAAATTTTTGTATATTTATCGGTAATGGTGGTAATAGGAACATTTAGCGCTTTCGCGGCCGCATTGATTTTGTCGTCAACATCGGTGATGTTGCGGGCATAGGTTACTTTCGGAAAGTTGCGACGCAGCAGCTTAATCAACACATCGAACACCACTGGGCCGCGCGCATTGCCAATGTGCACGTAGTTGTAAACCGTTGGGCCGCAAAGATATACCGTTACGTTATCTGGATTGGCTGGGCTAAATGGCTGTAAAGCGCGCTGTAAGTTGTTGTATAAAGAGATAGTCATAAGCCTATTTTAGCAAGCTTTCAAGGCAAATATTGATAAAAAGGCTAGCCTAGGCTTGTCAATTCGCAACTTATCAGCAATAATCAAAGCATGAATCATCTTTTTTCTCACGTAGAACTTCTTTCGTCGGCGCGCCAAGCCTCGTCGATGACTTCGCGTGCCCGCCGACCTAGCCTGAGTATGTAGCTGGGTAGCCGGATTGTTGTTTTTTATCCAAAAACCCAGCCTAGGCTGGGTTTTTTTATTTTCTGAAGGATTTTTATGGCAAAACATTTTCTCAACACGCAAGATTGGTCGGTGACTGGATTGCAGCATTTGCTGGCGCAGGCTAGTGCCTTTAAAACCAACAAACTTGGCGATCAATTAAAAGGTAAATCCATTGCATTATTGTTTTTCAACCCATCGATGCGGACACGGACCAGCTTTGAACTCGGCGCATTCCAGCTTGGCGCACATGCGGTGATCTTGCAGCCTGGCAAAGATGCTTGGCCAATCGAATTTGAGTTAGGCAGCACCATGGATGGGGATACCGAAGAGCACATCATTGAAGTTGCCAAGGTGTTATCGAGCTATGTGGATATGATTGCGGTGCGCGCCTTCCCGAAATTCATTGATTGGCAGGAAGACCGCCAAGATAAAGTGCTGAATGCGTTTGCCCGCTACGCCACAGTGCCAGTGATTAACATGGAAACCATTACCCATCCGTGCCAGGAAATGGCGCATATTTTAGCTTTGCAAGAACATTTCGGCACGCGCGATTTGCGGGGTAAAAAATATGTTTTAACATGGACATACCACCCGAAAGCCTTGAATACGGCGGTGGCCAATTCCGCGCTAACCATTGCTACACGCATGGGCATGGACGTCACTTTATTGTGTCCGAATGAACAATACATTCTGGATGAGCGCTATATGGGTTGGGCCGATCAGAATGCCCGCGAGTCTGGCGGTTCAGTGCAGGTTAGCCACGATATTGCCGCCAGTTACGCCGGCGCTGATGTGGTGTATGCCAAAAGCTGGGGCGCGTTGCCATACTTTGGCCAGTGGCAGAATGAAAAACCGATGCGCGATCAATACCGGCATTTTATAGTCGATGAAGCAAAAATGGCGCTAACCAATAACGCAGTATTTTCGCATTGCCTGCCGTTACGTAGAAATATTAAAGCCAGCGATGCGGTAATGGATTCGCCGGCTTGCATTGCTATTCAAGAAGCTGAAAATCGCCTGCATGTGCAAAAAGCGATTATGCATTGCCTCATCAATCAGCCAGAAATCAGTTAAGGAAAATTATTATGTCAAAGGATATCGTACTGTCGTTTTCGGGTGGCTTAGATACCAGTTTTTGTGTTCCGTATTTACAAGAACAGGGCTATGCCGTGCATAGTGTATTCGCCAACACCGGTGGTGTGAGTGCCGAGGAGTTGTTGTACATCGAAGCGCGAGCCAACGAGCTAGGTGTGGCGTCGCACCAAACCTTAGATTTATCGCAAGCGCTGTTTGACTCATTTGTGACACCGTTTATTTGGGCAGGTGAAAAATACCAAAACCAATACCCGTTACTAGTCTCTGACCGCTATCTGATTGTTGAGCACAGCATCAAACGTTGCCAAGCATTAGGCACTAATAAAATTGCGCATGGTTGCACCGGCATGGGTAACGATCAAGTGCGTTTTGATTTATCTATTCAATCTTTGGGTGATTATGAAATTTTTGCACCAATTCGTGAGATTCAAAAGCAACACACGCATGTTCGGCAATATGAGCAAGAGTATTTAGAACAGCGCGGTTTTGCGGTGCCAAGCAAACAAAAAGCCTACACCATCAATGAAAACGTGCTCGGAATTACCATGTCAGGTGGTGAGATTGATGCATGGCAAGCGCCAAGTGAAAACCTTCAAGGCTGGTGCGCAAAACGCAAAGATTGGCCGGAGCAAGCTTTGCAAGTCAGTATTGGCTTTGCGCATGGTGTGGCAATTAGTTTAAATGGAGAGTTGATGCAAGGCGGTGAAATGCTCAAACGCTTAAATTCATTATTTGCGGCATATGGCGTTGGGCAGGGGATTTACACCGGCGATACCACCATTGGTTTGAAAGGCCGTATTGTTTTTGAAGCGCCCGGACTCACTGCATTGCAAACTGCGCATCAAGCTTTAGAAGAAGCGGTGCTGAGTAAGAATCAAAACCGATTTAAGCCAACGATTGGCCGAAAATGGGTGGAGTTAGTGTATGAGGGTTTTTATTTTGATCCATTGAAAGCAGATTTAGAAGCGTATTTACTGTCTAGCCAAGTGTGTGTGAATGGCGTGGTGACTTTGCGAACTGAAGGCGGAACCGTTAGCGCAGTAGTGGTTGAATCGGCGCATATTTTGCAAAGCCAAGCAGCAACCTACGCACAATCGGCAAACTGGGGCGCAGCTGAAGCTGAAGGGTTTATTCAATTATTCGGTATGAGCTCGAATCTTTGGGCCAAGGTCAATGGCGGAAAATCAGCATGACTGAATTATTGAAAACGGCGTTGCAGCACCTTGAGCATTTAATCGCCTTCGACACCCAAAATCCACCACGTGAAATACGTGCAGAGGGTATTTTTTCGTATATTCAAAACCAGTTGCTTGGTTTTGAATGCACGCTTACCGATCATGGCGCAGGCGCAGTTTCACTGCTGGCAAAGCGCGGCAAACCCACGCTGCTGTTCAATGTACATTTGGATACTGTGCCGATTGCGCCAGGTTGGAGTCAAAATCCGCATCAGTTAGTGCTTGCTGATGGTAAAGCGATTGGCTTAGGTGCTTGCGATATTAAAGGCGCGGCAGCGGCCTTATTGGCTGTGGCGAATTGCACAACTGGCGATGCAGCATTTTTATTTACATCCGATGAAGAAGCCAATGATCCGCGCTGCATCGCGGCATTTTTAGCTACAACTCATGGGTTCACTGATGTGATTGTTGCCGAACCTACACAATGCCAAGCGGTGTTGGCGCATCGCGGAATAGCGGCTGCTACTGTGCAGTTCAGTGGTCAATCTGGGCATGCTTCAAAAATCAGCGACCCAATGCAAAGCGCTGTGCATCAGGCTTTAGTCTGGGGTTCGCAGGCACTCGCCTTGGCTGAAAAAGAAGCGCATCAGCGTTTCGGTGGTTTAACAGGTATGCCTTTTAACATTGGAAAAATGGATGGCGGTATTAAAGCCAATATGATTGCTGGCAATGCCGAATTGCGTTTAGGTTTCCGGCCACTGCCCACGCAATCTATGCAAGTTTTGCATCAGCAGTTCGCAGAGTTATTGCCCGATAGTCAAAAAAAATATCAGGTAACATTTACTGGGCCGCCACTGCCAGCTGGCGATACTGCTATGGCTGAAGAAAAACGTCTGCGTGCCCGCGATTTTGTGGAAGGATTAAATCTACCGATTGGCCATGCGGTGGATTTTTGGACCGAAGCTTCGTTGTTTTCAGAAGCGGGTTTAAATGCGATTGTTTTTGGCCCTGGCGATATTGCACAAGCGCACACGGCTGACGAATGGCTTGATGTGTCGCAATTGCAAACCATCACCGAACACTACCTGCATATTTTGAGTTGAATCATGACTAAAGACAGCCAAGTCCGCGATACCATTGTGCGCCTGCTCAGCAATATCGGCAGCGCTAAGGAAATTCAGCAGTATTTAAAACGCTTTTCGCAGCGCGACGCCTCACGTTTTGCAGTGGTGAAAGTCGGCGGTGCCATACTGCGCGATGATTTAGATGCGTTGGTGTCCTCATTAGCATTTTTGCAGCAAGTGGGTTTAACGCCAATCGTGATTCATGGTGCGGGCCCACAATTAGATGATGAACTAGCTGTTGCCAATATCAAGAAGCGCACGCTGGATGGCTTGCGTGTAACCACCCAAAGCGTATTGAAAATCGTACGTCGAGTTTGCATACAAGAAAATCTGCGCTTGGTTGAATCGCTTCAAGTGCAGGGTATTCGGGCAGTGGCACTTAATTCGGGCGTGCTGGAAGCAAAATTATTGAATACAAAAAAATACGGGTTTGTGGGTAAAGTCTGTAAAGTACATACCGAGGCTATCTATTCCGCAATCAAGGCCGGCTCTATTCCAGTGATTTCCTCCTTGGGTGAAACCGAGCTAGGACAAATTGTGAATATTAATGCCGATTGGGCAGCCAATGAATTGGTTAAAACTTTGCAGCCCTATAAAATTATTTTTTTAACCAATACCGGCGGCTTATTAGATGGCGAAGGAAAAATTATCGACTCTATAAATCTTTCTTCCGATTATCAGCAGTTGATGCAGCAGCCTTGGCTACATTCGGGCATGAAAGTAAAAATCGAACAGATAGCCGAACTGCTCAACCAACTACCAAGCGATACTTCTGTATCAATCACCAAGCCATCAGAGCTTGCTAAAGAATTATTTACCCATCGCGGTTCGGGCACCTTGGTGCGTAAAGGAAAATTGATTAAGTGCGTGAATACGTGGTCAAAGCTAAATAAAACAAAATTACAGAAGCTCTTAGAATCTGGCTTTTCAAAAAAAATGTTGCCGAGTTATTTTACCGATACCAAACCAGAGCGTGTGTATTTCAGTGAAGACTACCGTGCAGCATTGGTTATTCTTAACGTGAACGGTTTGGCGTATCTGGATAAATTCGCGGTATCAGAAGATGCGCAAGGCGAAGGCTTAGGTACGGCAGCGTGGTCGGTGATGCGCCAACAAACCCCTAAATTATTCTGGCGTTCGCGACGTGATAATTCAATTAACGAATTTTACATGCAAAGTTCTGATGGTTGTATGAAATTCGAGCACTGGACCGTGTTCTGGTACGGTTTGGATAATTTTGCAGAAATACAACAAGCTGTTGATTTTTGTTTGCAACGTCCTGCAAGCTTTCATGAGTCAGGTGCAAAGTGATTCGTGAATCCTTAAAGATAATTCGATTAGGTTTAATTGGTGCGCGTGGTTATGTCGGTAGCGAACTGATTAAGTTGGTAACGGCGCATCCACAGCTTGAATTGGTGTTTGTGTCTTCGCGTGAGCGTGAAGGGCAGTTGTTGAGTGATTACGAACTCAACGCACCATTAGCAATGCGCTACTGTAATTATTGCCCTGAAGATGCACTGCAAAATCCTGTCGATGTGTTGGTATTGGCGTTGCCGAATGGCTTGGCAGCAAGCTGGGTTAATACATTCGATGCAGCCAATTCAAAATCCGTACTGCTTGATTTATCTGCTGATTATCGTTTCAGCCCCGAGTGGTTTTATGGCTTGCCAGAGCTAACGCGAAATTGCTACAAAGGGCAGATTCGCATCAGTAATCCGGGTTGCTATGCAACCGCAATGCAATTAGCGATAGCGCCGATGCGTAAATACCTTGCTGGCGCAGTGCAATGTTTTGGCGTGTCTGGCTATTCGGGCGCAGGTGTAACGCCATCAAATAACAATAACTCAGACATGCTCAAAGATAATCTGATTCCTTATGCGTTGCTAAATCATATTCATGAGCGTGAAGTAATAACTCAGATAGGTTGTGAGCTACATTTCATGCCGCATGTAGCACCGCATTTTCGGGGCTTATCAATCACTACAAATATGCTGCTAAATCAGCCCTTGAGGTTAGAACAGGTTGAATCGCTATACAGAGATTTTTACCAAAATGAACAGTTTATTGAAATAATGACCGAAACACCTTGGCTGAGTCACGTCGCAAATACGCCAAACGCTCAAATAGGAGGATTTAGACTCAGCGACGACGGCAGACGTTTGGTTGTAGTATCCGTATTAGATAATTTATTGAAAGGTGCGGCTAGTCAGGCTATGCAAAATATCAATTTGGCATTTGGCTTGCCAGAAACTATGGGGATACCATGAATAATAATGTGCTTTGGGCTAAACCCGGATTTGAGATTAACCAAGCCATACAAGATTTTTTGGCTGGCGAAGATATTGTCTTGGATCGCGAATTATTTTTATTTGATATTCAAGCCAGCATTGCCCATGCTCACGGCTTAATGCAAATTGGTATATTGAGTGCTGATGAATGCCAGCAACTTGAGAGTAAGCTCAATGCACTTGCCGAATTATATACTTGTGGTGAGTTTATTCTTGATGCGCGTTATGAAGATGGCCACAGTGCTATTGAAGAATATCTTACCCAGCAATTAGGCGATATTGGCAGAAAAATTCACACTGGCCGTAGCCGAAATGATCAGGTGTTGGTAGCATCGCGTTTGTGGCTCAAACAGCAGTTGAATATACTCATTTCGCAATGCAAAAGTATTGCGCAGATTAGCTTGAAACGTGCTGAACGCGAGGCTATGCTGCCGCTTCCAGGCTATACGCATATGCAACGTGCCATGGTCTCGTCGCGAGGCATGTGGTGGGGTGCATGGGCGGAGGCCTTTATCGACAATACGCTGCGTGCACAACAAACCTTATTACTGATTGATGCAAACCCGCTTGGCTCGGCTTCTGGGTTTGGGGTGAATCTTGATCTACCGCGTGATTTTACTAGTGCGCAATTGGGTTTTTCCAGAACTCAACAAATTGCTACCTACGCACAGTTATCGCGTGGAAAATTTGATATCGCAGCTTTGGATGCACTGCTATCGGCAATGGGTGATTTGCGTCGCATGGCATGGGATTTGTGTTTATTTTCAAGCACCGAATTTAATTTTGTTAAATTGCCAGCGCAATACCAAACCGGTAGTTCATTAATGCCTAATAAGCGCAATCCAGATTTAATTGAACTATTGCGTGCCAGTTATGCCACGGTATCGGCGGCTCGTTCGGAAATTGAACAGCTCTTGTCTTTGCCATCTGGTTACCACCGAGATCTGCAGTTCACTAAAGCGCCACTGTTGCGCGGTTTTTCACGCGGTTTATCTGCGTTAGCATTGCTGCCCGATTTGTTGAGCAAACTGGCATGGAACGAAGATGCTATACAGCAAGCTTTTGAGCCATCCATGCATGCTACCGACATTGCCTTGGAATTTGCAAAACAAGGCATGCCGTTTCGTGAGGCCTATCAACGCGCCGCAGATCCTGCACTTTGGCAGAACAGAACAGCATCGGATAGCTTAGCAACAAGGACTTCTGAGGGTTCAGGAGGCAATCTAGGACTGGAAAAGCTAAAATATCGATTGGCGCAGTTATAATAGAGGCTCGAAACAAGGAGCCTCCATTGATTAAGCCTAGAACCCCCGCCGGTACCCTAGAACTCTTGCCCGGCGAACAACGTGCGTTCAATCATATGTTGGATGTTATTGCTCGAAATTACCAAAAATTTGGGTTTCTGCCAATTGAAACGCCGGTATTTGAATTAACCGATGTGTTGCTGACCAAAACTGGCGGTGAAACCGAGCGGCAGGTGTATTTCGTGCAATCCACTGGCGCACTAGAGCAGGGCAGTGCGCCTGAGCTCGCACTACGCTTTGATTTAACCGTGCCTTTGGCGCGCTATGTGGCAGAACATGAGCATCAATTGGCGTTTCCCTTTCGCCGTTACCAAATCCAACGCGTGTATCGCGGTGAGCGTTCGCAAAAGGGGCGCTTCCGTGAATTTTACCAATGCGATATTGACGTGGTCGGCAAAGACAGTTTATCGGTTCGTTATGATGCAGAAATTCCGGCGGTTATTTATGCCGTTTTCTCAGAGTTAGCTATTGGACCATTCACCATTTGCTTAAATAATCGAAAAATCCTGCGTGGTTTTTTTGATGCAGTGGGAATTGTTGATGCCGAACAACAAGCCTTGGTGTTACGTGAGATTGATAAAATCGATAAACGCGGTGCCGAGCAGGTAGCACAAACCTTAAAAGGCGAAGGCTTCAATCTGCCACATGCGCAAATTGAAAAAATACTGAGTTTTGTCATTACTCGTTCAAGCACGCATGCATCGGCATTAGAAATTCTGGCCAAACTCAAACAGCAATATCCGGAAACGGCTGAAGGTGTTGATGAATTAGGCGTGGTGCTGGATATGTTGAAAAATCTTGGCGTTCCTGAAACGCATTACGCCATCAATTTTTCAATTGCACGCGGCCTAGACTATTACACCGGCACAGTATACGAAACCACACTCAATGACTTTCCGCAGATTGGTTCAATCTGTTCCGGTGGTCGCTACGATAACCTTGCCAGCCATTACAGCAAATCCAAACTGCCTGGCGTGGGAATTTCCATCGGCGCAAGCCGGTTGTTTTGGCAATTGCGTGAAGTGGGCTTAATTAAACCAGACACGCAGAATCACATGGTATTAATCGGCTTGATGAGTGACGATGATCTAACACAATCCTTAGCGATAGCCATGGAATTGCGAGCTGCAGGTATTGCTTGTGAAGTGCAGCTTGAAGCAAAAAAACTTGCTAAGCAATTTCAGTATGCCGATAAAGTCGGTTTTAGCTATATGGTGTTGTTTGGTGAGTCTGAGCAAAGTAAAGATATAGTGAGCTTGAAAAATTTAGCCACTGGCAAGCAAGTTGAAATAGCACGTAACGATCTAGTGCGCTGTTTAAGCCAAGCCAAAGAATGGGGTTTGTAATGAAATCAATCAAGCTAACTGGCTTATCACTTAACCATGAACAAGTCGTTGCTGTGGCATTTGGTGCCAGTGTTAGCTTAGATGAAAGCCAGCTTTTAGAGGTTGCAAAAACCGCTGAGTTTTTAGATGCGCAAGTTAAACAGCAGCAGCCGTTGTATGGTGTTTCTACAGGTTTCGGCAGCAATGCCGATAAGCTTTTAGGCGCAAGGCATATTCGTGCCTCGAATAACACCGACGAAACCTTGCTTGAAGAGCTGCAGCGCAATCTCATCATCACCCATGCAGTTTGTGTGGGTGAGCCGTTTGCTGAAGACGTGGTGCGCGCGATGATAGTTATCCGCATTAACACCTTGATGCGTGGCCATTCGGGTATTAGAGTGCAAACTCTGCAAGCGCTTACTAATATGCTAAATGCTGGTGTTGTACCGGTGGTGCCGATGCTCGGTTCAGTGGGAGCCAGTGGCGATTTAGCGCCGCTCTCGCACTTAGCCATTGTATTATTAGGCGGTGGCGAAGCATTTTATCAGGGCGTTCGAATGCCCGGTGCACAAGCCTTGCAGAAAGCCGGTTTAACTGCAATTACACTGTCACATAAAGAAGGCTTGGCTCTCAATAATGGCACTGCCCAAATGCTAGCAACAGGTGTACTGGCAATCTCGCGTTTAGAAGAATTGTGCGACACCGCAGATTTAGCCGCAGCAATGACACTCGATGCATTTGCTGGCCGTATGCGCGCATTTGATGAGCACGTGCATGCATTGCGCCCGCACCCAGGCCAAGTGCACACTGCAAAACATCTGCAGCGATTATTACAAGGCTCAAGTTTGGTTGATATTGCCTATCACTTAGTGCCAAAGTTTCGTTCTTGGTTGCCAGATTGTTGGCCAGAACCAACGCTTGATGCGCTGACTTTTGATATTGCATGGGATTGGGTACCGCTTAGCCAGCGCCATGGCCGTGAAAAATTCTATGAACGATTCAAGCCATTTCGTGGCGGTAAAAAGCACCAGCCGCAAGATAGCTATTCACTGCGCTGCATTCCGCAAGTGCATGGCGCGGTACGCGATGCTGTAGCGCATGCCAAGCGCGTGTTCGGCATTGAATTAAATGCAGTCACTGACAACCCGCTCATTTTTCCCGATTACAGCGGTGCAAAAAATATCGAAGACCAAATTGTATCAGCCGGGCATTTTCACGGCATGCCATTGGCGTTGGTGATGAGCTATGTTAAAGCTTCCATTCCTGTGCTGGCATCAATTTCTGAGCGGCGCTTAAATAAGTTGGTTGATCCGGCTACGAACGATGGCTTGCCAGCATTTTTGATTGGTAATGAAGACGGCACAGAAAGTGGCTTTATGATTGTGCAATATACCGCCGCCGCTATTGTGAATGATTTAGCAACACGTGCTCACCCAGCTTCGGTGTATTCCATTCCAACCAGCGCTAATGCCGAAGACCATGTGTCGATGGGCGCCAATGAAGCACGACATGTATTAGAGATGAGCCACGATTTGGCGAAAGTTATTGCATTGGAAATGTATACCGCCGCGCAGGCTTTAGAGTTCCGCAAGGAAATGATTAAAGCAGCTTGTGAATTAGCTTCTGGGTTTAGTGCTGGTGAGCTTGCCAAGAAAATTAATTTTGCACCGCTTGAAAATGATCCAGATTATCCTGCCTTTATGCAAGAAGTTGAAGCCCTGCGTGTAGAGCTGGCCGATGCCAAGCAGTTTGTGCCGGGGAAAGCTGTGCAGGCGGCGCTTGAGGCATTACGAGGCGACATTGCCTTTATGCGCACCGACCGCGCTATGGATGGTGAAGTTCAGCTCATGGTTGAGTTAGTTGAGCATGGCAAATTGTTAATGGCTGCCAAGGCTGCGCTTTAAAATATGTTGCGCGTAGCGAGTATGCTTGTGTTGCTAACGCTTAGCCCAGCGCTACATGCTGAACTTTGCAAGACAACAAAAGTATTCGTCGATACAAACCATAATTCGATACTTGATAAGCACGAAAAAGGGCTGCCTGGAATTGCGGTATCTGATGGCGAACGTATTGTATACACCGATAAAAATGGTGTGTATCAACTCCCAGCACAACTCGGCAAATCACTATTCGTTATCAAGCCGGCAGGCTATACGCTACCAAAGCGCGCTGATGGCTTGCCAGATTGGTTTGCAAACCAGCCGAGCCTTACTCACGGTTTAAAGTATGGTGGCGTTATCCAAGCTGATAGTAGCTGCAAAAATTTTGCGTTATGGCCGAAGCAAGAAAACACGGATGAAGCATTATCAGTGCTGATTTTTGGCGACCCGCAGCCTAAATCTCTACTCGATGTTGGCTACTATAAAAATGATATTGTGCAGCCCCTAATCGCACAAAAAAGCGCGCAACTGGGGATAAGCCTTGGCGATATTGTGCATGACGATTTGTCCTTGCACGCGGATGTAAAAAAAGTTGATAAAGCCCTCAACACGCCTTGGCTATATGCACCAGGCAATCACGATATCGATTTTGATGCACCAAGCGATGAGCATTCACTTGAAAGTTTCCGCAATCAGTTTGGTCCTGATACGTTTGCTTGGCAGGAAACACAGGCCAACTTTATCGTGTTGGATGATGTGGTTTTTCTGCCAAAAGAAAAACCGGAATATATTGGCGGTTTGCGTGAATCGCAATTTACATTTCTCGAAGCGTATCTGGCGAAAGCTAATAAATCTAAGTTATTAATTATTGCCACGCATATTCCGCTTTTCCAAACGAATGAACAGCGCGATACCTTCCGGCGCGCAGACCGCCAACGGCTATTCAAATTGCTTGAACCATTTCGCGACGTGCTGCTGTTGACCGCTCATTCGCATAGCCAAAGCCATGTGCGCCATGATGCACGTAGCGATTGGCATGGCGAAGGTCGTTTGCATGAATACAATGTGGGTGGCGCCAGCGGTGCATTCTGGTCTGGCCAAAAGGACAGCTTAGGCATACCCGATTCGATGATGAGCGATGGAACACCTAATGGTTATGCGCGCTTAACTGTCAGCGCTAAGGATTATTGTTTGAATTGGTTCAATGCCCGGCAAAATCCTAATCTAGCAATGTCTACAACAGCGCCTAAAACACTCAGGAAAGGCGCGTATCCAGGCTTTGCCGTATATGCCAATGTGTTTATGGCAAAAGCTGATACTCGCGTGAGTGTGCGTATTGACGATGGCGTTTGGCACGCAATGAACAAAGTGCTGCAGGCAGATCCAGCGCTGTTACATATCAATGCTTATGATGATCAATCAACACAGCTACAAAACTATGATCGACTGCCAGAAGCCACCATATCCACACATCTCTGGCGCTTTGCGCTGCCCACAAATCTTATTGAAGGCACACATCGGATTACTGTGCGCGCGCAAGATGATTGGCTTGGCAGTGTTGAGCAAATCACGCACTACACGTTGCAGTCACTTGAACCTTAAAGCGCAATATCGCTAAATGTAGTAACGCGTGTGTGACCGTTGCTTTGCTCAGCACGCGCTGTTGGGTAATCATTTAGGCGATCAACTAATACGGTTTGCCAGCCAGCCTCGCGTGCGGCATTTAACTCTTCAACAATATCGGAAAGAAACAGAATGCTCGCAGGTTCTTGCCCAATGGCTTTAGCTATTGCTTGGTAACTGACGGCTTCACGTTTGCCTCCAATTTCGGTGTCGTAATAGCCAGAAAATAATTCGCTTGCATCACCATGTTCGCTAAAACCAAAAAACAATTTTTGGGCAGGCACAGATCCAGAGCTATAGACATATAAAGGTATTTTGTTGTCGTGCCAGCGTGAAAGCTGCTCAAAGGCATCGGCATAAATTGGTGCGCGGTAGTTGCCTAGTGTATAGCCATCTGCCCACAGCATGCCTTGCAATGCTTTTAAGGCGGTGTGTTTAACATCCGCATCAATCCATGCAATCAACACGGCGATAATGCTATCCAAATCATCAGCGGATAAGGATTTTTCTTCTGCAATGCGTGTCAACCAAGCGGCCACTTCTGGTTCAGCATGTTTGGCTTTAATAAATGCTGGTAATGCCGCGCGTGCATGTGGAAATAATACTTCACGCACGAATGAGATTGAACTGGTGGTGCCTTCAATGTCAGTCACAATTGCACGGACAGGTTGCTTATTGAGTTCAAAACGTGGGAATTTTAAAGCAATATCTGAATCGGTGAAATAGCCAACCCAGCCATCGGCTTCGGTGAAAAAACGAATGGCTGTGAAGCGCGGGTTAGGGCCCATATCGAACCAATGTTTGGTGCCATCAGGCACGCGGATAAGATCTTGCGCTCGGCATAATATTTCATAAACTTTATCATCAATGTGCAAGGTGAATAAACCGGAGCCACGCACGAAGTAACGCACTTCATCTTCTTTATGCCTGTGTTCATTGAGGAATTTGGCACGCATGGTTTCGCGCTCAGGATGCTCAGGGTTAATGCTAACCACATCCACCGCTTTAAAACCGTTTTCAGCAACCAAAGTTTCAATTTCAACTTTATAGCTGGCTAATATTTGTTCGTTGCTGGCATTGTCGGCTATTTCACGCGTTGGCCATTGTTCAAACCCCACGCCAACATTGGCCAGTTGAACATGTATTACTTCTACATGCTCACTTTCGAACAATACATGGTTTGGATTATTGTCGGAAAAAATGCGTAAACGGCTCATGATCGAAAACTCAGTTTAGTTAATTCAGTATTCAGCAAAAATTCAAATGCATCCAGATGCCGGCGAGCTTCCAGCATGTCTTTGCCCCAGATATAAATGCCATGCCCTGCGATTAAATAGCCCCAGAAATCGGACTGCTCGAAAAATGGCCGGGCACTTTGGCATAAAACATGCATATCTTGCGAGTTGGCAACAATAGGTAAGCAAACCGTGCTGTGATGGCTTTTAATGCCAGTGAATGCTTTTTGTAATTCATAACCAGTAAACTCAATTTTTCCGGCCTGTTCAAAATGCATAGACAACAAAGTTTGCGCCAGTGAGTGCGTATGTAGCACCACGTTGGCATCTGGGCGTAGTTGATAAATCTGTGTGTGTAATAAAGTTTCCGCTGACGATGTTTGTGTGGCATCAACGGCGGTGCCGTTCATGGTAATTTCCATGAAATCATGAGGTGTAAGCGCGCCTTTATCGCGGCCGCTAACCGTAATAAGACAAAGCGACTCGCTTAAGCGCGCAGAAAAATTGCTACTGGTAGCAGGCGTCATGCCGGCAGCCGCTAATTCTGCCGTGTGATGAATTAATTGCTGGATGAGTTGGGTTTTTTTAGCAGACATAAGTTAATAAGATTCATTCTCAATTGACTGAAAAATCAGGAAAAAATACACGACTTCTTGATTTAGATTAAGCAATACTTGCTAACTAAAGCGTATAGTTCACATATTCAAAAAGTAAATCAAAATCATTTTCTCATGAATTTAGGAGTGTTTGTTATGAATAAGCAAGAAAATAGTCGTCGTACATTTTTAGTGCGTGGCATAGTTGCAGTAGCTGCGGTACCGTTTGTATCTGGCATGTTTAGCGGGCAAGTGCAGGCAGTTGCTTTAAAGCCGCTACCCGCAACCAATCCGCAAGCTGTAGCCTTAAAATACGTGGCTGATGCCAAGAAAGCCGTTGGCGCGAAGCCAGGAAGCAATTGTGCCAATTGTCAGCTGTTTGTTGCGGCAACCGGTGGCTGTGCCATTTTTGCTGGTTTTTCTGTGGCTAAAGCGGGTTGGTGCAGTGCTTGGGCCAAAAAATCCTAAACATTTGCAATTAGGTCTCATATTTTGAGATAGCAATGACTTACTATAAGCCAAGTTTCCTTTGAGCTTGGCTTATGACCTTTAGCGTATTTACCGTTGTTTTGATTGCATTAGCCGTTTTTCTGGTGATTGCGCTAGTCTATATTGTCCTCAAAAAATCAGTGCTTGAAGCAAGCTTGTTGCGCATTGAGCGTGAAAATAGCGCCTTAACAGCTGAAAGCCTTGCTCTGAGTACGCTTCGCCAAGATTTTGCGAAACTTGAAGGAAGTTCGCTCGCGCGTGATACCGCGCAGATATCTGAAATCAGTTCATTGCGATTAAAAGCGGAGCAACTTGAATCTAGCAGGCGGCAATTCTCGGCACTGGAAGCAGAATCGCTTGCAAAAGAACAATCGTATGTTGAACAAATTCAACTGCTGAAAAACGCTGAAGTTCGCTTAACGCAGAATTTTGAAAATCTGGCGCAGAAAATATTTGATGAAAAATCCTCGAAATTCAAAGAGCAGAACAAAGAACAGCTCGATGCCTTATTGAATCCGCTGAAAACCCAAATTGGTGAGTTCCGGCAAACGGTTGATCAAACCAACCAAGGCATTCATACGCTGAAAGAATTGAATGCGCGTATGGCTGATGAAGCCACCAATTTAACACGAGCACTTAAAGGCGATAACAAAGCCCAAGGCGGTTGGGGCGAGCAGGTTTTAGGCCGCATTCTGGAGGCGTCTGGATTAACTGAAGGCCGTGATTACCAATCACAATTCACTTATGTGGATGAACAGAAAAATCGTAAGCAACCCGATTGCGTGATTTTTTTACCGGATAACAAAGCCATTGTGCTTGACTCCAAAGTGTCGCTAATTGCTTATGACCGTTACATTAGCGCTGAGAACGAGCAGGCGCGCGAGCTAGCCCAGAAAGAGCACGTGAGGTCAGTTAAAACGCATATCGACGGCCTGTCAGCTAAATCCTATGAATCGCTGCCTAATTTACGAACCACCGATTTTGTTGTGCTATTCATACCGATTGAAGCGGCTTTTATCGATGCCATGCGCGCCGATGATGGCTTAATGGTTTACGCTCTGGAGCGCAACATAACGTTGGCAACGCCCTCAACTTTAATTACCGTGTGCCGCACGGTGGCGCATTTGCAGAAGTTGGATTTGCGCAACGCTAATGCCATGAAAATCGCTGATCAAGCAGGCAAGCTGTACGACGAGTTTGTCAATTTCGCCACTGACTTAGGTGAAGTAGGTAAGCATCTGAATAAAGCACTTGATGCCCAAAGCAGTGCAGTGAAGCGATTATCCGTTGGGCGCAGCAATTTGGTTGGTCAAGTGGAGAAGATGAAGCTACTCGGCGCGCGTGCTAAAAAACAGCTGCCCACCGATTTGCTTGATGACGACAGCGATGATACACCGGAATTGAGCAGATAAAAAAACGGCGCATTAAGCGCCGTTTTTCATTACATATACAGATTATTATTCAGCGTTGGTACCGTTCGCCAAATGGCTACGTTTACGGCTATATAAGAAGTACACCGCCATGCCAATTGCAAACCAGATCAAGAATAGCTTAATGGTTAACATGCCTAGGCTGATGAACAACAAAGCGCAACCAGCCATAGCTAGCGGCCCAACAATCCATAAGAACGGAGTGCGGAACGGGCGGTGACGATTAGGTTGTTGTTTACGCAATACCATGACACCCAATGCAACCACAAAGAATGCAAACAATGTACCGGAGTTGGAAATATCAGCCAATGCACCCACTGGGAAAATAGCGGCGAAAATGGAGACCGCAATACCAGTAACGATGGTGACCACGTGTGGTGTGTGGTATTTAGGGTGAACTTTTGCGAACGACTTCGGCATCAAACCATCACGTGCCATGGTGAACAAAATTCGGGTTTGACCGAAAATCATCATCAAGACCACCGATGGCAGTGCTAATACCGCGGCAATACCGATTGCATTACCAATACCTGGGAAGCCCAATTCTTTCAAAACAAAAGCCAATGGCTCTTTGGATTGCGATAAAGCGCCGCCAGGTTGTGCTCCCACCGAGCCAATCGCTGTGTAAGACACTAATAAATAGAAAACGGTACAAACAGCCAATGAACCAATTAAACCAATAGGAACATTGCGATTTGGGTTTACGGTTTCTTCAGCAGCCGTAGACACGGCATCAAAACCCACATAGGCAAAGAATATTGACGCGGCAGCACCCAATACACCAACGCCTGAGAGCGGTGTGCCCCAACCATTTGGCAGCATGGGTTCGAAGTTAGAATGCTGCACGTGTGGCCAAGCCAATACAATGAATACCGAAAGCGCAACTACTTTTACAACGACTAATATCGAAGTGAATTTAGCTGATTTTGATGTACCCAACACTAAAAGCCAGGTAATTAATAGCGAAATCGAGAAGGCTAATAAGTTGAAGGTGCCTTTGGCAACAGTTCCGTCAGCAAGGGTGATGGTATCCGCTGGGCCAGCCATTAACGCGGCTGGTAATCCCATGCCCATCTCGTGTAGTAATCCATTGATATATCCAGACCAGCCAACGGCAACAGCACCAGCAGCTACTGCGTATTCTAGAATTAGCGCCCAGCCCACAGTCCAAGCAATGGTTTCTCCGAGTACGGCATATGAGTAGGTGTATGCCGAGCCAGCAACTGGAACCATGGCGGCAATTTCAGAGTAAATTAATGCAGTTAATGCGCAGACAAAGCCCGCGATTACAAAGCTGTACATCATGCCTGGGCCGGCTTTATTTGCGGCTACCGCGGTCAGTACAAAGATGCCCGTACCAATAATAGCGCCAATCCCTAACATGGTTAATGAAAAAGCGCCGAGTTGGCGTTTTAGTCCCTTTTTTTCTGCCGTAGCCAGAATCTGGTCTAAGGATTTCACTCGATCAAAAAGCATGAATCTCTCCCAATAGTATTTTTTATAACAATTTGAATTGTTCTATAGTTTGACACCGAACCCGTTTACCATAAGCTAGAAGCCCGTATGGGTAAAGTGTTTTGTCTTACAAATCAGCAAGAAAGTGGAAAAATGAACGAACAGCAAGCTAAGGTACTGGATTTATTAGCCAATAGTCGATTGAAATCTCAGCTTGACGAATTGCAGGCCAATCAATTTATCGATTTTATACGCGAAAATCCCGCCTGTTGCGAACGTAGTTTGCCAATTGGCCATCTCACTGGCTCAGCGTGGCTGGTGTCGAATGATGGCCAGCGGGCATTGCTCATGCATCATCGGAAACTCAATCGCTGGTTGCAGCCGGGTGGGCATGCTGACGGCAATGCCGATTTAGCACAAGTGGCACTTCGCGAGGCAATCGAGGAAACCGGCTTAACTGAGTTGCATGTTGAATCTGATATTTACGACCTAGATTTACATCGTATTCCCGCACGTGGCAATGAGCCTGAGCATTGGCACTATGATGTGCGGTTTGTGGTGCGTGCGTGTGGCAGTGAATTGTTTATTCAGAATGAAGAGTCACTAGCGTTGGCATGGTTCGATATACAAAAACTCGCCAATGATGGCGAGCTTGATGAATCGATACGGCGTATGGCTAAAAAATGGCTAGGTCGTTTCGACAAGCTCAACGACCATTAAATGCTCGCTGAGCCTGTCGAAGCGTTAATTAAGCTCGCCCACCAAATTCACCGGTAACAGTTGAAACATAAATCTTTTCGCCATTGCTGATGTATTCCGGTACTTGAATTTCGATACCTGTGCTTAATTTAGCTGGCTTCGGGCGTTTAGTAGCGGTGCCACCTTTCAATTCTGGCGGAGTATCAACCACTTCAAGAATCACATTCACTGGCATCTGAATGGCAACCGGTGCATCATCAATCAGTTGCACATATACACCTTCTAAGCCTTCAGTGATGTAGCCAGCCATATCACCAATCACATTCGCGTCAAGCATATAAGGTGTGTAGTCTTCGATGTCTAAGAACACAAAGGCATCGCCATCCATGTATGAAAAGCTGGTTTCGCGGCGAACCAAATCGAGCTCTTTTAAGTCATCGTCGGAGCGCAAACTTAAATCAAATTTAGTTCCAGCAGGCACCGAATACATGGTGAAGCGAAAGGTAACATTGCCGCCTCGGCCTTGTGGCGAGGAGCGTTCAATATCGCGTATTTGATACACGGTATTATTGTGTTCAATCACATTGCCTTTTTTAACATCGCACGCTTTCATAAGAAATCTCAGTAAGTGGAATTATTTTGCGGACAAGCGAACAGAGCCGTCTAAGCGGATTGTTTCACCGTTTAAATAACGGTTTTGCACAATGAAGGCAACGGTTTCTGCGAATTCTTCCGGTTTGCCTAAACGGGCAGGGAAGGGAATGGATGCTGATAGCGAGGCTTGCACTTCTGGCGTCATACCATCAACCATCGGCGTCCAGAAAATACCCGGTGCAATGGTCATCACGCGAATGCCGAAGCGTGCCAATTCACGCGCCATCGGTAGCGTCATGCCAACAATGCCCGCTTTTGAGGCTGAATAAGCAGCTTGCCCAATCTGTCCGTCGTAGGCTGCCACCGATGCGGTGTTGATGATGATGCCACGTTCGCCATCTTCGCCTTGCACATTGTGTTGCATCAGTTCAGCAGCGGCTTTGGCAATATTAAAACTGCCCACCAAGTTCACTTTCACCGTTGTAGCGAATTGTGCCAAAGGCATACTGGCATCGCGGCCTAACACACGGCCGGCGCCAAGAATTCCTGCGCAGTTCACCGCTACATTTAATCCGCCCATGAAATCTTTTGCTTGCGCCATATTAGTTGCCGCTTGCACTTCATCCGAAACATCTGTTTTGAAGTAGATGGCATTGCTTGCACCAAGTACTGCCAGTGCGGCTGGCGCTTTGTCGTCGTTAATGTCGAACAAAGCAACTTTTCCGCCATGTTCAACAATATGCTGTGCAACAGCAAATCCTAGGCCAGAAACACCGCCGGTAATCACGGCGCGAACATCAGACAGATTCATAGAAGTTCCTAGATAAAAAGGTATTTTAACAAAAAAACTGATAAATCCTTAAACTAAGCACTAATACATACCAAATCGATATCTGATGAATTTCTTAAAACCTCTTATCATCGCGTGTTTTTTGTTCTCGCCCTTGGTTTTTGCACAGCAAAGCAACATTTTGCCCTGTAAAAGTAAAAACCCATATGATACGCGTCCGCGCATCGGCTTAGTATTGGGCGGCGGCGGGGCGCGTGGTATAGCGCATGTGAGTGTCTTGAAAGAAATTGAGCGACTAAAAGTACCTATCGATTGTATTGCTGGCACCTCGATGGGCTCTGTCATTGGTGGGTTGTATGCGTCAGGAATGACTGCAGAAGAGCTTGAAGAGATGGTCACCACCATCGACTGGATGGAACTGATGAATGACGACATCATGCGTCAGGATCGCAGTTTCCGACGCAAGCTAGATGACCAGAAGGCTCTCGCGCCTGCAAGGCCTGGCATTGGCAAGGGTGGGCTAAAGTTGCCTGCTGGCGTTAAAACCGGCGAGAAGATCCTGATGTTCCTGGAAGAAAAAACCGCTAAGGCAGCCGGTGTCACAGATTTTAACCGGCTTAGCATCCCTTACCGCGCGGTCGCGACCGATATCAATACCGGAAAGGCCGTGATCATCGGTAGCGGAAACCTAGCTAGCGCGATGCGCGCTAGCATGGCGATTCCAGGTGCCTTTATGCCGGTTGAGATCGATGGAAAGCTATTGGTCGATGGTGGCATGGTCAATCAGGTGCCGGCGGATGTGGTCCGAGCGATGGGTGCGGATATCGTGATAGCTGTCGATGTTGGTACGCCACTGTCGAAGATTGACAGCACAACTAGCTTGCTTACAGTCGCCGACCAGGTCATCGGCTTCCTGACTGTTGGCAATACTGAGGATACAGTTGCCGCGCTGCGCAAGCAGGATATCCTAATCCGACCTGAGCTCGGCTCTGAGGTGACTACCACCTCTTTCGAGAAAGAGAAAATCGAGCTGGCCCTGAAAATCGGCGCCGAATCTGCAGCTGTCGCCGGTCCGCGACTTGCCGCCATAAGCGCGCCTGCTGTCCCGGCGCGTGTTATTCCGCTGAACCGTGATGCCGAAACTATCGTCGCATTCATCGACATCGACAATAAGACCATTTACAACTACGGCATCTTTGAATCCATATTGGCGCCTTTGAAAGGCAAAGCCATCAATCGCAGAGAGATCGAGAGACTGGTTACCGAGATTTACGGCCAGTATCCGCTCGATACGCTATCTTACCGGGTTGTCAACAAGGGTGGGCAGACTGGATTAGCAGTAAAAGTTACACCGAAAGCCGTAGGGCGTAATTTGGGCGAGTTTGCCATGGATTTCAGTAGCAACCAAGATTCGCAAAACCAATTCAATCTGACCTTTGGTCTGCTTCGGTCGCCGGCCAATTCAAACGGCGGCGAGATACGGGCATTGCTAACTATCGGTGATGAACCGGCAATTACAGGTGAGTGGTATCAGCCACTGACACCAGGCGGAAAGTACTTCAGTAATCTTGGCGCCGGCTACGGCCAGCAGCTTTATCAGTTCGGTGATAGCCTCGATAACGTGGCCGCCGAATATATACGCAAAGAGTTCTACATCATGCCAGCTGTGGGCAGGGCGTTCGGCAATTGGGGACAGGTGACTCTAGGTTTTGACATCGCGAACGGCGATTTCGAGCGCCGGATTGGGGCATCCTATCTGCCTGAAGCCGAGTACAAAAAACGTAATGCCATTCTGTCATTAAAAATCGATACCTTAGATTCGCTATACCTGCCACGCGAGGGCGTATTGCTGAACGTGAAAATGGTTGAAGGCATCAGTAGCTGGGGCAGTACGGATTCCTTTAGCCAGGCCAGCCTAGATTTCATCGGCGCACGCCCGTTCCGCGAGCAGTCGCTGTTCGGCGGCGTACGTTATCACGATAATTACCAGGGCGAGCCCGGTCTGCAGAACTGGTTCACTGCGGGCGGCGTAACCCGCTTCGCCGGTTATCAGCTGGAATCAGTTGATGTGCAAAGCTATGCGCTGGCATTCATAGGATACAATTACCGGCTTGGCCAGCTCTTGGGCCGTAATTCAGTTATCGGCGGCACCTTGGAATACGGCAAGATATGGGGCGAAAGCACCAATCTCGACATTGAAGGTTTTCAGGCCCACGGCAGTGTTTACTTCGGGTTTGATTCCTGGTTGGGCCTATTCATCCTGGGCTACGGCCAGGGTGATAATGGCGCCAACAACATATTTTTTGAATTAGGACGAAACCAGTTCTGAACACTACAGGCTTTTGGCGAAAAATCGGTTACAACCGCCGTGGCCGGTATCGCCCATTGGTTTATCGAGTGAGTGGAAGCCAGCCTTTTGATACAAAGCCATCGCCGAGTCCATGCCGGTTAAAGTTTCCAGATAGCATAGCTCAAAGCTAAAATCGCGCGCTTTAGCCAAGCAGGTTTCCATTAGGTGTATACCGGCACCTTGGCGGCGCAGAATCGGCATGAAATACATTTTACGAAGCTCGCAAATACGTGGGTTGCTCGCACCAGCCAGTGGCGCAATGCCGCCACCACCCAACACCTGGCCTTCCATTTCAACCACAAAATAGGCGCTGTGTGGTGCGCTGTAGGCTTTGAACATCCAATCCACTTCTGGGTCATTAATGGCAAAGCCTTCACCCTGTGCGCCATACTCTGGCATCACCGTGCGAATGATGCTGGCGATACGCGAATCATCGTGACTTGTGATGGGCCGAATTTTCCAATTTTGAGTTTTCATGTTGTGCGCGCTCTATTGACTTTGCTCATGCTGGCGTGACCAAGTTTATTGCTAAGCCAAGCTCCTGTTTCAATCAGTTTATCTAAATCAATGCCGGTGTCAAAACCCATGCCATGCAAGGCATACACCAAATCTTCAGTGGCTAAATTGCCGCTCGCACCTTTGGCATAAGGACAACCGCCGGTGCCGGAAACAGACGCATCTACAGTGCGCACGCCAGCTTCAAGGCAACTGATTACATTGGCCAAAGCTTGCCCGTAGGTATCGTGAAAATGCACCGCCAGTTGCGACATTGGAATCTGCGTGGCAACGGCTAATACCATATGCTTCGCGGCTTTTGCGGTGCCAACACCAATGGTGTCGCCCAATGAAATTTCATAGCAACCTAAATCAAATAGCTGCGTGGCAACACGTACCACATCGCTAACATCAACTGCGCCTTGATATGGGCAGCCCAATACCGTTGAAACATAGCCACGAATTCGCACACCATCGCTTGGTGCACGCTCAAAAATTGGCTTGAAACGTGCAATGCTTTCGGCAATGGAGGCATTAATATTTTTCTGAGTGAACATTTCCGAAGCAGCAGTGAATACTGCCACATCGGTAACACCGCATTCCAGCGCACGCAGATAGCCTTGCAGATTAGGCACTAATACCGGAAACCGGCAAGTACTATGCTTTGGAAGCTGCGGATAAAGTTCAGCCGCATCGGCCATTTGCGGTACCCATTTAGGGCTAACAAAGGCGGTGGCTTCAATTGTTTGCAAACCCGATGCAATAAGCCGTTCGATTAAAGCCAACTTGTTGGCGGTGCTAATGAACTGCGCTTCATTTTGCAAACCATCGCGCGGCGATACCTCAACAATGTGCACCCGTTCATTCATCGCTTGCATCCCAGCTAAAGATTGGCGCGTCCGCGTCGAGCACGCTACCTTCGCTAGCAAGACATTCGCGAATGGTGCCTGCGCTAGGCGCCTTGATGCTGAGCTCCATTTTCATGGCTTCCATCACCGCTAACTCATCACCTTTGTTCAGCACTTGCCCAGCCTGTGCTTTCACTAACACTAATTTTCCTGGCATTGGCGCACGGATAAAACCATCGTGCGTATTGGTTTGGTCTTTTAGCCAAGAGCCAGCAGGCATCAGCTGCCAATGCGAGCGCAACACGCCATCATGAACGATAAAATCATCGTGGTAGCGGAAAAAATGTAAATCAAACACTTTGCCATTTAAAGACAGTTGAACAGCATCTTGTTGTGCAGAAAGCAGTGTTGCTGATATTGATTGGTTTGCATGTTGCACATTCAACGCATCGCCTATGAGCCTTGCATGATAAGCCTCAAAGACCTGCTGTTGTTTTAAATTGATGCGCAATGAACCTTGGCCGTGATGGCGCCAAAAATCGCGAGCTGCCCACGGATTATTTGAATCACTCGCAATCGGTTTTGCTAGAATCTGCAAGGCAAAATAGGCCGCAGCCAGTTGGTGACTTTCTGGAGCAATGGTTGACGGCACAAGGATTTGATCAAGGTGCTTATCCAAAAAGCCAGTGTCAATCTCCGCTTTTTGCACCACCGGATGCGCAATCAACTGTTCTAGGAAACCGATATTGCTGGGCAAGCCAAAAATCTGGCACTGCGACAGCGCTTGTTGCATTGCGGCTAATGCCAGTGCGCGGGTTTCACTCCACACAATCAGTTTGGCCAGCATTGGGTCGTAATACACGCTAATGCTATTGCCTTCGCGAAAACCGCTGTCTATGCGCAGTGCTTTGTGTGTTTTCGGCAAATGCATTTTTTGAATAATACCGCTGCCCGGCATAAAATTTTTATCCGGATCTTCGGCATACAAACGTACTTCAATAGCATGGCCATGCGAAACAATATCCGATTGCGGCACCCGCAAAGCATGGCCAGCGGCCACTTCAATTTGCCAGCGCACCAAATCAAAACCAGTTACCATTTCAGTCACTGGGTGCTCAACTTGAAGGCGCGAATTGATTTCCATGAAATAGAATTCGCCATTTTGCGCAACAATAAATTCAACCGTACCCGCGTTTAAGTAATCCACTGCTTTGGCGGCTTTAATGGCTGCCATAGCCATATTGCTACGCAAGCTGGGCGTTAAAAATGCCGAGGGCGATTCTTCTATCACTTTCTGAAAACGGCGCTGCGCCGAGCATTCGCGTTCGCCAAGATGAATAGTATTGCCGTGGCTATCGGCAAAAATTTGGAATTCGATATGCCGTGGTTTTTCGATGTAGCGTTCTAGTAATACACGGTCTTTGCCGAAAGCATTTTTCGCTTCGCGTTGGCAAGATTGCAAGGCCGGCAGAAATGATTCGGCATTATGCACAATACGCATGCCTTTGCCGCCGCCGCCGTGTGCGGCTTTAATCATAAGCGGGTAGCCAATGGCATTGGCTTCTTGCAGCAGGAACTCGGGCTCTTGCATGTCGCCGCTGTAGCCAGGAATCACCGGCACGCCGTTTTCAATCATCAGAGTTTTAGCGCCAGCCTTGGAGCCCATGGCGCGCATGCTTTCTGCTTTCGGGCCAATGAATACCAAACCAGCTGCACCGACCATTTCGGCGAACTCGGCATTTTCTGATAAAAATCCATAACCCGGATGAATCGCGTTGGCGTTTGTGCTTAGCGCCGCCTGCAAAACAGCATCTTTGTTTAAGTAGCTTAAGTTGGCTTCTGATGGGCCAATATACACCGCTTCATCGGCAAGCCGAACATGTTCAGCATCACTGTCGGCATCTGAATAAACCGCAACCGTTTGAATGCCTAGTTCATTACAGGTACGAATAACACGGCAAGCGATTTCGCCGCGGTTAGCAATCAATATTTTTTTAAACAAATTCATTGTTCGTTCTCGCTAACCCATACAGCGGGGCGTTTTTCCAAAAATGCATTCAAGCCTTGTTGGCCTTCATCACTAACGCGTAATTTCGCAATTAGCGCCGCATTTTGTGCGTCTTGCGCGTGCATCGTTTCAGTTGTGTTGGCGGGCTGGTACGAATGAATTAATTGCTTGGCTTCGGCCTGCGCATTTTTCCCGCCTTTGCCAAGCCAATGCAAAATTCGATCCAGCGTTTCGTCGAGTTGCTCGGCGGCAACGCTTTCATGCAGCAAGCCAATCTGTTTGGCCGCAGCTGCATCAAATATTTCGGCGCTTAGGAAATAACGGCGAGCTTGCCGTTCACCAATAGCGGCAATCACATATGGCGAAATGACTGCTGGCACCAAGCCCAGCTTCACTTCGCTGAGAGTGAATTTGGCCGATTCCACCGCTACCGCAATATCGCAACAGGCAATTAAGCCCACACCACCGCCATACGCCGAGCCATTCACGCGCGCGAGAGTAGGGATGGGTAGATTGTTCAATACCCGCAAACAGTGCGCCAACGCTTGTGCATCGGCAAGATTTTCTTGCTCGGTTGCGCTAGCCATAGCGCGCATCCAATTTAAATCGGCACCGGCCGAGAATGTATTACCTGCGCCAGTTAGCACCAAGCAACGCAGGGAACCATCAGCGGCCACCTGTTGCAAAGCGGCGGTCAGCTCTGTAATCAGCTCAGCATCAAAGGCGTTATGGCTGCTAATACGGTTCAGCGTAATCGTTGCACGGGAACCGGTGCAGCTGAGAAGTACGGAATTGGGCATGGTGGTATGCAAATCCTGAAAAGGAAATGATAGCGGAAATGGCGAGGGATTGGGAGATGCGCTTGCTGTTGCGCGGTATTCAGCGCATTATTTTTTAAGGAAATTCTAAACGATTGAATTAACCGCTAACCGAAAAATCCAGGTGTTTGGTTTATTGATGTTGGGCATGGGTTTTATTGTTAGGAAATGAGTCGTAGATGTACCGGATGAAATTTAAATGAAATTGATGGTGGATATGGTTGGATACGGCGGTGTGCCTGGAGTTGCACCTCGCGAATCATTATCTACATCATGTTATGAAGCGGCTAATTGTTAGGTCCGTGCTACAGAGTCCCACCAATAGCTACATGGAACTGCAGGACAAAAATCATAGAAGGGATGAGCCAAAGGAGGAACAAGAGCGCGGCCGAGAACATGCGAAGCGACCCGCGAGCAAAGCGGCTATGTGATTCGAACAGTGGCCAGCATGCCCAAAGAAATGCCATGTAGCCGCTCGCAAAAAATATGTAGTCAAAGGTGTCTGTGGCACCAGGTGGCTGTCCCGCGCGCACGTATGAGAAATCTAATAGCAGCCAGATTGCCAACAGCGCGATAGACGCAAGAGCGAGCCGCCAACCAATCTTCATATTGTGCCAAACTACATATATGCCCCAGTCAGGGCGATAAATCATTCTCGGTGCAAGCATGTGCGTTGGTCAAGGGTTAAAGATTGCATGCAGCAAAAATTAGGCGCTTTTCAGTTCCTGCGCTGCGCCATGCTTTAATAATTCGTTGACATCATTGAGCCAATCAAAACAAAATTCTCGCCCGGTTTTTGATTCCTGCATGGCCATATGCCATTGCGAAATGCACGCGCGCAGTTGCTTATCATCTTGCGCTTGTTGAGTTTTATCGAGCAGTTCCCTAGAAAAAATGCCGAGGTGTTCGCTGCAAGTGTCAGTAATAATGCGTTTTATGGCGGACTTGGTTTGCTCATCAACGGAATATTCTTGAATGGCTACCGGCTGCTCAATAGGCGCTTTAGTTTCCACTAATGCTGCAATGTTAGGTTCAACATTCAAAACGGATGCAGCAATAGGTTTTGCAGTTATATCTGTGATGTTGTTAGTACTTATGACCTTGCTTGGTTTGGGAGCCAGTGTCGGTGTAATGAGTTTTGATATAAAGCTATTGGCGGCGAGCGGTGCAATAAACGGTTTGAGTTGAACCATAAATTCATCAACAACCGATACAGCCGCGGTGATTTGGGCAGGTGCTTTTGGTTTTATTTGCGTCAAAAAACCTTTTTTCTCAAGCAAGTAAATAAGTTCACCAGAATTGGGTGCGTTTAATAATTCTCGAATTTGATCAATCGTTCGCGTTCCGTTTGCAAATAGCAGTGCGCGCCGTTCAAGCATACTGAGAGTCCGCTTGGATCCGGTTAATTCGGTATTTGCAAGTTCGGTTTTATGTAGTATCACGATGAGCCACAGAATTCTGGGAATACTGATTATTTATCATATATATTAAGAATTTATGACAAAGCAGATAGTTTTCAACTGTTTAATGCTTGAATACGGTTTGATGTAAATCAACCACTTTCCACTGAATTCGCACTATAATGAGAATTATTCCCATTTGGAAGCGAATTGTGGATTTAAGCCAATTAGCCAAAGGTTCGTCCGCGCAAGTGCTTAGCGTGCAAAGCCGTGGCACTGATGACGCGATTGCACATCGACTGCTGGATTTGGGTTTTGTGTTGGGAGAGCGCGTTAAATGCATCAGCTTAGCGCCATTCGGTGGTGACCCAATTCTGGTGCAGATTGGTTTCACCCGTTTTGCGTTGCGCAAGGTGGAAGCTGCGCGTGTGCAGATTGAGGTGGATGTATGAAGCCGCTTTCAATTGCTTTGGTGGGCAATCCCAATTGCGGTAAAACCGCGTTGTTCAATCTATTAACCGGCAGCCGCCAGAAAGTGGCGAACTATTCTGGCGTTACGGTTGAGCGAAAAGAGGGCCAATTTAGCTTGGCCGATAGGCAAGTGAGTGTGCTGGATTTGCCTGGCACGTATAGCTTAAACGCCACCAGCCCAGATGAAATGATTACTCGCAATATCTGCATGGACACGCACGATTACGGTTTTCACCCTGATGTGTTGGTGTGCGTGGTGGATGCCACCAATCTGCGTTTGCATTTGCGTTTTGTGCTTGAGCTAAAAGCGCTCGGCAAGCCGCTTTTGGTAGCTCTGAATATGATGGATGCCGCCCAAAAACGCGGCATTGAAATTGATGTGGCTGCGCTTGAGCAGAGCTTGGGCGTGCCGGTAGTGCCAACCATTGCTGTGGCATCAAATGGCGCCGATGCTTTAAAGAAATACCTTGCCGAACAAACCGTTCCATTGCCAGCCATTGAAGTGCAACATAACAGCGCCGATAGCCATGTACAAGTTCGGCAAATATTGCAGAGCGCGGTGAGTATGCCAAGCGCCACAGCGGCCTTTGATGATCGTTTAGACCGGGTTTTATTGCATCCGCTATTTGGCCCGATTGTGCTAGCGTTGGTGTTGTTCTTTATGTTTCAGGCGGTTTATGCCTGGGCCGCGCCATTCCAAGATGGCATTTCAGCAATCGTGCAGTGGCTATCCGGAATGGTTGGGCAAATATTGCCGCAAGGCATTGTGTTGAGTTTGCTGCAAGACGGTATTTTCGCTGGGCTTGGCACCGTGTTGGAATTTTTACCGCAAATTTTAATATTATTCGCGTTTATTTTAGCTTTAGAAGAAACCGGCTATTTGCCGCGCGCGGCATTTTTGTTGGATCGAGTGATGTTTGCTTCTGGTTTAACCGGGCGTTCGTTTATTCCTTTATTATCGAGCTACGCCTGCGCGATCCCCGGCATTATGGCCACGCGTTCCATCCAAGATCCGCGCGATCGGTTAGCCACGATTATGGTGGCGCCGCTCACCACCTGCTCAGCCAGATTACCGGTGTACACACTTTTGATTGGTGCATTTATTCCGGCACAGAAAGTGTTGGGCATCTTCAATATGCAAGGCTTGGTGTTGTTCGGCTTGTATCTGTTTGGTATTGTCAGTGTGTTTGGTGTGGCGTGGGTAATGAAAAAATTCAACCGGCAAAAAACCGATCACGCTTTGTTGCTTGAATTGCCATCGTATCGTTTGCCGAACCTGCGTGATTTAGCGATTGGTTTATGGGACAGAACGCGTATATTTTTGCGCCGAGTCGGCGGAATAATTCTGACCCTCACCATCCTGTTATGGTTCTTATCCAGCTTCCCCGGCCCACCTGATGGCGCGGTGTTGCCAGCCATTGAATACAGTTTTGCCGGAAGAATAGGGCACTTCTTAGCCCCGTTATTCGCCCCGATTGGTTTCAACTGGCAGATTGTGTTGGCTTTGATTCCCGGCATGGCCGCGCGCGAAGTGGCGGTATCGGGCTTAGCCACGGTGTATGCACTTTCCGCGCAGGGCGATAATGTAGCACAGCTAAGCGACATCCTCGCATCGCAATGGAGTTTAGCCACTGCGTTGTCAGTGCTAACCTGGTATGTGTTCGCGCCGCAGTGCATTTCCACTATCGCTACCATCAAACGCGAAACCAATTCCTGGAAATACACCAGCTACGCGGTTATCTATTTATTTGGCTTAGCGTATTTATTCGCATTTTTGGTCTATCAGTGCGCGGTGTGGCTGGCATGAATCCGCTTTGGCAAAATTTACTGATCTACGCGCTGGTGCTGTGGTGTGTGTGGCGCTTGTTGCGTAAATATGTGCCAAATTGGTCGTGGCAATCGCAAGCTAAGCTGAGTTATTTTTTTGAGTCGAAAAAATCGTTGTGGCTGAAACGCATTGGCCAACAACTTCGCCCAGCACTATCGATTCCACAAGGCTGCATCACGCATTGCACTAAGTGCAATACCTGTTCTTAATTACATTCTAAACACACCAACATTGCCGCGCTCAATTGGCGCATTCAGCGAGGCAGAAAGCGCTAGCGCTAAAACGCGTCGTGTATCAATCGGATCAATCACGCCATCGTCCCATAAGCGGCTGCTGGCATAGAATGGGTGGCCTTGGCGTTCGTACTGTTCGCGTATCGGCGCTTTGAACGCATCTTCGTCAGCCATACTCCATGTGCCGCCTTGCTGTTCAATACCATCGCGTTTCACCGTGGCCAGCACCGACGCGGCTTGCTCTCCGCCCATCACCGAAATGCGTGCATTCGGCCAAGTAAACAAGAAGCGTGCGCCGTAAGCGCGGCCACACATGGCGTAGTTGCCCGCGCCAAAACTGCCACCAATGATGATAGTAAACTTTGGCACGTGCGAGCAAGCCACCGCCGTTACCATCTTGGCGCCGTCTTTAGCAATGCCAGCATGTTCGTATTTTTTGCCCACCATAAAGCCGGTGATGTTCTGCAGAAACACTAAGGGAATATTGCGTTGGTTGCACAGTTCAATGAAATGCGCGCCTTTCAACGCGCTTTCGGCAAACAAAATGCCGTTATTGGCAATAATGCCAACTGGCATGCCATGAATATGTGCGAAGCCGGTAATCAGGGTTTTGCCATAGCGCGCTTTAAATTCTTGGAATTCAGAGCCATCCACCAAGCGTGCAATAATTTCTTTAATATCAAATGGCCGGCGCGTGTCTTTGGACACAATGCCATACAGCTCGCTGGCATCATAGGCGGGTGCTTTTGATGGCTGAATAGCCAGTGAGTTTTCTTTCTTGCGATTTAAATGCGCCACAATATCGCGCGCAATGGCTAATGCATGCTCATCGTTTTCAGCGAAGTGGTCAGCCACGCCGGAAATGGAAGTATGCACATCGGCGCCACCTAAGCTTTCGGCATCCACAATTTCGCCTGTTGCGGCTTTAACTAAGGGCGGGCCGCCTAAAAATATGGTGCCTTGTTCGCGCACAATAATGCTTTCATCGCACATGGCTGGCACATACGCACCACCGGCGGTGCACGAGCCCATTACCACCGCTATTTGCGGAATATTGAGTGCACTCATCCGTGCTTGATTGTAGAAAATACGGCCGAAATGTTCTTTGTCGGGAAATACTTCATCTTGCAAGGGCAGAAACGCGCCGCCTGAATCCACCAAATAAATACACGGCAAATGATTTTCGATGGCGATTTCTTGGGCCCGTAAATGCTTTTTCACGGTCATTGGAAAGTAGGTGCCGCCTTTAACGGTGGCATCGTTGGCAACTATCACCACTTCAATGCCGTTTACACAGCCTATGCCAGTTACTAGCCCAGCGCTTGGCGCTTGGTCATCGTATTGGCCGTTGGCGGCTAATGCTGAGAATTCTAAAAATGGGCTGCCCGGGTCAACTAACACATTAATTCGATCTCGCGCCAATAGTTTGCCGCGGCTAACATGCTTTTCGCAGGCCAGTTCTCCGCCACCACGATGAATATGCTCAAGCTTCTCTTTTAAAGCTTGCGCCTGTGCTTGCATTGCCAAGGCATTTTCAGCAAATTCGCTTGAGTGGATATCAATGGCTGTCGTCAGTTTAGGCATGGCGCTTATCGCTTTAAAGTGGTTAGCCTATTGTAGCTAAAAAAAAACCGCCATTACTGGCGGTTTTTTCAACAATCGCTAAGCGATTATTATTTTTTTACTTCTTCAGCAGCAGCAGCAGTTGCGTCAGCAGCGGCTTCTACAGCTGGAGCAGCAGCGTCAGCGGCAGTAGCAGTTGCGTCAGCAGCAACTTCAGCAGTTGCGTCAGCAGCAGCAGCAGTTGCGTCAGCAGCAGCGTCAGTTGCTTCAGCAGCAGCGTCAGTTGCAGTTGCAGCAGCGTCAGTTGCTTCTTCTTGCTTCGAGCAGGCGGTCAAGGCCAAAGCGAAGGCCAATGCGATAAGTGTTTTGTTCAAAGACATGGTATTTCCTCAGTTCAATATTGAATTTTGATTTAAAAAAACGTGCGTTATCACGCACGTAGCGGTAATAATGCCAGTTTCTCTAGAATAGTCAAGCGTTTGTGAGTAAAAAGTAAAATTTTTGTTCAGTTACAGTAATTCAATCGCCATGGCAGTGGCCTCACCCCCACCAATACAAAGACTTGCAACACCTTTTCGCAATCCTCTGGCTTGCAGGGCGTGAATCAGAGTTACCAAAATTCGAGCCCCTGAAGCACCGATTGGATGTCCAAGTGCGCAAGCTCCGCCGTTCACATTCACGCGTTCATGGGCAATACCGAGTTCATGGATGGGTGCCATAGCAACCGTGGCGAACGCCTCATTAATTTCAAATAAGTCGACATCGGCGATTTCCCAGCCCGCTTTAAGCAAAACTGACTGAATTGCCCCAACCGGTGCGGTGGTAAACCATTCCGGTGCTTGTGAGAAGCTGGCTTGTGCCACAATCTTGGCAATTGGCACTAAGCCATGTGCGTTGGCGAATATTTCGCTGCTGAGCACCAATGCCGCGGCGCCATCATTAATACTGGATGAGCTGGCGGCAGTGATGGTGCCATCTTTTTTAAAGGCCGGACGCAGCGTTGGGATTTTGCCAATATCGCATTTGCCAGGTTGCTCATCAGAGCTAACCAGCGTTTCGCCTTTACGAGTGGTTACCGTAACTGGTGCAATTTCGGCTGAGAACGCGCCACTTTGCTGGGCATTCAGTGCGCGCTGCACCGATTCTGCTGCGAAGGCATCTTGTTGTTCACGGCTAAAGCCATATTTAGTGACGCATAATTCGCCAAAAACGCCCATTGGTTGTTTGTCATACGGATTGGTTAAGCCATCGAAGGCCATATGATCTAGCATTTCAGCGCTACCAAAGCGAATGCCGGTGCGCGAACCCATCAGCAAATGTGGCGCATTGGTCATCGATTCCATGCCGCCCGCCACAACACATTGCGCCGAACCGGCCTTAATGGCGTCGTGTGCAAACATCACCGCCTTCATACCTGAGCCGCACACTTTATTAATGGTAGTTGCGCCTGCTTTGGCAGCAATGCCAGCCGCTAAGGCCGCTTGCCGTGCTGGCGCTTGTCCTAATCCTGCAGGCAATACACAGCCCATAATCACTTCGTCAATTTGTTCGCCAGACACATTGGCTTGCGTCATCGCGGCTTGTATGGCGGTTGCGCCCAATTGTGTTGCAGGCACGCCAGTGAACTGGCCCATTAAAGCGCCCAAGGCTGTGCGCTTGGCACCTAAAATATAGATAGAACTCATGGTATTCCCTTCATTAAAGCTGTTCGTTAAATAATTCTCGGCCAATAAGCATGCGCCGAATTTCGTTTGTTCCTGCGCCGATGCTGTACAACTTGGCATCGCGCAATAAGCGGCCAGTGGCATACTCATTAATATAGCCATTGCCGCCCAATGCCTGAATCGCTTCTAGGGTAACTTGCACAGCCGCTTCACTGGCATGTAGCAAGCAACTGGCGGCATCGACGCGTGAACGTTGGCCGGCGTCATAGGCTTGTGCAACCGCATACGCGAATGCCCGCGAAGATTGCAGGGCAGTGTACATATCGGCAATTTTTCCCTGCATTAAGCCAAATGTGCCAATCGCGGCATCGAATTGGCGTCGCTCACGAACATACGGCAAAGTCATATCGAGCGCAGCTTGCATTAAACCAATTGGCCCACCCGAGAGCACCAAGCGTTCGGTATTCAGGCCGCTCATTAGTACTTTCACGCCATTGTTCACTTCGCCCAGCACATTTTCGGCGGGGATTTCGCAGTTTTCAAAGACCAATTCGCACGTATTTGAACCGCGCATGCCGAGTTTGTCTAATTTTTGTGCGGTGGAAAACCCCCGCATGCCTTTTTCAACTAAGAATGCAGTCATACATTTGCTGCCGGCTTCTTTGCCAGCGGTGCGCATATACACAATCAGCACATTCGCTTCGGGGCCATTGGTAATCCACATCTTGTTGCCATTGGCAATCCAAATGCCGTTGCGCAATTCGGCTTTGCAGCTCATTGAACCAACCACATCTGAGCCAGCACCCGGTTCGCTCATCGCCAAAGCGCCAACCCATTCACCGCTGCAGAGTTTGGGTAAGTAGGCATTTTTTTGCTGCTCATTGCCGTTGATGTATAAATTTTGCACGCATAAGTTTGAATGCGCGCCATAGCTCAAACCAATTGAGCCGGAGGCGCGAGAAATTTCTTCCATCGCAATCAAGTGCGCTAAGTAGCCCAAATCTGAGCCGCCATACTCACTTGAAACAGTGATGCCCAGCAAACCAAGCCCACCCATTTTCTGCCACAGATCGGTGGGGAATACATTGTCGTGATCGATTTGCGCAGCGCGCGGAGCAATTTCAGATTCAGCAAAACGGCGAACACTGTCGCGTAAGGAATCGAGTTCTTCATTGATGGCGGTAAGCGACATACGTTTGAATCCTTAAATGTAGAATACCCGCAATTTCAGGCAGGAATTTTTTATCCGGCTCGTCGCCCTTGGAAGCGAGGAGCGTGTTGGCCGAGGTGTGGCAGGCGCAGTTTACCAATCGCCAAGATACGTTCTTCAGCCATGCGGTCGGCCGCTTTGTAGGTCGGAATATTATCGCGTTTGCTGATTTCAAAAATGCGCGTTAGGTTGAGGTTGATAGTGCGCAGCATGCGCATGGCACGTTCGCGGTTATAGCCATCAATTTCTAAGGAAACATTCATCAAGCCACCGGCATTCACTGCATAATCGGGCGCATACAAAATGCCACGCCGCTGTAGTTCATCGCCAATCTCATTACTGGCCAGTTGGTTGTTGGCCGCACCGCAAATTACTTGGCACTTTAAGCGTTCTAAGGTGCTTTCATTGACAGTGCCACCTAATGCGCATGGCGAATATACATCGGCATCCACATCGTAAATATCATCCAAGGCAACTGCTTCTGCGCCGTAATCATCAACCGCGCGTTGTACTAATTCTTTATTAATGTCGGTAACGAATACTTTTGCGCCGCGTTCGCGCAGCAGCTTTAAATATTCCATACCCACATGGCCGGCGCCTTGCACAGCAAAACTGTATTTACCAATATCTTCATTGCCGTATTGGGTTTGCAGCGCTGCCATTAAACCTTGCAAGGTGCCATACGCAGTGAACGGCGATGGATCCCCGGAGCCACCATGCACTTGGTGCACGCCGGTGACGAATTCTGTTTCGCGATACACATATTCCATATCGTTAACATCAATGCCCACATCTTCAGCAGTGATGTAACGGCCGTTCAATGAATTCACGAAGCGGCCAAATGCGCGGAACAAAGCTTCCGATTTATCTTTACTCGGGTCGCCAATAATTACTGCTTTGCCGCCACCTAAATTTAAGCCAGAAACTGCTGCTTTGTAGGTCATGCCACGCGATAGGCGCAGTACATCGTTTAAGGCATCTTGTTCGGTTGCATATGGCCACATGCGCAGGCCACCTAAGGCTGGGCCCAACACGGAATTATGGATGGCAATAATGGCTTTTAAGCCAGCGTCTTTATTCTGACAAAATATCACTTCTTCGTGATCGGTTTTACTGATGCTTTCAAAAACCATTGGAATACTCCGGCTAATTGGAAAAATCAAAACGCTTTGCGCGCCGCGTATTATAAATCAAATAGCACGCAGAGATTAGAGCGTACGGTGGCTATTTTGCCGCATCCATAAAGTGCATATCCATTTAACGCCGCTAACAACCGGCGCGCCAGCATGCATGCTCAGCGTGTTTAATTGCTCATTTCCATCCATATTGTCAAAGCATAAAAGTTGCCCTTGAGTGGCAGGAATAATCTTTTCTAACAAGGGAAACAAAGTTTCTCCGCCTTGTTCCGGTGTGTTCAAGTAGGCAATTACTGTTCGAAGCCGTTGTCCAGAGCCACCTTTATCAACCGACGTGAAATAATTCGTTGGCAAGTAATCACGGTGTGGCTTGTATTCTTGGCCAGGTAAATAACGCAGTAAAATCAATGGCTCGGCGTGTGCAAGTGGCAATTCAGCGGCGCTTGCCATACGCATTTGCAAAAGTATAAGGTATAGCTGCTCATGCTCAATGTTAAAAATACACTCGGAACTGGTGCGAATCTGGTTTTGGTGTTGCTTACCGGTTGAATCAACCGATATAGAAGGCTGAAGCATCGGCGAACCCATACAACGCACATATAAACATTCCTCAGCGCTCAAAAAATTTGCAAGCAAGGCAACATTTGCGCGCTCATCGATTTGAATGCCTTGATTAAATTCAAGCACCTTACGCCAATCAATGGAAGGCAAATGCTCAGGTAATTTAGGTATGTTCTGAGGTTCTGCTGCTGTGAATCCGAAGGCTTGGTTGGGCTTAGGAACGGGCAATTGCATGTCTAATGCTAATTGCCGAATACTGTTGGCGCGCGCTGGGTCTGCTGTGCAACAAAAGCCATTGGCTAATCGTTCGCCAAGTAAAGCCATGGCAGTAATATTTCCTTGCAAGGCAGATAATTCAAGCAATTGCGTGGAATCGAATTGTTGTTGAGTACTGCCATAACGGGCAAGAAAGAGTGCCGCATCGCATAAGGCATACGCATTGTTTTGGGTGATGCTTTGCTGTATTCGTTTCGCAAGCTGATGCCAGTCCAGCACTTCGGTTTGCTCATATAGGCTAATACAGGATAAAAAATACAATGCTGATGTGTCTTGCTGTTGTTCGGCGCGTTTTAGTAAATCAATGGCATCGATTACGTTTTTTTTGTCTTGCGAATCTATTAACAAAAGCGTGGCTAGATCCACAAGTGCTGGCGAGTAATTTTGATTTGCTAATACATACAGTATATTTTTGGCATCGGAAAGTTGATTGTTTTGCAGTAGTAGCCGTGCCTTCTGTAATTGCTGTTGCTGTGCGTGTGCGTTCATCAGACGATTTTACCGGTAAGTCGCTCAATTATTGCCTATCACGGTACAATTGTCATTCATTCGCTTACGGGTACTAGCCGTCATGCCATCATTATCAACAGTGCATTCCGATAGCCAGCAGAATTCTTTACCTCCACTACGTTTTGTGACTGCGGCTAGCTTGTTCGACGGCCACGATGCCGCGATTAATATTATGCGCCGCTTGATTCAAGCGCAGGGCGCCGAAGTGATTCACTTAGGCCATAACCGTTCCGTCGATGACGTGGTGCGTGCTGCTTTGCAAGAAGATGCCGATGGCATTGCGTTGTCGAGTTATCAGGGCGGGCATGTGGAATACTTCAAATACATTATTGATCAGCTCAATGCCTATGGTGCTTCGCATATTCGTGTGTTCGGCGGCGGCGGTGGCACTATCACACCCGATGAAATTGCAGAGCTGCAAGCCTACGGTGTTGAACGTATCTACCACCCGAACGACGGCATGCAAATGGGTTTGGTGGCAATGATTGAAGATTTAATACAGCGCACTGCAAAGCATCGCAAGCCAGTGGCGAAGCCCGAACAAGAATATGCACAAAACGATGTGGCGTTCGGCAAATTGCTTAGCGCATTAGAGCAAGAACAATTCTCTGAATCTGAACTCGTGCACTTGCGTAAGCAGTGGCAGTTGGCTGGTGCTAAAACGCCGGTGATTGGTTTAACTGGCACCGGCGGCGCGGGTAAAAGCTCGGTTACCGATGAATTGTTGAATCGCTTTTTACAGCATTTCCCTGAGATGCGCATTGCGGTGATTTCGGTGGACCCAACCCGACGCCGCAGCGGCGGCGCGCTGCTCGGCGATCGTATTCGCATGAACACCTTGCGCTCTCCACAAATTTATATGCGTTCAATGGCAACCCGGCGCCAGCATATGGCCACCAACATTGTGCTGAAAGACTGCATTGCATTTTTAAAGGCGCAAGCATTTGATTTAGTGATTGTTGAAACTGCTGGCATCGGCCAATCCGATTCGGAAATCGTTGATTTAGTCGATTTCCCAGTGTATGTGATGACTTCCGATTTTGGAGCGCCCAGCCAGCTGGAAAAAATCGACATGCTCGATTACGCCGAATTGGTGGTGCTTAATAAATACGACCGACGCGGCGCAGAAGACGCACTGCGCGATGTGCGCAAGCAATGGAAGCGTAACCGCGTGGCATTCCAGATGAAAGAC
>JANPOU010000004.1:0-190271 GCA_031428155.1 Arenimonas sp. | reverse complement strand
GCTTCATCGTGGAATCTCGTCCGGCTTCAAATCACGGCGTTTGTGGATAACGGCAAGTATATCAATTTGTGTAAGGTTGATTTCGTAAAGAATACGGTATGAATAAAGGGATATTTCACGAACCGTTTCTTCATTCAGTTCTGCAACAATTTTCCCAATACGTGGCAGTTCATCAAGGCCAATTGTTTTACTGACCAATGCTGCAGTCACGCGCTTAGCGTAGTGCGCAGAATCTTGCGCTATGTAATCGTGAATATGACGGAGCTGGGTCTTGGCGTGGTCTGTCCACTTCACCATGTTTGAATATCTTTCAGCAGTTGCTCAGCATCCGTTGTATTGCCTTGTGCGGCATCTTTCTGGCCGCTACGGATATTTTCCAGCACGTATAGGCGGTACATGATTTCTTCAATGTCGGCATTGTCAGGTAACCGTTGCAATGTTTCCAGGGCATCTTGCTTGAGTGTTTGCGTGCTCATGGCGAACTCCTATCGTGCGATATTGAAGTCATGATTCGATGAATCATCATAGCATTCTTGCATCATGCGTCAAATTCATGCCCCAACTTCCACCCTCTCCCACCGGAAGAGGGAAACACGCATCAAGCCGCTTCGTCGTCGCGGTATTCATCCGGTGTTGGGCAGATGCAAATAAGATTGCGATCGCCATATACGTTATCAACGCGACTAACTGGAGCCCAGTATTTATCTTGGCGCGAACTGCCTTTCGGAAATACGCCCTCTTCGCGTGAATATGGGCGGTTCCATTCGGCATCCACTAAATCGTGCACGGTGTGCGGTGCATTGCGTAGTGGGCTTTGTTCGATGGCGAAACGGCCGTTTTGCACGTCGGTTATTTCATTTCGTATCGCAATCATCGCATCGCAGAAACGGTCGAGTTCAACTTTTGCCTCCGATTCAGTCGGTTCAATCATCAAGGTGCCCGGCACCGGGAAACTCATGGTCGGTGCGTGGAAACCGAAATCAATCAGACGTTTGGCGATGTCATCAACGGTAACGCCACACAAATCTTTTAATGGGCGTGGATCGATGATGCATTCATGCGCAACTCGGCCGTTGTGGTTGCGGAATAGCACCGGAAAATGCGGATGCAAACGTGCTGCCATGTAGTTGGCGCTGAGTATGGCGACTTCAGTGGCCAGTTTCAGGCCATCGCCGCCCATCATCAAGATGTAGGCATAACTAATCGGCAGAATGGATGACGAACCAAACGGTGCTGCCGATACCGGCCCCACCGGTGACTTGCCGCCATCAATTGTTGGATGTCCAGGAAGATACGGAGCAAGATGGGCTTTAACGCCAATCGGCCCCATACCTGGGCCGCCGCCACCGTGTGGAATGCAGAATGTTTTATGCAGATTTAGATGCGAGACGTCGGCACCAAAATCACCTGGGCGCGATATGCCCACTTGTGCATTCATATTGGCGCCGTCCATATAAACCTGGCCGCCATGTTGATGCGTGATGTCACAAATTTCAACAATGCGTTCTTCAAATACGCCGTGCGTTGATGGATAAGTCACCATTAATGCGGCGAGATTGGCGCTGTGTTTTTCGGCTTTCGCGCGCAGGTCGTCAACATCAACATTGCCTTCGGAATCGCAATTCACCACCACAACATCCATGCCAACCATTTGAGCAGAAGCGGGATTGGTGCCGTGGGCAGAAGAGGGAATCAAACACACGGTACGATTCAAATCGCCACGGGCATGATGATATCCACGAATCGCGAGCAGGCCGGCGTATTCGCCTTGTGCGCCCGAGTTTGGTTGCAAAGAAACCGCATCGTAACCGGTGATTTCGACCAGCCATTTTTTTAGGTCGTCGAACAGTTCGTAGTAACCTTGCGCTTGATCGGCTGGTGCAAACGGATGCAGCGCACCGAACTCGGGCCAAGTAACTGGAATCATTTCGGCAGTGGCATTAAGTTTCATGGTGCAAGAGCCAAGCGGAATCATCGAGCGATCAAGTGCTAAATCGCGATCCGATAATTTACGCATATAACGCAGTAATTCGGTTTCGGAACGGTAACGGCTGAATATTGGATGCTTCAGGCAAGCACCTTTGCGCGTCAGCTCGGCTGGAATCACATTGTTATCGTTCGCCACATCAGAATAGTTCAACGAACCACCAAACGCACGCCAGACTGTTTCGATAATTTCCCGTGTAGTTGCTTCGTCAACTGCAATGCTTAAATGCGTTCCATCAACAATACGGAAATTGATTTTTTCTGCAGAGGCACGAGCAATAATCGCATCGTGCTGCGCGCCGACATCAATGGTGATCGTGTCGAAGTAATTTTTGTTTTGAATCGCGAAACCGAGCTTACTTAAGCCGGCCGCCAATACTTTACTGCGCGCGTGCACGTCATGTGCAATCGCGGCTAAACCTTCCGGGCCGTGATACACGGCGTACATCGAAGCAATAACGGCGAGCAATACCTGCGCAGTACAAATATTCGAGGTCGCCTTCTCACGACGAATATGTTGTTCGCGGGTTTGCAGGGTTAAGCGATAGGCTGGAGCACCGCGCGCATCGACTGACACGCCGATTAGGCGGCCAGGAATATTGCGTTTAATCGCATCACGTACCGACATATACGCCGCGTGTGGGCCACCAAAGCCCATTGGCACGCCGAAACGTTGTGTAGAGCCAATCGCGATATCGGCACCCAGTTCGCCGGGTGATGTGAGAATAGTCAGTGCCAGTGGATCGGCTGCCATAATGCTAACCGCACCGGAGGCTTTTAGTTGTGCAATGGCAGCGCGGAAATCACGCACTTCGCCATCGGTTCCTGGGTATTGGAAAATGGCGCCGCAAACATCGCTAGCAACTAAATCGGTATCCGGGTTACCGATGATTAATTCCCAGCCGAGTGGTTCGGCGCGGGTGCGCATCACGGCAATTGATTGCGGATGGCAGTTTTCATCTATAAAGAATTTTTTGCTTTTATTTTTTGACACGCGTTCGGCAACCGCCATTGCTTCGGCAGCAGCGGTGCCTTCATCCAGCAATGATGCGTTGGCAACATCAAGGCCAGTCAGTTCGCAGATCATCGTTTGGAAGTTCAACAGGGCTTCAAGACGGCCTTGCGAAATTTCCGGCTGATAGGGCGTGTAGGCCGTGTACCAAGCAGGATTTTCCAGAATGTTGCGGAGAATTACCAATGGCGTCAGCGTGCCGTTATAGCCTTGGCCAATGAGTGATGTGAATACTTGATTTTTCGATGCCAATTCGCGCAAACGAGCAAGTACTTCCACTTCAGATAAGGCGCGGCCCATGCTGCTGAGCGGTTTCAGAATGCGGATCGAATCGGGCAATGTTTCTGCAATCAAGGTGTCCATGCTATCCACACCAACTGCATCGAGCATTTGCTGCACTTCCTGTGGCGATGGGCCAATATGGCGTGCGGCAAAATCACGGGCAACGTGTGGCAGTGGCAAAGCGGTTGGATTGGTCATGGCAGTTCTCGGTAGGCGCGCATTAATATGCCAAACATAAGCCTGTTCGGCATCGGCGCCCCCTCTGTCTGTGTGCCTGAGAGTGTTATCCCGTCGGCAGGCGTTGGTGCGTAGCACGTCGCCATTTTTCAGAGTTTTAAATTACCGGTGGTTCTTTTGCCTGAGAGTTTCCGGGGCGGTTGCTCCTTCGGCGCTGGGAATCCAATCTCTCCCACACGGCGATTAATTATAACAGGATAGAAGCGCGGCTTGGCGTGAATAAACTATAACAAATCAGCAAACTGATAATGACCATTGGCTTTAGTTTTGATTTTTTCGGCCGCGAACAATGCGCCCTGAGCGAAGATATCGCGGTTACTGGCTCTATGGGTCAATTCAATGCGCTCACCGGTGCCAGTAAATTGTACCGTATGCTCGCCCACCACATCGCCGCAACGCAGTGAATGGTAATTGGGCTCAATGCCAGATGCGTTGTGCGCGATTTTACCCAAGGTCAAGGCTGTGCCCGAAGGCGCATCCACTTTTTGCACATGATGCGCTTCAATGATGTCGAGATTCCAGTGCTTCAACCATTGACCAGCTTGCGCAACTAATTGGCTTAATACCGCAACCCCCAAGGAAAAATTTGAGGCCCACAGCACCGGAATTAACACGCCGGCAGTTTTTAATGCATCAAATTGTTGGCAGGATAATCCCGTTGTGCCACTAATTAAAGCTTTTTTGCGTTCAATGCAGAGTGCTAGAATGGCATCAAAGCCCTCCGGTGTACTGAAATCGATAGCTACATCAAACTCGGCCACCTGCCCTAGCACCGCAAAATCGGCTCGCCCTGTGCATGCAACAATGCGCAATAAAGGGTTAGCATCCGCTAAGCGAATTAAAGCTTGACCCATGCGCCCTTGAGCGCCGTTTATCAATAGTCGAACTGGCGCAGTCATTAGGCTTTTAGATTTATCCAAGTGGCTTTTAATTCAGTGTATTTTTCGAAGGCGTGCAAGGATTTATCGCGGCCATTGCCAGATTGCTTAAAGCCACCGAATGGTGCTGTCATGTCTCCGCCATCCCAATAATTCACCCACACGCTGCCAGCGCGAAGTTTTTTTGCAACACGATGTGCTTTGCTGAGATTTTGCGTCCACACGCCAGCTGCTAAACCGAAATCGGTATCGTTGGCGATTCGTAAGGCCTCGTCTTCCGTATCAAAGCCAATTACTGACAACACCGGCCCAAATATTTCCTGTTTGGAGATGCTCATCTCGTGAGCAACCTCGTTAAACACGGTTGGTGCAATGTAATAGCCGCCCGATTCGGTCATCACGCGCTCGCCGCCCAAGGCCAGCTCAGCTCCTTCGGCCTTACCTTGCTCAATAAATTCAAGCACGCGGTTCATATGGCCTTCGTCAACCATGGCGCCCATCGGTGCGCTTGGGTCAAACGGGTGCTTGGGGTGCAGATTTTTGCCGGCTTCAACCACCATTTTCACAAAATCATCTTTAATTGATCGTTCAACCAATAAGCGCGAGGCGGCGGTGCATACTTCGCCTTGATTAAAAAAGATGCCGATTGCAGCAGCTTTTGCCGCTTCTTCTAAATCGGGTGCATCAGCAAATACCAAATTAGGGCTTTTGCCACCGCATTCCATAAATGCGCGTTTCATGTTCGAACGGCCCGCGCATTGCAACAAATGCTTGCCCACACCGGTTGAGCCTGTGAACACCAAGCCATCAACGTCCATATGCAACGCCAATGGTTCGCCAGCGCCTTTACCAAAGCCTGGCAAGACATTAAACACACCTGCTGGAATACCCGCTTGCATGGCTAATTCAGCAATTCGAAGTGCTGAAAGTGGCGATTTTTCAGAGGGCTTCAAAATCACCGAATTGCCCGCAGCCAATGCTGGTGCAAACTTCCATGTTGCCATCAATAAAGGGAAATTCCACGGCACAATGGCCGCTACAACACCCAATGGCTCGCGAGTTATTAGGCCTAATTCATGATTGGGCGTTGGCGCGATTTCGCCATAGACTTTATCAACTGCTTCGGCCGTCCAGCTTAAGCAACGAACACTGGCCGACACATCGATAGATAGCGCATTAGCAACTGGCTTACCCATATCAATCGATTCCAGCAAAGCCAGTTCTTCGGCGTGTTTCTCAATCAGTAAGGCAAATTTCTGCAAGGTTTTCTTACGGTGCACGGGTGACGACTCAGACCACACACCGGCCTCAAAAGCATGTCTAGCGGCTTTTACAGCGCGCTCAATATCTTCTTGCTCGCACTCGGCAACTTGCGTAATCAGCAAGCCGTCAATCGGGCTCAAACAGGAAAATGTTTTACCAGAGGCGGCTGGCACGTATTGGCCGTTGATAAATGCTTGGTTGCGAATGGTCAGTGCTTTGGCTTTGCTTTCCCACTCAGCACGGCTTAAGGATTGTTTCATAACATACTCAGAATAAATGGATTAAAAGGTTGCTGGGGTATTGGCGCTAACCAAGATGGCATCAATTTTGCCTACATTACGGAAGCGGTGTGGTGTTTTACTTTCGAAATAATAGGCATCGCCTGGGCCTAAAACACGAATCTGATTATCGACCGTTAATTCGATTTCACCTTCGATGATAATGCCGCCTTCTTCGCCTTCGTGATGGAGCATTTCTTTGCCGGTATCAGAGCCAGGTGGCATCACTTCACGCAGCAAGCACATTTGCCGTTGCGGTTTGTTTTGTCCAATCAAATAATAATGAATTGTGCCATTACCCATATCCAACAGTTCGTCTTTGCTGTAAAAAGGCGAATCATTGTTTTTATCGGTATTTACAGTGAAAAAATCGGCGAGCGAAATTGGGATGCCATCTAAGACCTTTTTCAAGGAGCTGATTGATGGGCTAACCTTATTTTGCTCAATCAGAGAGATAGTACTGTTGGTAACCCCAACCCGTTTGGCGAGCTCGCGCTGGCTCAAGCCTTTTTTGTTGCGAACTTCTTGAAGTCGTATTCCTAGATCCATGTTTAATTCAGAAAAGTGTCAAATGTGATGTTGAATATTTAACACTTATTCGCAAAATCGTCAATCTATATGTAAATATAATTTACAATTTTGCCTATTGTAAATTTTATTCAACACTGTATAGTGTTTTCAATTACCCAGCATGCGCCTTGATTATGAATGATAAATTGTCTTATTTCGAGCATTATCACCAACAAGCAACCCAACATCCTGAGCATATGGATGCGTTTTGGATGCCCTTCTCTGCTAATCGTCAATTCAAGCAAAACCCGCGGCTTATGGCCAGCGCTGAAGGTATGTATTACAAAAGCACCGATGGCCGCAGCATATTGGATGGCACCGGCGGCCTGTGGTGTTGCAATGCCGGGCATGGGCGTAAACGCATAATTGATGCAGTACAACAGCAAATTGCTACGCTCGATTTTGCACCAACCTTTCAAATGGGTCACCCATTGCCATTTGTCTTGGCAGAACGCTTAGCAAAAATTGCCCCTGAAGGATTGAACCATGTGTTTTTCACCAATTCCGGTTCGGAATCGGTGGATACCGCGCTTAAAATTGCCTTGGCGTATCATCGTGCTCGCGGCGAAGGCCAGCGCACCCGTTTAATTGGCCGCGAAAAAGGCTATCACGGTGTTGGTTTTGGCGGTATTTCAGTGGGCGGCTTGCCGAATAATCGCAAATGGTATGGCACACAATTGCCAGGCGTTGATCACTTGCGGCATACCTTAGATATTGAGCGCAACGCGTTTAGTAAAGGCTTGCCACAATACGGTTTGGAACTGGCTGAAGATTTAGAGCGAATGGTTGCTCTGCACGATGCCAGCACCATTGCCGCGGTGATTATTGAGCCCATTGCAGGCTCTGCCGGTGTGATTATTCCACCGGATGGCTACTTAAAGCGAATTCGAGAAATATGCGATAAGCATGGAATATTATTGATATTTGATGAAGTTATTACTGGTTATGGTCGCGTTGGCAAGGCATTTGCAGCGCAACGTTTTGAGGTGACACCTGATTTAATCACCACTGCAAAAGGCCTAACCAATGGCTGTGTGCCCATGGGCGCAGTGTTCATTTCAGACGCCATACACCAAGTGTTTATGAATGTTCCAGAAAACATGATTGATTTGTTCCATGGCTATACCTATTCTGGCCATCCTTTGGCCTGTGCGGCGGCCTTGGCAAGTATCGACATCTATGAAGAAGAAAACCTATTTGAAAAGGCAATCGATTTAGAACAATATTGGCAAGACACTATTCATGCGCTGAAAGAACTGCCGAATGTCATTGATATTCGTAACTACGGCTTGATTGGCGCGATTGAAATGGCGCCACGCGCTGGCAAACCCGGTGCACGCGCGTATGATGTGTTCACCAATTGCTTTCATCATAAAGACGCTTTAATCCGCGTCACCGGTGACGTGATTGCACTCTCGCCACCCTTGATTCTGGAAAAATCCCATATTGACGAACTGTTCAGCAAAATTGCTGACGCGATCAAAGAAACTGCTTAATCCTCTCTTTAAAATTCGGAGCACAACCTCATGTTAATCGGCGTACCTAAAGAAATTAAAAACCACGAATACCGCATCGGCCTTACCCCAGCAGGCGCTCGCGAGCTTGTTGCCAATGGCCACCAAGTGATGGTGCAGCGTGATGGCGGTAAATCTATTGGTTTAACCAACGAGCAATACCAAAAAGCCGGTGCAGAAATTGTTGATAAAGCCGAAGATATTTTTGCCCGCGCCGATATGATTATTAAAGTGAAAGAACCACAGCCGGCTGAATGCGCGATGTTGCGCCCTGGCCAAATTCTGTATACCTATTTGCATTTAGCGCCGGATCCAACTCAAACCAAAGCCTTGGTGGCCTCGGGTTGCACCGCTATAGCCTATGAAACCGTGACTGATCGCAAAGGTGGCCTGCCCTTACTCGCGCCAATGTCAGAAGTGGCTGGGCGTATGTCGATTCAAGCCGGTGCGCATGCATTAGAAAAAGCCCAAGGCGGTTCAGGTGTTTTGCTGGGCGGCGTTCCGGGTGTAAAGCCTGCAGAAGTGTTAGTGATTGGCGGCGGTGTGGTCGGCATCAATGCCGCACGCATGGCAATGGGCATGGGTGCGAATGTAACCATTCTTGATCGCTCGCTGGATCGTTTGAAATATTTGGATGAGTTATACGGCGATCGATTAACCACCATTTATTCAACCCATGACGCCATTGAAGAACGTTTGCCGCATACCGATTTAGTCATTGGCGCCGTGCTCATTCCAGGCGCTGCCGCACCAAAATTAATTTCACGCGCACAGCTGTCTTTAATGCAGCCAGGTTCGGTATTAGTGGATGTGGCGATTGACCAAGGCGGCTGTTTTGAAACCTCGAAAGCCACCACCCATCAAGAACCAACTTATGAAGTGGATGGCGTGATTCATTACTGCGTGGCCAATATGCCAGGCGGCGTTGCACGCACATCAACCTTTGCATTAACTAATGCAACGCTTCCCTATGCCGTGCAAATTGCCAATAAAGGCGCCAAAGCTGCCTTGCTAGATAATGCCGATTTGCTTAACGGTTTGAATGTTCATGCCGGAAAAGTAACCTATAAAGCAGTAGCTGATGATTTAGGCCTAATGTATGTTCCTGCAGCTGACGCATTGAACGCATAAATAATCTGAGCACGATATGAACACATTGATTTCGCATTTTATACATGGGCAAGAAGTGGCTGGTGAAAGCCAACGCTTTTCAGATGTTTTTAATCCTGCCACAGGGCAAGTAACTGGCCGTATTCCACTGGCTAGCGTTGCCGATGTAGAGTCAGCGATAGCTTCAGCGCAAGCTGCATTCCCAGCTTGGGCGGCCACCACGCCGCTTAATCGTGCGCGGGTTATGTTCAAATACAAAGAGCTGCTTGAAAAACACGCCGATGAAATTGCCATGGCCATTACCAAAGAACACGGCAAAGTGTTTTCCGATGCCAAAGGCGAACTAACTCGCGGCTTGGAAGTGGTGGAATTTGCTTGCGGTATTCCGCATCTGCAAAAAGGCGAGCATTCGATGAATGTTGGCACTGGCGTTGATAGCTACAGCGAATACGCGCCGCTAGGTGTGGTGGCAGGAATTACGCCATTTAACTTCCCATGCATGGTGCCCATGTGGATGTTCCCAATTGCCATTGTGTGCGGCAATACTTTTGTGCTGAAGCCTTCCGAACGCGACCCAACACCTACCTTAATTCTTGCTCGCTTGCTGAAAGAAGCTGGCTTGCCCGATGGCGTGTTCAACGTGGTACATGGCGATAAAGAAGCCGTTGATGTGCTACTTGACGACCCACGCGTACATGCCATTAGCTTTGTCGGTTCCACGCCTATTGCCGAATATATTTATGCCCGTGGTTCAGCGGCTGGCAAGCGCGTGCAAGCTTTGGGTGGCGCGAAAAACCATATGCTGATTATGCCTGATGCCGATATGGATCAAGCTGCCAACGCCCTACTCGGCGCTGGCTATGGCTCTGCTGGTGAACGCTGCATGGCCATTTCTGTGGCAGTTTGTGTGGGCGATGCCGCCGCAGATGCCTTGATTGCCAAACTACAACCACTGGTTGAAAACCTACGCGTTGGCCCAGGCGATAAAGACAACCCAGACATGGGCCCGTTAGTCACTTGCGTGCACCGCGATAAAGTTAAGGGCTACGTGGATACTGGCGAAGCTGAAGGCGCAACAGTTTTAGTTGATGGCCGTGGATTGAGTGTTGATGGCCATGAGCAAGGATTTTTCCTTGGCGGCACATTGTTTGACCATGTCACATCGGAAATGAAAATTTATAAAGAAGAAATCTTCGGGCCGGTGCTTTGCATTGTGCGTATGCCAGATTTTAACTCAGCCTGCAAATTAATTAACGAGCACGAATACGGCAACGGCACCGCCATTTTCACCCGTGATGGTGATGCCGCTCGGCAATTCTGTCACACTATTCAAGTGGGCATGGTTGGCGTGAATGTACCGATTCCGGTGCCGATGGCTTTTCATAGTTTTGGTGGATGGAAGCGTTCTTTGTTCGGGCCTTTGCATATGCATGGCACCGATGGCGTGCGTTTTTATACGCGTCTTAAAACTATCACCGCGCGTTGGCCAACTGGCATTCGTGCTGGCGCCGAATTTAGCATGCCAACGATGAAATAATGTAGGGGCGTACTCTGCGCGCAACTTATGTATTAGAAAGACCGGTGACGCTCGTCCCGGCGATTGCTTCGCGCAAGGAACGACGAGTGGACTGCTAATACCGGAGCCCACTATGACTATTGACCAACAATCAACCGCAACACCTAACAAAACCGATCTCGCCATCACCCGCAGCTCGCCGTATGGCTCACAGGCTGAACCCACCTATTCGGGCATTACCAGCTTTCTGCGTCGTAAATACACAAAAGATTTAAGCGGCGTTGACGTTGCTGTTGTTGGTGTGCCATTTGATGTAGCCACCACCGGCCGCCCAGGCACACGCTTTGGGCCGCGTGGCATTCGTGCCGCGTCAACTATGCTAGCTTGGTGCCAACCGTATGCGTGGGGCTTTGATCCGCTCGATACACTCAATGTGATTGATTGGGGCGATGTGTTTTTTGATTCTGGCAATATAGCCAACGCACCAACGATGATTACTGAGGCGTTTGATCAGTTTACGGATGCGAATGTGATACCACTTGCGTTAGGCGGTGATCATTTCATCAGCTACCCAATTTTGCAAAGCCTAGCGAAAAAACACGGCCCACTTTCGCTCATCCATTTCGATGCACATTGCGATACCTGGAAAGATGACAGCAATCGTATTGATCATGGCACCATGTTTTATCAGGCAGCAAAAAACGGCATTGTTGATCCATCACGCTCTATTCAACTCGGCATGCGCACGTATAACGATGAAACGCATGGTTACCAAGTACTCGATGCACGCTGGCTACATGAACACGGCGTGGCCAAAGCCGTTGCCGCCATCAAACAACGTGTTGGCAACAATAAATGCTATGTTACATTCGACATCGACTTCATCGACCCCGCCTATGCGCCAGGAACCGGAACTCCTGTGGTAGGTGGCTTTAATACGCATATTGCCTTAGAACTGATTCGTGGTTTGTCTGGCATCAATGTGATTGGTATGGATGTGGTGGAAGTTTCGCCACCTTATGACCATGCTGAAATTACCGCGCTAGCCGGCGCGAGCATAGCGCAGGAAATGTTGGGCTTGTTAGTCAGTAAAAAATCGGATTGAAAAATAGAGTACGCTTAAGTGTAAAGTTCTTTGAGCAATTAAGTTATGTCCGAAAAAAACAAATCAAAGCCTATTAAAACTGCTGACGACCTGCGTGGCTTAAGCAAATTAGCGATTGATGCAACGCGTGGCATTACTGATTTAATTGAAGCGATGCACCACAATATTGCCCGCATTCCCGGCATAACGCCGTCCAAAGAAGATGGCCGAACTAACGGTATCACGGGCTTGGTGTATCGAACAGTGCATGGGGTAACGCAAGCAGTTGGCACAGGTATTGATTCCGCGCTTGTAGTATTGGCGCCGTATTTGGGTAATTTAACTGACAGATTTGAGCGTGAACACATTCAATCGGCATTAAACGGCGTGTTGGGCGACCACTTATTAGCCAGCAATAACCCGCTCGCTATCCATATGCAGCTTCGTAAAAATGGCACACCGCTGCAACTTACTGCAGAAGCCTTATCCGCAGCCATACCAAATGCCACTGGAAAAATCGTAGTGCTAGTTCATGGCTTATGCATGAACGACCGCCAATGGGCTAGCAAACGTGAAGATGGCACCATTCACGATCACGGCCTTGCCCTGCAAAATGAATGTGGGTTCTCGGCTGTATATCTGCATTACAACACTGGCCTAGCCATTTCCGAAAACGGCTTGGAGTTTTCTGACATTCTTGAAACTTTGATAGCGCATTGGCCTGTGGCAATTGAAGAATTTGTTATTGTTGCGCACAGCATGGGCGGCTTAGTTAGCCGTAGCGCACTTTACCAAGGCGAGCACGCCGGTTTGGCGTGGCCGAAACAACTCAATAAAATAATTTTTCTTGGCACACCGCATTTTGGCGCACCATTGGAGCGCGGCGGGCATTGGTTTGATCTACTTTTAGGAGCCACTCCGTATGCCGCACCGTTTGCAAAAATCGGTAAAATTCGTAGTGCAGGCATCACCAGTTTACGCCACGGCCATCTAATCGAAAACCAACAAACTGCAATCCAGATGCCTGCTGGTATTGCATGTTTCGCCATAGCCGGTCTTGTTGGGCAAGCAAACGATGTATTGCATTCAACGCATCTTGGCGATGGTTTGGTACCACTAGACAGCGCATTAGGCAGGCATGATGATCCTGCGCGCAACTTGGAATTTCCTGCTAGCCATCAAGTTGTTTTGCCGGCTACAAACCATATGCAATTACTCAGTGGTGCGCAAGTATATGAAAGCATTAAACAGTTTCTGGCTTGATATTTGATAGCCCTTTCGTTCAAATCACGTTATTCTTGCAACATCTTTCAGCGCATGTATTAATTATGTTTTCTTGGTTTGAACGTCTTGTTTGCGCATTTCCTGACACGCCGCCAGAACAGCCACCTAATGGCTTTTATGCGTTTATCTGGGCAGCCACCAAAGGCATGCGCGGCTTAATTCTTCTAATGGCTTGCTTAACTGCCGTGATAGGCGCATTTGAAGCAATGCTTTTTGCCATGCTAGGAAATATTGTTGATTGGCTCAGCAAAGTTCCGCCACAACTGTTGTGGGCGCAGGAAAAACGTAACCTTGTATTGCTCGCCAGTATTCTCGTTGCTAGCCCACTTCTCATCGCTTTGCAGGCCTTGCTGAAATACCAAGCGCTAAATGGCAATTTTGCGATGCGTATGCGTTGGAATTTCCATCGGCATTTGCTTAGCCAAAGCATGAGTTTTTATCAGGATGAATTTGCTGGTCGCGTATCGGCAAAAATGATGCAAACCGCGCTTGCGGTGCGCGACACCGTGATGATTGTCACCGATATTTTGGTGTTTATTGTTATATATTTCCTAACCATGACCGCGGTTGTTGGCAGCTTTGATACAAGTTTACTGCTGCCATTTTTGGGCTGGCTGTTTCTGTATGTGGCTGCTCTGGCTTTTTTTGTGCCCCGCCTCGGCAAAGCCGCCAGCGCACAAGCTGATGCGCGAAGTTTAATGAGTGGCCGCATCACCGATGCCTACAGCAATATTGCCACGGTGAAATTATTCTCGCACAACCAACGCGAGGCCTTATTTGCCAAACAATCCATGCAGGAATTTTTAGTTACTGTCTACAAGCAAATGCGTTTGGTCACCGGTTTTGAAATTGTTAATCATATTCTCAGCATGGGATTAATTTTGAGTACTGCAGGCGCCACCTTATGGCTTTGGAGCAAAGGTGCAGTTGGAATTGGCGCTGTGGCCGCCGCCACGGCAATGGCATTGCGATTGAACGGCGTGTCGCATTGGATTATGTGGGAAATGGCTAATTTGTTCGAAAACATTGGTACCGTGCAAGATGGCATTGGCGCGCTTGCACAGCCGATTAGCATTAATGATTCAGCCAATGCTAGCGAATTGCAGGTTAGCCGTGGTGAAGTGCGTTTTGAAAATCTCAGTTTCGCTTATTCAAGCAATAAAACAGTGATAGATCAGTTTAACTTAACCATTAAACAGGGCGAGAAAATTGGTTTAATCGGCCGCAGTGGTGCGGGCAAATCTACCATTGTTAATCTGCTATTACGTTTCTATTCAATCACCGATGGCAAAATACTGATAGATGGCCAAGACATCAACACAGTCACACAAGACTCACTGCGTAAAAATGTTGGTATGGTCACACAAGATACGTCGCTACTGCATCGCTCGGTGCGTGAAAATCTTTTATACGGCAAGCCAGATGCCAGCGAACAAGCCATGCGCCAAGCGGCAATTGATGCTGAAGCCGATGAATTCATTCACGAGTTAAGCGATGCCAAAGGCCGCCATGGCTTTGATGCGCATGTTGGCGAACGTGGCGTAAAGCTTTCTGGCGGGCAACGGCAGCGCATAGCGATTGCACGCGTAATGCTTAAAAATGCGCCAATATTATTACTTGATGAAGCCACCAGCGCACTTGATTCTGAAGTGGAGACTGTGATTCAACGCAGTTTGTATCGTTTAATGGAAGGCAAAACCGTAGTTGCGATTGCGCATCGCCTATCAACTATTGCCGCAATGGATCGCTTAATTGTGCTCGACAAAGGTCGCATTGCCGAGCAAGGCACGCATCAGGAGTTATTAGCACTAGGTGGCTTGTATGCAAGGCTTTGGACACATCAAAGCGGCGGCTTTCTGATTGATGAAGACGACTGATTCTAGTTAACTTTCTCAAATGAGAATGAATTTCACTACCCATTTTAAAATTTGCTAGGATGAACCTATCAACTCACTTGGAGATTGTTATGAAAGAACTCGACACCAAAAAAGCCATCAAACTGCTCAATGAAATCATGGAATTCGAATTATCTGGTGTTGTGCGCTATACGCACTACTCGCTGATGGTGTTCGGCTACAACCGTATTCCGATAGTATCTTGGCTGAAAGGTAATGCTGATGAAAGTTTAGCGCATGCCCATAAAGCCGGTGAATTAGTGACCATGTTTGGTGGTCATCCATCATTAAAAATAGGCGCGTTACTGGAAACAGAACAACACCATATTGGTGATATTCTTCGCGAAAGCTTAGAACACGAAAAACTCGCAGGCCAGTGTTATTACAAACTACTTAAGCTTGTTGAAGGCAAATCGGTAGTTCTGGAAGAGTATGCACGTGAAATGATTTATCAGGAAGAACAGCACTTAGATGAAGTCAATAAGATGCTACGCACACCGGGTGATCTAACACCGTTCAAGAATTGATACTGCGTAATAAAAACGGCACAGATGGTAATCGATTACTCACATCGAGAACCAGCGTCCTTGCGGTATATGATCCGGTGTTGCAAATAAATCGCCGGGCGTAACTAGCTTTGGATTCGGATTATCGATGATATCGCCTATCAGGTGCGAAGCGATTCGAATCTCGTCTGTTGCTGTAAGGCCTAGCGCTAATCTCACCTCGGCTGCTTGTTGTAACAGTGCAGCATCAGATAAAGCTGAGATTTCATCACTCTGAATTTCATTGATTAACCAAAGACTATTTTCGATTTGTTCATGCTCAGGCAGAAGTTCTTTTATTTCCCTTACCAACTCATGCCAATCAATATCGTCTGGAAATGGCAAGCCAGATGGCCCGGAATGTATCACTCTAGGTGTGACGCTAGCACTTGGTGCAACATCAGCACGCAATAGGCTGCTATATACAAACTGACTGCAGGTCATGGCTTTATCGCTGTTAGCAAGCACATGATCAAAGGCTAATCTGAGTAAGCGTCGAGCAATTGGATTGGCAGGTATTTTCTGTCGCACAGCTGAAAGCACACCAATCTGGACTAACTTTCCAAACTCAAATGGTATACACATAAATTGACGTGCCGAAGCGAGAATCGCAAGCTGTTGGCTATCACTAAAGAAATTACCCTCTCGGTCAAGTGAACGATATACATCAACATATTTAATATTGAAATCTGGCTGTTTCAAATCCGCAAGTTTCGTTTCGGTAATGCCAGCGGCAATTGATTCCATCAACACACCTTCAGAAACCATTAATGCAGAATGGCTATATTGGCTGTCACCAAACCATGCAATCAATTTTGAAAGCTCATCTGTGCTCATCATCAGTAAAACATCACCTACTTTGGGTTCAATTGCACTCATTGCAAGTCCTCGATGGGGGTAACGAATATTCGGTTGCGGCCATTTTGCTTGCAATGGTACAGCGCTCGATCAGCAGACAGCATTGCTAGGTCAAGATCACTTAAACCACCACTTAGCACTGCAATTCCAATGCTAATTGTGACGCTGATTTTGTGCTCTGCAGATGAGATTGGGTGATCGGAAATTGATTGCCGAATGCGCTCAGCCAATGCTCTGGCTTGAGCTTCATTGGTATCGAGCAAGCCAATAACAAATTCTTCACCACCATAGCGCCCGAGCACATCACCAAAACGCAAAACAGTACTGATACGCTTAGCAACAACTTTCAAGACTTCATCGCCAATTGCATGGCCATAGTTATCATTAATATTCTTGAAATAATCAATATCTGCAAATAATACCGAAAGCTTACTGCCGTTTTTCTCAGAGCTCATCGCAGCAATGCGTAGTCTTTCATCCAGAGCGCGCCGGTTATAGATGTCTGTAAGTGGGTCCATTTTTGCTAAACGTTCTGATACATCGCGCTCACGTTTATACAGCAGCATACGCTCGCCCAGCCCTGAATACAGCAAAATGCCAACGATGACATAACTGGCTGGAAGTAAAATACTAGCCGTCTCATTTTCTGGCAGTTGGAAAGAAATTTCAATAATTCGCCACAAGGCAACTGCAAAGAGTGGCAACCATGAGAATAAGTATAATTTACCTAAGCGATTACCTTGGCGTATCAAAAAAGTACTACATGCTATGCCTGTGAAAGAGCCAAGTATAATTGCAACATTTCCAATTACAGGAATCCAGGCACTTGTTTTTATCACGGGCATAAAGCTTACAAAAAATAATAGTGCAAATGTAATGATTATCAAGCGTTGGATCATAGCTAGACGCGGGCTGTAGCGCTGCATTTCAAGAAACACATAGGTGAAATAAGCCATAATACCGAAACATGCCGCACCAAAAATTCTCTGTAACGGAAAATCCTTATACCATTGCCCAATTGAGTGAATATAATAGATGTCACCATTGTTGGCGAGGATGAATAATAAGCTGAACAGTGTGCCTATCGCTAAAATCAAGAAAGTTTTTTCTTTCAGCATTATGCTCAAAACAAATCCGGCTAATACTAATGCTAAAATTGTTCCTTCAATAAGGTTATGTAAACGCGATTGATGTTCGTCAATGATGCGCAATGCATTCTCATCGAGAATATTTACCGATATCGCAGGGATTTCTGTTGCTTTAAAGCGAAAGTATATTGATTGCCCTGCTTTCATTCCATTAGGCATGAGAAAAACTTGTTTTCGAGGTGAAAACCCACGATTGGCATCTTGGTCTAATTGATTTAGCTTTACTGGAATTAGTGCATCTGGGAACCATACTTCAGATTCAGAATACGTCACCGTGCTGAGATACAATAAAAAATCCTGCTCAAAGCCAATATCATCATGTAACTCAATGCGCCACCAGCCTGATGTTTCAGGCATTGCTGTAAATGCTTGCTTCGGTGAATATATTTCTTTGGTTTTGTGCTTGCCGGCAATAACCTCTTGCGCCGGCAAACTCAAGTCTCCAACACGGTAAACGCTTAATTGCACGCTGTTCTCTGCAAATAATAGCATTGGCATCAAAAGGCTTATTAGGAACCCTAAAGCCCATGCCATTCTTTTTGCCGTTTTGCCCATTTAGAAAGCTTAGCCTGATGCTTTTTGCGTTTGAAGCTTTTCGGACTTATCGCCCCATTCGTCCATCAAGGCAATGTATAAAAGTTTCTCAAACTCTGGGATAAAGCGTTGAATCACCGCATCTGGATCTGGAATGAGCTTTGCATCGGCAATCAAACCAAAATGTACGTTGCCGTTGTAACTCAAAATACTCACGCCTAAGCCAATGGAACCGGTTTGCGGAACCCAAAACATTTGTTCTTTGAGTTTTACACCTGCCATATATAGCGGCATGGGTGGGCCAGGCACATTGGTGGCAACGGTGGTAGCTTTGCGGCTGAATAGTTCTAATGCAAGCTGCTGCACAGCCGGTGGCAACATGCCAATGGTAGCTAACAAACCATAAGCCACAATCGCTTGTCTTGATTGCTTTAATTGGTTCATGCTCTCAGTCACACGTATCAAGCGGATAACTGGATGCGCTTCGCCAATCGGCAAATCGAGAAACACTAAGCCGAAATGATTACCGAGTTTTTTTGCATGCTGTAGCGGTCGTAAATTTACTGGCACAGTGGCTCGAATATTCAAGCCATCTACATTCTCTCCGCGATCAATCATATAGCTACGCAAAGCGCCAGCCATCGACGCCATCAACACATCATTGACGGTGGCACCAAACGCACGGGAAATGGCTTTTACATCGTCTAGGGGCAGGGCTGGCGCCCAAGCCACACGCTTTCTAACGCCTAAACGGCCACGCAAGACAGTTTCCGGATCATCGCTTAGCGATAAAGCAAAGGCAAATTCACGGGCAATCTCAGCGCCTTCTTTTGCAATCACCGAGGCTATGCTTGGGTCGCGATAGATATCCATGCCCTTGCCAAGTAAGTTTTCGCCCATTTTCATGTAGCGATTGATTGAACCCATACGCTCATTCACTGCTGCGCTATCGCTTTTCAACCAGGTTTTGCTCAAGGTTTTGTCTTTACTAGGCTTAGCTTCACTGTCAGTCATCGATAACAATACTTGCACCAAAGCAATACCATCGGCATAGCAATGGTGAATACGCATGACAACCGCCGAGCCACCATCATATCTATCAACCAGATGAAACTGCCATAAGGGCTTGGTTTGATCTAAGGGTGTGGAAGCTAATAAGCTTACGAAACGCTCTAGCGCTTGTTTATCTGCTTTGCCAGGCAGCGCTGTTGGTCGCACATGCCAATCCAAATCAAAATCGGCATCGTCTTGCCAGAAAGTACCGGTTGTTGAAGCCGACACTTTTTGCCGGAAGCGCGGATACGCCATGAAGCGATCTTTGATGACCTTTTTGAGTTTATTGATATCAAGCTGTGTTTCAAACATCATCACGCCAGTGATCATCATTAAATTGGTCGGTTTTTCCATGTGCAGCCACGCCTGATCAACACGCGTCATTGGCACTTTTTTTAGGGGTTTGCGAACAGTGCTCATAACGCGCTCAATACATAATTAAAATAATGTACCGCAAAAACGCCTTTCTAGCACTATCGGTTTGAATAAGCGGCCAATGCCGTGTTTCTGGATTCTGCTAAATCAACAATCGGCACGCACGGGTAATCGGGCGCTAGGGCTTGGCAAACACTCGGTTTCAGCCAAGGCGAAAACACTAGAGGCACTGGCATATTGGCCAGCTCTGGCACCCAACGTTTGATGTAGGTGGCTTTTGGATCGAAGCGCTCAGATTGTGTGACAGGATTAAAAATGCGGAAATACGGCGCGGCATCGCAACCCGTGCCCGCGGTCCACTGCCAGCCTTGGCTGTTACTGGCCAAGTCCGCATCCACTAAAGTATCCCAAAACCACTGCGCGCCTTCTAGCCAGTGGTAGCGAAGGTTTTTGCATAAAAAACTGGCCACAATCATCCGCACCCGATTATGCATCCAGCCGGTATGCCACAGTTCACGCATGCCGGCATCAATAATTGGCACGCCGGTTTGGCCACGCTTCCATTTCTCAAGCAACACCGGATCGGGTTTAGCCCATTTAAAATACTGAAATTGTGGATTTAGATTGTGATCGCTCGATTGTGGAAAATGATGCAACAAATGATACGAAAATTCACGCCAACCCAATTCGGAATAATAATGTTTGACATCCTCGCTGTGCGCTTCAGTGATTTTAATGCTTTGTATTTTTCGCCATATTTGGTGCACAGAAATCTCACCAAAATGCAAATGCGGTGAAAGCTTCGAAGTGCCGGTTCGGTCGGGTAAGTTACGTTGTTCTTTATAGCCATAAATAGCGCTATCACAATATATCTCCAGCATTTCCTGAGCGCCCGCCTCGCCAGGCTGCCAATGCTGCCAAAACTCGTGGTACCAATCCTTTGCTGGCAATAATTTAAGACCATCGAGTGCCAAGCTTGGCAGATTAGCAAATGCATTCAAGCGCACCGGCGCAGGATACTCCGCTCGAATCTGCAACTGGCTTAACACATTGCGCCAAAATGGCGTGAATACTTTGTAGGGCGTTCCCGCGCCAGTTTGAATTTGCCACGGTTCAACCAAAAGCATTGAGTTATGCCGTTTAACTTGCACGCCTATTTTTTCAAAAGCCTGTTGAACGTTTGCATCCCGGCTCTGCACAACGGGCTCGTACAAGGAGTTGAAATACAGCGCTGCAGCGCCACTTTGCTGTTGATAAGACAATAAAGCGGGTAAAGAATCCCCCGATCCGATGTGTAGCTTGCCACCTAGCTGTTCAATATCGCTGGCAAGTTGTTGCAATGAAAAATGCAACCATGCGCAGCTGGCTTCTCCCGGCGCCCAAGGCTGTTCTTCGTGTGGCGCATGAATATACAGCAGCAAAGGTTCAAAGCCGTCAGCAATGGCTTGTGCAAGCGCAGGATTATCTTTTAGTCGCAAATCTCTGCGAAGCCAAACCAGTGCAGTAGCCACATTTTTCTCAATTACTTATATGAAACATCATTACATCGTGAACAGCGTAAACTCGATGTGAACTCTACGCTTCAATAAACCTAACCCGCCGTGTTATTGAGCAGGTCAGCTCATAGCTGATGGTATTCGCAGCGCTAGCGATTTCTTCAATGGCCAAGCCTTTTCCCCACAACACCACCTCATCGCCCACTTTCGCCCCTAGCTGGCTGCGCAAGTCGATTGTCATCAAATCCATCGACACACGGCCAATGATGGGTACGCGTTTGCCATTGACTAGCACCGGCGTTACAGCGTTAATGTTACGCGGATAGCCATCGCCATAGCCAATCGCCGCAACGCCGACCAGCATGTCTTCTGGGCAGAGGTACGCACCGGCATAACCAACCCGCTCACCTTTTTTGATGTGTTGCACCGAAATCAAGCGAGTGCTTAATGTCATCGCTGCTTGCAAGCCGAAATCGGCGCCGGTTTGGCCCTTAGCAACCGATAATCCATACAATGCGCCACCGGCGCGAATCCATTGTCGGTGCGCTGTTGGCCAGCATAAAGCGGCGGATGAATTGGCCAAAGAAAGTGCACATGGCTGTTGCGATGTGACGCGATCAAAACAGTCGATTTGGCTAGCAGTTTGTGGATTGTCTAATTCATCGGAACTGGCAAAATGGCTCATCAACACGATATCGTCTGATACATTCGGCATAGCCTGCAATTGCGCCAACGCGTGCTCAAAATGCTCAGGAGCAAAACCTAAGCGATGCATGCCGGTATCCATCTTCAGCCAAACTGAAATAGGTGTGCCCGCATCTTGTTGAAGCAGATCAATCTGTGACCAGTGATGTACAACTGTATCAACGGATAATTGCCGCAGCAGTTGTAAATCAGAGGCTTCATCAAAGCCTGACAGCAAAACAATGCGCTGAGTCAGGCCAGCATCGCGCAAGCGTTGCGCATCCGATAAAGCAGCAACGCCAAACGCATCAGCATCCGTTAAAGCCTTGGCCACGCGCTCTAAGCCGTGCCCATAGCCATCGGCTTTCACCACCGCCATGATCTTAGAATTAGGCGCAGCTTGACGAATATGCGCTAAATTATGCCGCAATGCATCAAGGTTAATGGTTGCGGTTGTGGCTCTAGCCATTTATTCAAAACTTCCGTGTTGTTCATAGGCAAGATTTTCGAATTTCGTGTATTCGCCAAAAAACTTCAGCTTAAACGAACCGGTTTCGCCATTACGGTGTTTGCTCACTATAATTTCAGCCAAGCCCTTATCAGGTGAGTTTTCTTTATTGTAGTATTCATCGCGGTAGATGAATAAAATAATATCAGCATCTTGCTCAATACCACCCGATTCACGCAAATCCGACATAATCGGGCGTTTATCGGTGCGGCTTTCCAAGCCGCGATTGAGCTGCGATAAAGCAATAATCGGAATATCCAATTCTTTTGCCAAGGCTTTCAACGAACGTGAAATCTCGGAGATTTCTGTCGCACGATTTTCTTTATTGCCAGGCACCTGCATCAGTTGTAAATAGTCGACCACAATCAATCCTAAATCGTGCTCACGCTTCAAGCGCCTCGCACGAAATGCCAACTCATGCGGTGAAAGCGCTGGTGTGTCGTCGATGAATATTTTTGTATCAGTCAGCATCTTAATGGCCGAGGTTAAGCGCGACCAATCTTCATCGGCTAATTCACCAGAGCGCAGATTATTGGCATTGATACGCCCTATGGAAGACAGCAAGCGTTGCGCGAGCTGTGCCGAGGACATTTCCATGGAATACACTGCCACCGCTTTTTTGGTTTTCATGGCCGCATATTCGGCGATGTTTAATGCGAGTGTGGTTTTGCCCATGGCTGGCCGCGCTGCCAAAATAATTAAATCTTGGTTCTGCAGACCCGAGGTCATTTTATCGAGCTCACTAAAGCCAGATGGCAACCCAGATAAACTACCTTGGTTGTCGAAACGTTTAATGATTTGCTCATAGGCATCTTTGGCGGCATCTTTCATGGCCACGAAGGATTTTTTAGCGCGAGCACCCTGCTCGGCAATTTTAAAGACCGACTGCTCAGCCTCGGCAAGTAATTGTTTGATTTCACGTCCATCAGGCACAAAACCATTGTTGACAATATCGGTTCCGGCTTCAATGAGCTGACGCAAAATGGATTTTTCACGAACAATTTCGGCCCACGCTTTAATGTTAGCGGCTGACGGTGTTTGGCTGACCAAATCAATCAAATATTCCGTACCACCTACTTGCGTAGATAAATTATTTGCTTGCAACCACTCGCCAATGGTGATGGCATCGTATGGCTGCTGCTTTCCAGATAATTCAATGATGGCTTTGTAAATAACCCGGTGTGCTTGCAAATAAAAATCGGCATCAATCAACAAATCACCCAGATGATTGATGGATTCAGGCGAAAGCATTAAACCGCCAAGAACAGCCTGTTCTGCCTCAATGGCTTGTGGCGGCACTTTCAGCTCATCTATGCGCTTATTTCGGATTGCTTCTGGACGTGCAGACATATTTTCTCAACTTAATTACGGCATTCACTATCGTACCGCGTTACGAATGAAAACGCTTCGTATAAGTCTGTGGATAAACGGTGGATTTTTTCGAAAAAAAAGCCGCCCGAAGGCGGCATTTTCGATACTGTAAAAATTATGCGGCTTCAGGAACAACAACAACTTTAACTTTGCTTTCAACATCGGCATGAAAATGAATAATGACTTCAAACTCGCCGGTACGACGAATTGCGCCTTCACCCATTACCACTTCCGATTTTTCTAACTTATGACCAGCAGCAGTAAATGCTTCAGCAATATCGCGGGCACCCACTGAACCGAACAACTTACCTTCGGCAGAAGCATTGGCAGAAATCGATACGGATGCGCCTTCAAAGGCATCTTTACGCTTGCTAGCAGCTGCGAAAATAGCAGTGGCTTTTGCTTCGTAATCAGCGCGCTTGGCTTCAAACGCAGCGATATTGTCGGCTGTGGCTGGAACGGCTCGGCCGTATGGAATCAAGAAATTGCGGCCATAGCCTGGCTTTACATCAACTTGATCGCCTAAACCACCTAAATTAGTAACTTTTTGTAACAAAATAACTTTCATAATTACTCCAAAATACGTTAGCGAATTCAAATAATCCGCAACTGATGCTGTCCGTACAACGCCTGAAATCAGATGTCGTGGTTATCAGTGTATGGGATCAAGGCCAAGAAACGCGCACGTTTGATGGATGTTTGAAGCATGCGCTGATACTTGGCTTTGGTGCCGGTGATGCGGCTTGGAACAATCTTGCCATTTTCAGACACATACTGGCGCAAGGTGTTCAAATCTTTGTAATCAATGCTGGTTACGCCTTCGGCAGAAAATTTGCAGAATTTACGGCGACGGAAAAATTTTGACATGGTGGCTTCCTTTTATCTTAGGCAACAGTTTCGTTGGTTTCAGCATCGTCGTTGTTGAGCTCTTCGGCCCCAACTTCAACACTGTCATTGCTATCTTCATCACGGCGGCGACGATCAACTTTGTCATCTTTGTGTTTCATAATCAAAGATTGCTCAGTTTCGGCAGCGTCCATAGACAGCACCAAGTTACGCAATACTGCGTCGTTAAAGCGGAAGCTGTCTGTTAATTCAGTCAGCACTTTTTGGTTGCACTCAATGTTCATGAGCACGTAATGGGCTTTAACCAGGTTTTCGATGGAGTACGCCAATTGACGACGACCCCAATCCTCTAAACGGTGAATTTTACCGTTATCGCCTTCAATTAAGGCTTTGTAGCGCTCGATCATTGCCGGCACTTGTTCTGACTGATCTGGATGGACCATGAACACAACTTCATAATGACGCATAGTATATTCCTTGTGGATGATATGGCTTTTGGCCAACGCAGCCCCCTGCAGGTTGCAGTGGAGCAAGTTCTCTTGCTTAGAGAGCCCAGTATTATGCCGTATTACTCACCAAATAACAAGTAAATACGCGCTTTTAGGCCTTTTCTTCGGTAGTGGTGAAGCTTTCACCACAGCCACATTCGCCGGTAACCCGCGGGTTACGGAACATGAATTGCTGGTTCAGGCCTTGGCTAACAAAGTCGATTTCGGTGCCTTCAAGCTGAGCCAGGGAATTCTCTGGCACCCGCACTTCAATGCCGTGGCTGTTGAATACCTGTTCATCGGGTTTCGCTTCACGGGCAATATCGAGCACATATGCCCAACCTGAGCAGCCGCTTTTCTTGACTGCCACCGACAATCCGATGCCTTCAGGGGTTTGCAGAAGGTATTGCTTAACCCGTTCTGCGGCGCTTACTGTGAGTGTTACCGACATGTTGCTGGCCTTTAGTTGCAATGAAATGCAAAACATTATTGGGGAAACCGACTATAGCGGTTATTCTATAGCATTACATAGTGTTGATTGATGGAGATTTCAAGTATGGCAGTGGCAAGTATTCAGCATGTTCTGAGTGGCAAATTTAGCGCTGGCGAAACCGTGACGGTACAAGGCTGGGTTCGCACGCGCCGAGATTCCAAAGCCGGCCTGTCTTTCATTAACATCAGCGATGGTTCCTGCTTTGCGCCCATTCAAGTAGTGGCGCCGGCTATTTTGAGTAATTACGAAACAGAAGTAAAACGCTTGAGCGCCAGTTGTTCTGTGCGCGCCACCGGTGTTGTGGCTGTTTCCGAAGGCCAAGGCCAGAACTTTGAACTGCAAGCAATTAGCATAGAAGTTGTTGGTTGGGTTGAAGACCCGGAAACCTACCCTATTCAACCGAAAGCACACAGTCTTGAATTTTTACGCGAGGTGGCGCATCTTCGGCCACGCACAAATCTATTTGGCGCGGTTACCCGTATTCGCCACTGTTTGGCGCAAGCGGTGCACCGTTTTTATCATGAGCAAGGCTTTTACTGGGTGAATACGCCCATCATCACCACATCTGATGCAGAAGGCGCAGGCCAAATGTTTCGGGTCTCAACCTTAGACATGGCCAATCTGCCGCGCGATGCCAAAGGCGCCGTGGATTTCAGTAAAGATTTCTTCGGCAAAGAAACCTTCTTAACGGTATCTGGCCAATTAAATGTTGAAGCCTATTGTTTAGCGCTTTCCAAGGTTTATACTTTTGGCCCAACATTCCGCGCTGAAAATTCGCATACTACACGGCATTTAGCGGAATTCTGGATGATTGAACCCGAAATCGCCTTTGCTGATTTGAATGACGATGCCAATTTAGCCGAAGCATTTCTGAAATATTTATTTAAAGCTGTGCTCAATGAACGCATGGATGATTTGAGCTTCTTGGCTGAGCGCGTCGATAAAACCGCTATCAGTAAGCTTGAAGCCTTTATTAGCCAACCGTTTGAACGTATTGATTACGGTGAAGCGATTACGTTATTGCAGAAATCTGGGCAGAAATTTGAATACCCAGTTGAATGGGGCCTTGATCTGCAAACCGAACACGAGCGTTGGCTAACCGAAGTGCATGTTGGCCGGCCTGTGGTAGTAATGAACTACCCAGAGCACATCAAAGCCTTTTATATGCGTTTAAACGATGATGGCAGAACAGTGGCTGCAATGGATGTATTGGCGCCTGGCATCGGTGAAATCATTGGCGGCTCACAACGTGAAGAGCGCTTAGATGTGCTCGATTCGCGTATGCGCCAGTTTGGTTTAGACCCTGGGCACTACGAATGGTACCGAGATTTCCGCCGTTATGGCTCAGTGCCACACGCAGGCTTTGGCTTAGGTTTCGAACGTTTGGTGGTGTATGTGTGCGGCTTGCAAAATATTCGCGATGCAATCCCATACCCGCGCGCGCCTGGCTTGGCCACATACTAATGTGGATTGGCTTATTATTTGCAGCCTTGGGTATTTTTGGTTCAGCATTGCCAGCGCATTTAGGTATGCGTATCTTGGCATATCGCGAGCACCTTGATCGTAAACTAGCCTTTACGCCCGGCACTGAACGCGGTGGTATTCCTTATGGTTGGTGGTTGATGCGTTTCGGGCCAAAAGCGTTTCCTGAAGCTAAAACCTTGAACCAATTTGGTAACCTGTCTGGTTTTTTTGGTTGGATTACATTGCTGGCCTTAATCGCCACCGTATTTTGTTTCATAATGTCGAAGAGCTAATCATGATAGAAGACGAAGATAATCTGGATGAACACGAATACGTGGTGGTTTCTGAGCAATGGTGGTTAGCAAGGCCAGAGCATTTATTGGTCTGGGCGCGCTTGCAAACCACTGAAAACGGCATTGCCATTGTGTTTGATAGCAAAGGCGAGCACCTAACCTATGAGAATGAAGACATTGCCCGTGCGGTGCTAATGGATGCCGATTTCCGCTCGTTCGACGGTATGGATGAAGACGATGCCGATGAAATGGGTCTGTGGATGGAAGAACTTGAACCACCACATGGCAATAGCGAAGAAGAGTTACTGCCACAAATGCTTCGAACCATTGGGCCAAAACACTAATGCAAGCTTTGCTCGGTAAAAACGCATTAGTTTGTGGTGCTTCTGAAGGCATTGGCTTGGCCTGTGCGATGGCGCTGGCAGAGCAAGGCGCGAACGTCACTTTATTAGCGCGCCGCGAACCCATGCTGCTAAATGCATTGCAAGCATTGCCGAAGTCTGGCACGCAGCAACATAGCATTATTGTTGCCGATGTTTCGCAGTTAGATTCTGTGTTGCCAGGTATACGCTCTACAGGATTCGATATCTTAATTAACAACAGCGCTGGCCCAGCCGGCGGTGCTTTGCAAAAAGCCAATGCCGATACCTTGCTGGCGGTATTTACTCAGCATGTTTTAGCTGGCCAAACTTTGCTGCAGGCCGTGCTGCCAAACATGCAAAATCAGCAATGGGGTCGCATTGTTAATATCATCTCAACCTCGGTGAAAGAACCCATCGCTATGCTTGGCGTATCTAATACTATTCGTGGCGCGATGGCTAGCTGGGCCAAAACTTTGGCCTCAGAACTTGGTGGAGATGGCATTACCGTTAACAATGTTTTGCCCGGCTATACGCAAACTCAGCGCTTGGATCAAATTCTAAACGAACGTGCTGCAAGTTCAGGGCAATCGATACAAACCATAGCGGACACAATGCTTGCCAGCGTGCCAGCGAAACGCTTTGCACAAGCACATGAAATTGCACATGCAGTAGCGTTTTTATGCCAACCCTTATCGGGATATATCAATGGCATCAATTTGCCAGTGGATGGCGGGCGTACGAAATCGCTGTAAGCTGTTTCTGGTTCAGCGAATGCGTTATCCTATAGGTGTTTTGGGGATAAGCGCTGATGACAATCAAACAATTTATTGCGGGTCAATTCAAGCCATCACACAGCCAAGATTTACTGTCGGTATATAACCCCGCCACAGGCTGTGCGTACGCACACTGCCCTGCTGGACATGTGCAAGATATTGATGATGCGGTATCTGCTGCACAACTAGCCTTTCCAGCTTGGTCAAGCTTGAAGCCAAGCCAACGCGCGCTTTGGCTGAATAAATTAGCAGATGGCATTGCCGCGCGTTTTGATGAATTTGTGCATTGCGAATCGCAAGATACTGGTAAGCCACTGGCCATCGTGCACGACTTCGAGATGCCGCGAGTAATTGAAAACTTCCGCTACTTTGCCGCCGCTTGCCAACAAAGCCTAGATCAGGCTTTTCATTCAGAAGCAGGATTAAATTACACCGTGCATCAGCCATTGGGCGTTGTTGGCGTGATTAGCCCGTGGAACTTGCCGCTGTATTTATTGAGCTGGAAAATTGCTCCCGCTCTTGCTGCGGGCAATTGCGTGATTGCCAAGCCCAGTGAAATCACCCCAATGTCGGCTGCATTATTGGCTGAAGTCTGTATGGCAGTCGGCTTCCCAGATGGCGTATTGAATATTGTGCATGGCTTGGGTGAAACAGTGGGAAGTTCTATCGTTGCGCATCCTAATGTATCTGCCATCAGCTTTACTGGCTCAACGCGCGTTGGCCATGCCATAGCCCTGGAATGCGCCAAAAGCTTCAAGAAAGTTACGTTGGAAATGGGCGGCAAAAACCCAGCCATTGTTTTTGATGATGCACCCAAACAAAATCTTGCGGCCAACATCGCGCGCTTGAGCTTCCAGAACAGCGGCCAAATTTGCTTGTGTGGTTCACGCATTTTGGTACACGCATCAATTTACGCGCAATTCAAAGTCGATTTCGTGCAGCATGCGCAAGCACTGATCATTGGTGATCCAAGCCATCCCGATACACGCTTAGGGCCGGTGATGTCTAAAGCTCACTTTGATAAAATCCTCGACTACATCGCTTTGGCAAAACAAGAAGGTGGGCAAATTCTTTGCGGCGGAGAATCCTTGCAATTAGCAGGCGAACTTACTGGCGGTTGGTTCATTGCACCCACAGTGATTGAAGGCTTGCCAATGAACTCGCGTTTCTGCCAAGAAGAAGTGTTTGGGCCAGTGGTTAGCCTGCATGTATTTGAAAACGAAGCTGAGGCTTTAGCCTTAGCTAATGATTCGCGCTACGGCTTGGCTGCTTCGGTTTGGAGCACCAACACCCAACGCGCACAACGCATGGCAATGGCATTAGACACTGGCATTGTCTGGATTAACACCTGGCTACAACGCGATTTGCGCACACCATTTGGCGGCATGAAGCAATCGGGTTACGGCCGTGAAGGTGGCGTGGAAGCGCTGAAGTTTTTTACTGAGTCAAAGACCATTTCGATTGGAGCTTGAATATGCCTAAACTGAAACACTTGCTCGACCAAAATAAAGTATGGGCTGCACAAGTTTTGGCCGAAGACCCAAATTTCTTTTCACGTTTGGAACAAATTCAATCGCCGAAATACTTATGGATTGGCTGCTCAGATTCGCGCGTTCCGGCCAATCAAATAACTGGAATGCAGCCCGGCGAAGTATTTGTGCACAGAAACATTGCCAACGTGGTGGTGCATACAGATCTTAACTGTCTGAGTAGCATTCAGTATGCCGTTGATTTATTAAAAGTTGAGCATATCATTGTTTGCGGCCATTATGGCTGCGGCGGTATTCAAGCCACACTTGATGGACAGCGCATTGGTTTAGCTGACAATTGGCTGCGACATGTTGCTGACGTGCAGGATAAACATCAACTGAATTTATCAACACTTAGCCATAGTCAACAATCCGCGTTACTTTGTGAGTTGAATGTGATTGAGCAAGCACTCAATGTTTGCCAAAGCACAATCTTGCTTGATGCATGGCAACGTGGCCAGCCTATTCAAGTGCATGCGTGGATTTATGCATTGAATGACGGAAAAATTCGCGCCCTCAACGAAGGCATAGGCCGACTCGTTGATGTTTCTTTAGGCTATAAAAAAGCTATCGCGTCCTGCATTGAGCGCACTAATGAATAACTCAATTGAATCAGCCAATGCGCCTAAAGCAGTGGGCTCATATCCACATGCACGTCTGTTCGGTAATTTATTGTTTATGTCTGGCATCGGGCCGCGTTTAGCCAGCGATAACTCTATTCCTGGCAACCACTATAACCCCGTTGGCGAATTAATAGGTTATGACATCAGCGCACAATGCCATTCAGTTTTTGCCAATGTTAAAGCGGTATTAAACACGTCTGAGTTAGAGTTACAAGATCTTGTCGATGTTACCGTATACCTAACCGATATGCGTAATGACTTTGCTGCCTATAATAAAATTTGGGCTGAATATTTTCCAGATGCATCGGCTGCACCGTGCCGAACGACATTAGGTATAACCGCTCTGCCTACGCAAATCGCCATTGAACTTAAATGCATTGCGGCATTCAAGGATGCATCAGCATGTTGCTAAATGCTTTTAATCTACAGAAATGGATTGATGAACACCGGCATTTATTAAAGCCGCCAGTAGGTAATAAGTGCATCATTGATGACGACTTCATTGTGATGGTGGTTGGTGGCCCCAATGCCCGCACCGATTATCACTTCGAAGACGGCCCTGAATGGTTCTATCAGCTTGAAGGTGAAATGCTGCTGAAGCTTCAAGTTAATGGAAATGTGCATGATGTGCCGATCAAAGCCGGCGAAATGTTTTACTTACCACCACACATAGCGCACTCGCCGCAACGCATGCTAGATTCAATCGGGCTGGTGATTGAACGTAAGCGTTTGCCAAATGAACAAGATGCATTGATGTGGTTTTGTGAAAATTGTAACGAAAAGCTGTATGAACAATTTTTCCATCTAGATAATATCGAAACCCAATTTTCTGGCGTGTTTGCTACATTTTATTCTTCAAAGACCCTAAGAACCTGTAATAATTGTGGCGTGGTACACGCGCTTCCTGAAAAATATGCACACTACGAATCTTGAGGTTTAAATGTTCTCAACTGAGTTGCTCGCCGCTAATCTGTTGTCCCCCGTGGTATTGGCATTCGCACTAGGAGTTATTGCCCGCAGTCTGCGAAGCGATCTAGAAATCCCAGCTGCCATACAAAGCTATTTGTCTATTTTTTTACTATTGGCAATTGGCTTAAAAGGTGGTGTAGCCTTACGTAATGATGCTCCAGACAACTTAGCCTTGTTCATCATGGCAACTCTGATTTTAGGAATGGCCACTGCTGTTAGCGCCTACTTTCTGGCCAAAGCCTGGCTACGCGATAAGCGGATTGATGCTGCAGCTATTGCGGCACATTTCGGCTCAGTTTCTGCGGTTACTTTTATTGCAGCACAACAATTTAGTGAACGTAGCGGACAACCTGCAGATTCTGTTCTTGTTGCGTTAGTTGTTGCTATGGAAATTCCTGCCATACTTATTGGCTTGGCATTGGCTAAAGGCACTAAAGGAGTTCGATGGCACGATATCCGTGAAGTGGTGACAGGTAAAACCGCAATATTACTTTTAGGCGGACTAGCCATAGGCGCTCTGAGCACTAAAGATGGGCTGGCAAAAGTAGATGCCATGTATTTCCAACTATTCCAAGGCACGTTGATGTTGTTCATGCTCGATATGGGCATACTGGCTGCCGGTCAATTACGGGCTGTTGGTCGGGAAGCATTTCGTTTAAGTATTTTCGCTATCATTGTTCCGCTTCTGCATGGCACACTTGGGGTGCTAGTAGGCCATTGGATTGGCATGAATGCATCAACCTCCGCAGTGTTCGGCACCATGGCGGCAAGCGCCTCTTATATTGCGGCGCCCGCTTCTATTCGTGCATCTTTACCTGAAGCAAATGTAGGCCGATGTATAACTGCGTCACTAGGCTTTACGTTTCCATTTAATTTGGCAATAGGTATACCTGTTTACTTCGCAATAGCAAACTACCTCAACAATTAATGATGAAATCTATGCTTAAAATCGATACTCATGCGCATTACATGCCACGCGATTGGCCTGATTTAGCCACGAAGTTTGGTGATAAACGCTTTCCTGTAATTCATCATGGTGAGGATGGAAGCCACCGTATTTATAAAGATGGAAAATTCTTCCGCGAAATATGGGCGAAAACATGGGATGCGCAGATGCGCATTGATGACTACGCGCGTTTCGACATCCAAGTACAGGTTATCAGCACAGTGCCGGTAATGTTCAGTTATTGGGCAAAGCCGCATCATGCGCTAGAATTGCATCAAAGTTTGAATGATCATATGGCAGAAACCTGCCGCACCTTTCCGAAGCATTATGCCGGCATTGGCACTGTGCCGCTGCAATCACCGCGCTTGGCCATTCAAGAGTTAGAGCGCTGCATGGATCAACTCAATCTGCGCGGTGTGCAGATTGGTTCGCACATCAACGACTGGAACCTAGATGCTGAAGAATTAAGGCCATTTTTTGAAGCAGCACAAGATCTTGGCGCAGCGATATTAGTGCACCCTTGGGACATGCTTGGCACCGAGGAAATGCCGAAATACTGGATGCCGTGGTTAGTGGGTATGCCAGCCGAACAATCGCGGGCGGCGTGCGCACTTATTTTTGGCGGCGTGCTGGAGCAATTTCCAAAATTGAAAATTGCCTTTGCGCATGGCGGCGGTTCATTCCCCTACACCATCGGCCGTATTGAGCATGGCTTTAATATGCGTCCGGATTTAGTGGCGATCGACAACCCACATAATCCGCGCGACTACTTTTCAAAATTGTATTTTGATTCCTGTGTACACGATGATCGCGCGTTGAAATACCTGATTGATACAGTAGGTATTAGTCGGGTAATGCTCGGCACCGATTATCCGTTTCCTTTGGGCGAACAAAAACCAGGCTCCGGCATTTTGGCGCAAGGCTTAAGCGAACAAGATGAGCAACAGCTTTTCCACCACACAGCGCTGGATTGGCTTGGACTAAAAGCAAGGCATTTTAAATTATGAGTGCACTTTTTTCCGAACAATATGCCAAACAGCTTGATGAACAAGATGCTTTGACACACTTCCGAAATGAATTCCATATTCCGGAAATTAACGGTGTTCTGCAGTTGTATTTTTGCGGAAACTCGCTAGGCTTGCAGCCAAAATCAACACGCGCAGCCATTACTCAGGAACTAGATGATTGGGCTGCCTTTGGCGTTGAAGGGCATTTTCATGCCAAGCATCCGTGGATGCCGTATCACGCTGAGTTGCGCGATCTGCTCGCTGAATGTGTGGGTGCAAAGCCTATTGAAGTGGTGGCAATGAATTCGTTAACGGTTAATTTGCATTTGTTGATGGTGAGCTTTTATCAACCAAGTGCAAAACGCCCGGCTATTATCATTGAACAAGGCGCATTCCCTTCTGATCGCTACGCTGTGGAGTCGCAAATACGTTTCCATGGTTTTGATCCGGCAGAATGTTTAATCGAAATCTCAGCTGATGAATCAACTGGCTTAATCGATGAACATGCCTTGGAAAATGCCATGAAAATACATGGCAATCGCGTGGCACTGATTCTATGGCCAGGTGTTCAATACCGAACCGGGCAAGCTTTTGACTTGCAAGCGATTACCGAACTCGGGCATTTTTATGGTTGCAAAGTTGGCTTCGATTTAGCACATGCTGTGGGCAATATGCCACTGCAATTGCATGCTAGCGGCGCTGATTTTGCCGCTTGGTGTAGCTATAAATACCTAAACTCCGGGCCAGGCTCTATAGCCGGTGCGTTTGTGCACGAACGCCATGCAGAAGCTGAGTTACCGCGCTTTCATGGCTGGTGGGGCAACCAGCAAGATTCACGTTTTAAAATGGCAGCCCAATTCAAAGCCGCTGCAGGTGCAGATGGCTGGCAACTTAGTAATCCGCCCATATTTGCCATGGCACCACTGCGTGCATCCTTGGAAATTTTTCAAGCAGCGGGCTTAGAAAATCTACGTGCAAAATCAACACAACTCACCGCCTATCTTGAAGCCTTGATTGAGCAGGAGTTGAGTTCGGTAATTCGCAGCCTTACTCCAAAAGCACCTGAACAGCGCGGCTGTCAGTTGTCTTTGCAAGTGTTAGCCGGCCGTGAGCAAGGCCGAGATCTATTCGAGCATCTGATGCACAACCACATCATTGGTGACTGGCGTGAACCAGATGTTATTCGCTTATCGCCCACACCGCTTTACAACAGTTTTAGCGATTGTTACCAAGTTGTGAATCGCATTAAGCAATGGGCAAAACTTGTATGAAACAACAGAACATACACATTGTTGGCGCAGGCTTAGCGGGAGCATTATTAGCAATATTATTGGTGCAAAAAGGTCATCGCGTTAAGGTATTCGAAAAGCGCGCTGACCCAAGAAAATCTGGCATGGAAGGTGGTCGCTCAATTAACTTAGCACTGGCTTATCGCGGCTTGTATGCGCTGCAACAAGCGGGCTTAGACGATGAAATTATGCCGCAGGTGGTGATGATGCGCGGCCGTATGGTACATGACATGGAAGGCAACAATCACTTCTTACGCTATGGCAAAGATGATTCCGAAGTGATTTGGTCGGTGCATCGTGGCCGCTTGAATTTAGCGCTGATTGAAGCGGCTGAACAACAAGGCGTGAACATTCAATTCGATGCCAAAATAGATCAACTTGATGTTGCAAACAAAACATTCCATTACACCCACAATGGCCTGCAATGTTCAGAACACTATGAGCAATTGCTAGGCACCGATGGCGCTGGCTCGTCAGTGCGCTACGCCTTGGTTCAGCAAGGTTTGATTCAAGAGAGAATTGAATCTTTGGGGCATAATTACCGCGAACTGGAAATTGCACCTGGCCAAGATGCTAGCTTTAAAATGGATGCCTATGCTTTACACATTTGGCCACGTGGCCGATTTATGTGCATTGCTTTGCCGAATACTGAAAAAAGTTTTACAGTCACTTTATTTCTGCCAGCACAGGGCGATGTCAGCTTTGAGAAAATTCAATCTGCGGCTTCAGCTAGACTATTTTTTGAGCAGTATTTCCCAGATGCGTTGAACTTAGTAGAAGACTTCGATAATGATTGGGCTAGTAACCCAGAAAGCTCTCTGTCTACCTTGTATCTGAATACTTGGCATTACCAAGATAGTGTTGTGTTATTGGGTGATGCGGCGCACGCGATGGTTCCCTTCCATGGCCAAGGTATGAATTGCGCATTTGAAGATTGTTTGGCATTGGTTGAAGCACTCGATCATCATGAAAACTGGGCAGCTGTGTTCGCTGAATTTGAATCGCAACGAATGCAAAATGCTGCGGCCATTCAAGCAATGGCATTAGAAAACTATGTGGAAATGCGCGACAAAGTGGATGATGAGCAATTCTTATTACAACGAATACTTGAACGAAAACTTGCTGAATTGCATCCAGAGCGCTTTGTACCGCGTTACTCAATGGTTAGTTTTCAGCGTGTTGGCTATGCTACTGCATTTGTACGTGGAAAAATTCAACGTCAGATTTTACAGACGCTAACTGAAGGAAAATCCGATATTAATGATATCGATTTTGGCTTAGCATCAGAGCTAATCCAGCAACAACTTGAGCCACTGCATGCCTAACACTTTTCTTTGGTACGACTTAGAAACCTTCGGACGCGATTGCCGAACAACGCGAATTTCGCAATTTGCCGGTATTCGTACCGATGAAAACCTAAACCCAATTGACACACCACTCTCCCTATTTTGCCAGCCCGCAGATGATTTCTTGCCAGAACCAGAAGCTGCATTGATAACTTGCATCACACCACAATTCGCCAAACTACATGGCATGTGTGAAGCCGATTTTATGGCTCAATTGCATGAGCAATTCAAGCAAACTAACACCTGCGCCTTAGGTTATAACTCCATTCGTTTCGACGATGAATTCATTCGCTTTGGGTTGTATCGCAATTTTTATGATGCCTACGAACGCGAATATGCAGGTGGCAATTCACGCTGGGATTTACTCGATGTGATGCGCATGATGTATGCACTGAAACCTGATTCCATGCACTGGCCATTGCGCGAAGATGGCATGCCTAGCTTTAAGCTTGAGCATCTGGCCAAAGCCAATAATGCCTTTGAAGGCAATGCCCATGAAGCACTTTCAGATGTGCGAAGTTTAATCAATATGGCTCGCATTGTTAAAGCGGGCGCGCCGGAGCTTTGGCAACATTGTTTGGATTTGCGCGATAAAAACGTGGTTGCCGGCAAACTGGCGGTGCATAAAAACCAGCGTATTTTGCATGTTTCCGGACAATTTCCAGCCGCACAGGCCTGCGTAGGATTAATGCTACCGCTGATGCCACATCCGTTAATCAAAACCCGTACCATCGTAGTTGAGCTACGGCCGGAAGCTTTGAAACTGATTGATTACAGTGTGGAGCAGATTGAAAAAAATATTTTTACCAAATTCAGCCAAATGCCAGAAGGCGAAGTGCGAATTGGTTTGAAAGAAATCCACCACAACCGCTGCCCGATTATATTTACCACAGGCGATGCCAAAACACTGGCTTTGAAGCCGGATTTTACACGCTTGAACATTGATCTGACACAAGCCAAGGAAATACATGCGCAGCTCAATGCTGCATCTGAAATCATTATGCAGAAACTTGCTAAGGTGTTTGCTAAACACCGTGAGTTCGACAACAGCGACCCCGATGGTGCGCTGTATTCAGGCTTTTTCGATAAAGCAGATAAAACAAAATTCAGCAAAGCACGCAGCAGCAAAGGCCAGGCTGAGCTTGCATTCAATGATGCGCGTTTGAGCGAGCTGTATTTCCGCTACAAAGCACGCAACTGGCCGGAAACCCTGAATACAGACGAACGAGCGCTGTGGCAAAAACATAAAGTTCAACGCTTAAGCCCAGACACTGTGAAGGCATATTTGGCGCTATGCGAAACATTAAAAAATGACAATCCCGAACACATCGAGGTATTGCGGGCCTTGCAAGATTGGGCAACCCATATTTCTGCATGATGACGCGATGTTTATTTAAGAGTAAATTACGACTATGCACACATCGAAAAGCCAAGCACTTACCTTGCTTACATTCTTTCTGGCAATGCTATACGTTGTCAACTTAAGTGCGGTAACGCCCATTGATAATAGCAAACTAACCGTGTTTCGTTGTGTTGATGGCAAAGGCAAAGTCAGCTTGCAAGACGTGCCTTGCGCAAGTTCCAGCAAGCAAGAAACCTTGAACATGCAAAAGCCCAAGGATGCCGCCGTTACCAAAGTAACTAGCCCACTCCCTAACGCACAATCGAATTATCCTTCTGCACCAATTCAAATTATGGCGCCGCCAAGTCCACTGCCCAAGTTGTATCGCTGCACAGATTTTGACGGCAAACAGCGTGATGCTGAATATTACGACCCAAAACCTCGCTGTGTACCACTTTGGGTTTTAGGCTATCAAACGCGTAGCAATTCGTGCCGATGGGTGGAAGATTCCTGTGTACGCTATGAAGGCAAAGCACTTTGCCAGCGTTGGCGCGATAAAGAAAAGCAAGCCGAGTTGGACGTCAGGCATTCATCTAGCAGTAATTCAGCTTTTTTGAAATCAGAGCTGGCGCGTTTTACGCAGATTGTGCAAACCAGTTGTCGTTGATATGGGCACGGCATGCCATGCCCCTACAATCAATGTTTAATCATGATGTGACGAATGGATGTGTAATCCTCTAATCCGTACATCGACATATCTTTACCATAGCCCGATTTCTTTGACCCGCCGTGTGGCATTTCGCTGCACAGCATAAAATGCGTATTGACCCAGGTGCAGCCGTATTGCAGCTCAGAGCTTACTCGCATGGCTTTGCTAATATCGGAAGTCCATACCGATGAAGCTAAGCCGTAATCGCTGTCGTTAGCGAATTGAATGGCTTGATCAACATCGTAAAAGCGTGTGACCGAAACTACCGGCCCGAATACTTCCTTCTGCACAATTTCATCCGCTTGCATGGCACCAGCAATAACAGTGGGTTGGTAGAAAAAGCCTGTGCCCTCGCCCGTTGTTCCGCCGGTGGTGATTTCTAAATGTTTTTCAGCGCGGCAACGGCCGATAAAATCCACAACTCTCTGCTGATGCGCATGGCTAACCAACGGGCCCATTTCAACACCGTCTTCATCTTGCGTGCCCGTTTGAATGGTCGATACAGCAGAGCTTAAATCAGCGACAAAGTTTTCATAGGCATTGTCTTGCACGTAAATACGGCAAGCTGCTGTACAATCTTGGCCAGCATTGTAATAACCAAATGTTCGAATACCTTCCACCGCGCTTTGAATATCGGCATCATCAAAAATAATCACAGGCGCTTTGCCGCCCAATTCCAAATGCGTACGCTTCAAAGTGCGCGCCGCCACTTCCAGCATCTTCTGGCCGGTGGCTATTGAACCGGTTAGCGAAATCATTCGTACCTCTGGCGCATTCACCAATGGCTCGCCAACAGTCTGGCCCCGGCCAAAGACAATATTAATCACACCAGCGGGCACAATATCGGCAATCAATTCAAAAAAGCGCAAGGAAGTGAGTGGCGTAATTTCAGATGGCTTGAGCACCAAGCAATTTCCCGCTGCTAAGGCTGGTGCCATTTTCCATGCCGCCATCATTAACGGATAATTCCATGGCGCAATGGATGCAATAACACCAATCGGATCGCGGCGAATCATTGAGGTGTGGCCAGGTAAATATTCAGCGGCTGCAGAACCGTTTAAGCAACGCGCAGCACCGGCGAAGAAGCGGAATACATCGGCAATGGCCGGAATTTCATCGTTGAGTGCAGCGCTATACGGCTTGCCACAATTCAATGATTCCAAGCGTGCCAATTCTTCACCATGTTGTTCAACCCTATCGGCGATTTGTAATAAGACCGTTGCGCGATCTTTCGGCGTTTGTTTGCCCCATGAGGCTAATGCTTTATCAGCACTTTTTACCGCTTTGAATACCTGCGCGGCGCTGGCTTCTGGAATTTGCACCAGCACTTCTCCAGTGGCTGGATTGAACACTGAAAAGAGTTCGCCTTGGCCTGCTTCTAATTGACCATTAATCAGCATTTGTGTTTGCATGGGTTTCTCCTGTTTACTTGCCCGCTCCGGCCACGGAATCGGTGTCTTTGGTTAAATAATACGCGCCTAAAATCGGCAACATGGTAATGAGCATCACCATCAATGCCACCACATTGGTGATTGGTGTATCGCGAGGTTTTGATAATTGATTGAGCAGCCAAATTGGCAAGGTACGCTCGCTGCCGGCGGTGAACGTGGTCACTATAATTTCATCGAAGCTGAGTGCAAAAGCCAGCATGCCGCCCGCTAATAAGGCAGTAGCAATATTTGGCAAAATCACATAGCGAAAGGTCTGAAAACCATCAGCACCTAAATCCATCGAGGCTTCTAGCATCGAGCTAGAGGTGCGCCGAAAGCGTGCAATCACATTGTTATAAACCACTACAATGCAGAACGTGGCATGGCCAGTCACAATCGTTAACATGCCAGATTCTATGCCTGCTAATTTATACGCTGAAAGCAACGCAATACCGGTGACGATGCCGGGCAAGGCTATCGGCAAGATAAATAATAAGGTGATGGTTTCCTTGCCGAAAAAACTGGCGCGGTATAAAGCCGCCGACGCCATGGTGCCGAGCAACATTGCAAGCAAGGTAGCTTGCACGGCAATTTTAGTGGAAAGCCACGCTGCTTCGCGCACATCTTCGCGCGCAAAGGTTTTAGCAAACCACTCCAAGGTAAAGCCCTGTAATGGAAAACTAAATGAACTGGTTTCGGTGTTAAAGGCATACATAGCAATCACCAGAATGGGGAAATGCATAAATGCCAAACCCAGCCACGCAGCGCTTTTAAGCAGCCAAGGTGTTTGCGTATTAGAGCGCATTAAAAGCCCCTAGCCGCTTAGCTAACATCAAATACACAGCAATCAACACAATCGGAACCACCGTGAAGGCTGCTGCTAACGGAATATTACCAGCCGCGCCTTGTTGCACGTACACGAAATTCCCGATAAACAATCCAGCTGGGCCAATCAGGGTTGGAATGATGTAATCGCCAAGGGTAAGTGAAAAGGTGAATATTGAGCCAGCCACAATACCCGGAAACGCCAAGGGTAACAGCACGTAACGAAAACTTTTTGCGGCATTAGCACCCAAATCCATCGAGGCTTGCATCAAGTTCTGCGGCACCCGTTCAATGGCCGCTTGAATCGGCAAAATCATAAACGGCAACCAGATATAGGTGAACACCAGAAACCGACCGAAGTGAGAGGTTGATAAAGTTGAGCCACCCACATACGGCAAGCTCAAAAAGCTTTCCAAAACGTGAACCAGATTGAGTTTGTTGAGCACCCAATACACAATGCCGCCTTTGGCTAGAATCACCGTCCAGCTGTAGGCTTTAACAATATAACTGGCCCACATCGGCAGCATCACGCCGATGTAGAAAAAACCTTTCTCCGCTTTGCCTGCATGTACCGCCATGTAGTAGGCAATTGGAAAGGCAATCAGAGCGGATGCAATGGTTACCGCGCAAGCCATTGCCAAAGTGCGCAAGATAATATCGAAATTAGCATGTGCAAATATTTTCAGATAATTATCAACGGTTAATTTCGGCAAAATGGTCATCGAGTAATCATCGAAGCTGTAAAACCCCTGCCACAACAAGGCCAACAACGAACCAAGATAAATCACCAAAAACCATAATAACGGTGGCCCTAACAATACCGCCAACAGCACTTTACTATGCCGAAATAAGAAGTTCGATAAACCTCTGAGCGGCGTTTGCAAATACAGCGCGTTTGGGCTCATGGCTTAATCACGCAAATGCACAATGGCCGATTTGGGCCACGATAACTGCACATTTTCACCAACGTTCGGCATACCGCTTGTTTGAAGCATGCTATTGGATAGCACGGCAGAAAGTTCTAGGCCATCCGTTGTAATGATTTCAACACGACTACTTGCGCCGTGGTATTGCACGTCTTGAACTGCGCCGCTGATTGAAATACAGTCCCTCAGATTTTGGTTAATCGCGATATTTTCAGGACGCACTGAAAACGCCTGCTTTTCACCAAGCAGTCGCAAACCAATTTCAGCATTGAATATGTTTGATGAACCAACAAAATTAGCCACAAACATGGTTTCAGGTTTGTTGTACAAATTAGCCGGGCTACCGACTTGCTCAATTTTTCCTTTGTTGAATACTGCCACGCGATCAGACATAGACAACGCTTCGCCTTGATCGTGAGTAACAAACACAAACGTAATACCGAGTTTTTTCTGCAGCGTTTTTAATTCGGCTTGCATTTGTTCGCGCAGTTTTAAATCTAAGGCGCCCAGCGGCTCATCTAACAATAAAACTTTCGGGCGGTTAACAATGGCGCGCGCTAAAGCAATGCGTTGTCTTTGGCCACCGGAAAGCTGCGATGGTTTGCGTTGGCTCATTTCAGGCAAAGCCACCGAAGCTAAGGCTTCTTGGGCACGGCTTCGACGCTCAGACTTACCAACACCTTTCACCATCAATCCGTATTCAATGTTTTCTAACACATTCATATGCGGAAATAAGGCGTAATCTTGAAACACGGTATTCACATCGCGTAAATAGGGTGGCAAGCCAGAGGCTAACGCGCCATGAATTTTTATCGTACCGCTGCTTGGCTGTTCAAAACCGGCAATCAACCGCAAGCACGTGGTTTTACCTGAGCCAGACGGCCCCAATAAGGAAAAGAATTCTCCATCGGGAATTGACAAAGATACATTGTCCACTGCACGCACGTCGCCATACAGGCGCGAAACTTGGTCGAACTCAACAGCAACTGTCATGGTAATGGCTTATTTCCCAATAAAAAAAACGAGGGGATCGCTCCCCTCGTTGAACAAAACATCTAATTAGCTACCCATGATCGCGATGTAATCCTGGGTCCAGCGACTGTAAGGCACACAGCCAGCTGCATCGGTACATTTTGCTTCAGGTGTGCGCCAGAAATAGATTTTATCGAAGTTATCCATGCCATTGGTTTTGCAACCTTCTGCACCAAGCAGAGCGTTGTTTTCGCAGGCCTTCGGCACTGCAGGCAGCGAACCAAACCAAGACGCCACATCACCTTGCACTTTCGGGCTAACTGACCATTCCATCCACGCATAGGCACAGTTTGGATGTTTGGCTTCGCTATGCAACATAGTGGTATCGGCCCAGCCGGTGGCACCTTCCGCTGGAATCACCGAAGCAATCGGTTGTTTTTCCAATTGCAAAGCATTCACTTGATATGGCCATGAACCTGAAGCAACCACACCTTCGTTTTTAAAATCACTCATTTGCACGGTGGCATCATGCCAATAACGATGCACCATGGCTTTTTGGGCTTTCAACAAGCCAATCGCTGCGGCATATTGCTTTTCATTCAAAGCATACGGATCGGTAATACCGAGTTCAGGCTGTTTGGCTTTTAAGTACAAGGCTGCATCAGCGATGTAAATTGGGCCGTCAAATGCTTGCACACGGCCTTTATTGGATTTTCCGTCAGAGAGCTTCTGTTCTTCGAACACTACTGACCAGCTGGTTGGTGCAGTTTTGAAGGCATTGGTGTTATACATCAACACGTTCGGCCCCCATTGGTATGGCACACCATAATGTTTGCCATCTACACTATGCCATGCGGCATCTTGCAAACGCGCATCAACAGAACCATAAGACGGAATGCGGGTGATATCGATGGCCTGCACTTTTCCGCCAGCAATCAAACGCAAGGAGGCATCGCCAGACGCGGTGACTAAGTCGTAGCCGCCTTGATTCATCAGCGCTACCATTTCATCGGAATTGCCAGCCGTTTTCACATTGACTTTGCAACCGGTGTCTTTTTCAAAGCCACTTACCCAATCGTAATTTTTATCAGTTTCACCGCGCTCAATATAGCCAGGCCAAGCAATAATGGACAGCTCGCCTTCCAGCGCAGTCGATACAGGCGCCGCGGCTTGTTCAACAACAGCAGGCGCAGCGTCTTCTTTCTTGCCGCAAGCCGTTAAGGCCAGCGCAACACTTAATGTCAGCAATGTCGGTTTTAGTAATTTTGTCATGGTCATTCCCTCTTTATGGTGAGTTATGTGCTTGATTGCATGATTCATGTGAGCTAGCTATTTTGTTTTTTAAAGCTATGCGTTAATAATATTAACCGTTTTTATAAGATTGTTGCTAAATATTTTACATCAAGTAAAAATACCTGTTATGCCTATGATTTAGCGCTTAATTCTCGTTCGACACACCGTGTGGCACATGCCCAGCCGCTACATGCTGGCGGGCGTTGTCAATGTTGTGCGTTGAGTCATCGAAGAATAAATCGGCACCGAATGCTTCTAAGAACGGGCCTTTATCGCGGCCACCTAAAAATAAGGATTCATCCAAGCGAACGCCCCACTCACGCAGGGTTAAAATAACGCGCTTATGCGCAGGCGCTGAACGGGCAGTTACTAAGGCAGTTCGAATCGGGCTGTGCAATGCCGGAAAACTTTCTTGTAGATTATGTAAAGCCGATAAAAAGCCTTTGAATGGCCCGCCATTTAAAGGCTTATGTGCATTCTTTACTTCATTGGCATGAAATGCTGCCAAGCCGCCCTCTTTCGAAACACGCTCGGATTCATCGCCAAAAATAACTGCATCACCGTCAAAGGCGATGCGTAGTTCAGTATGCATTTGCACAGAGGCCAAAGCCGGCAAAATGGTGGCTGCGGCAACGCCATGCTCAAGCGCAGCGCGTACCGAATCGGGATTGGCCGACAAGAACAAATGTGCACCGAATGGATTAATGTATGGATACACTTCGGCGCCACTGGTGAAAACCGCGCGAGTAATTTTCAGGCCGAAATGCTCGATGGAATTGAAAATACGTAAGCCGGTATCCGATGAGTTACGTGACAGCAAAATAACTTCAACACGTGGCGAGTTGGCATCTGAGCCTTCATTTAATGCCAATAATTTTTTAACCAATGGGAACGCAATGCCGGGCTCTAGCAGTTCATTTTCGCGCTCACGCTGATACAAGGCATACGCGTCAATGCCCTGCTCTTCAAAGAGCTGATGGCCGTCTTCAAGATGAAATAAAGCACGTGCAGTAATAGCTACCACCAATTGTGCATGGGATTGTTCGGTATGCGAAGTGGCTTGGCCTGTCATAGTTTCAGTATAAGCACGGATATTCTCATTTGCTGAGATTAGGTGATGAATTGTTCGTTTAGAATACGATCATCAAGATTATGCTGTGGATCGAACAATAGCGTTACGGTGTTTTTATTGTCTTCACGAATATTTACTTCGGTGACATCGCGCACTTCATGTGAATCAGCTGTAACACTCACTGGTCGTTTGTAAGGGTCTAATACTCGCAGTTTTACTTGCGTATCGGCGCGTAAAATAGCACCACGCCAACGGCGCGGCCTGAAGGGTGCAATTGGCGTTAAAGCAATAACTGCTGAGCCTAGCGGCAATATTGGGCCCATGGCCGAAAAGTTATAAGCGGTGCTGCCTGCTGGAGTTGCTACCAGAATTCCGTCGCAAACCAATTCATCTAAGCGTACTTGCCCATTTAAGGCGACTTCAATACGTGCTGCTTGGCGCGTCTGGCGCAGCAACGACACTTCGTTATAAGCCAGTATGGTGTGCTGTGTTCCGGATTCAGTGAGCACTTGCATTTCTAAAGGTTTCAATACACTGCACTCTGCATTGCGCAAACGCTCAACCAAGTTTTCTTGGTGGTAGTGATTCATCAAAAAACCAACGCTGCCTAATTTCATTCCAAACACTGGCAAGTTTAATGCGCCATAGCGATGCAAAGTGCTCAGCATAAAGCCATCACCGCCTAATGCGCAGATAACCTCTGCTTGCTCAGGCAGACATTGCCCATACAAAGCCACTAATGCCTGCAACGCGTGTTGCGCATTGTCGGCATTACTGGCAACAAATGCGATTTTTGGGCTTGTCGATAAATTCACTGGCTTATCCTAAACATCACAAAGCACATCATAAACGATGTGCTCTGCGATGCAAGTTAGCGCGAACCGATGGATGCAATCTGTGCCAATCGCCGAACGGCAACTGACAGAGTTGGAAAGTCCATTTCGCCCATACTGCGCATATCTGCCAACATACCCAGCGTGTATTTTAGCGCCGCATCATCGCGCGACAACCACACCGACACCCACTCAGAAGGGCTCTTGCCTGATTTAGAGCTGGCCAACACGGTGCTTACTAATTGCCGTTGTTGCGATTGAAGCTCATCGCGCAACACGCCGCGTGCTTGCGCTTGCCACTTACTAGCAACTGGCTGTGCTTCAACATTGTCCATTAGCCAATTAATGTGCAGCGCATCACTCAAGGCAAAATGGGTTTGCGCCACATTAGCCACTGAATGTTTCTCCGATAAACTCAATTCAATAATATCCATCGCAGAATTTAGATAAGGAATACTCGCCATAAAATGTGCCAATGATGCCGACAAACCTAAACCAAGCAATCGCTTATGTTCAACTCCATAACTCTGCGCATCTGCTTGCGTCAATACGTTTGGAATATCTTGCAGAAGCGCTGAAAACTGCAGTTGATAACGTTCAACCATTTGTGCAATATTTAACAGTTGCCCAGGGCGTGTTAGCAACCAGCGCGTTAGATTGCGTTGTAAATGCCAAATGGAAATCAAAGCCTGAATTTGAACGCTTTCCTTAACTTTATAATCAAGCGCATCAATGTCAGCCCACAGCAAACGCGCCTGCATGGTTTCACGAATGATGGCGTATGCTTTGGCGATTTGCGCGGGTGTTTCACCGGTATCTTCCTGCATCCGTAACAAGAACGTTGAGCCCATGCGATTAACCAAAGAATTGGTTACCGAAGTTGCAATAATTTCTCGGCGCAAACGGTGATTCTGCATATGCGAAGCATATTTTTCTTGAATCGGCTTGGGGAAATAGCGTTGCAACTCTTGGCTTAAATGTGGATCTTCTGGCACATCCGACTCGAGCAGTTGATTGAAGATAACGATTTTGTCGTATGACAACAACACCGACAGCTCAGGGCGTGTTAAGCCAAGGCCTTTGGATTTGCGTTCCAGCAGTTCAGCATGGCTTGGCAAATACTCAATGGCGCGATCGAGCAAACCCTGCGATTCAAGTGTTTGAATAAAATGCGCGAACGAACCCATGCGTTCAACACTCATCGCTTCCATCACACTTAATGCCTGATTTTGGCGATAGTTATCCACCAACACCAATTGCCCAACTTCATCCGTCATGCTAGCTAGAAAAGCATTGCGTTGTTCAAGATTTAACTCACCGGCCATCATCACTGAATTCAGCAAAATTTTGATATTCACTTCGTGATCAGATGTATCAACACCAGCTGAGTTATCGATGAAATCGGTATTTAGTAACACTCCATTAAAGGCTGCTTCAATGCGGCCTCGCTGGGTCATCCCTAAGTTGCCACCTTCGCCAACCACTTTACAGCGAAGTTCACTGCCATTTACACGCAAGGCATTATTGGCACGATCGCCACATTCTAAATGGCTTTCAGCCAACGATTTAACATAGGTACCAATCCCTCCATTCCAAAGTAAATCAACCGGTGCTTTTAGAATGGCATTCATCAGTTCATTAGGATTTAGCTCGGTTGCCTCAGTATCTATCGACAATGCGAGTTTAACTTCCGGAGTTAACTCAATAATCTTAGCCGAACGCGGGTAAATTCCGCCACCTTGTGATATGAGGCTGCGCTCGTAATCGTCCCAGCTTGAACGTGGCAAAGCAAACATACGCTCGCGCTCAGCAAAACTTTGTGCGGCATTGGGGTTTGGATCAAGGAATATGTGTCGGTGATCGAATGCGGCCACTAATCGAATATGTTTAGAAAGTAACATGCCATTGCCAAACACATCGCCCGACATATCGCCAATGCCTACACAACTGAAGTCTTCTGTTTGGCTATTGCGGTTCATGGCACGGAAATGCCGTTTAACCGATTCCCAAGCGCCTTTCGCGGTGATGCCCATGCCTTTGTGGTCGTAACCAACCGAGCCACCAGATGCGAACGCATCGCCTAACCAATAGCTATGTTGCTCGGAAATGCCATTAGCAATGTCAGAGAACGTAGCCGTGCCTTTATCTGCAGCAACCACTAAATATGGATCATCTGCGTCATGACGAACCACTAGTTGTGGATGTACAACTTGGCCATCAATGAGATTATCGGTAATGTCCAATAAACCATTGATGAAGCGTTTGTAGCACGCAATACCTTCAGCCTGAATGGCATCACGATCGCCACCCACTGGCGAGCGCTTAACAAAGAATCCGCCTTTTGAACCAACCGGCACAATAACCGTATTCTTCACCATCTGCGCTTTAACTAAGCCAAGCACTTCGGTGCGGAAATCTTCGCGACGATCAGACCAACGCAAACCACCGCGTGCTACCGGACCAAAACGCAAATGCACGCCTTCAACAAACGGAGAATACACAAAGATTTCGCGGTATGGCACTGGCTTTGGCACATCGGGAACCATGCTTGGATTAAATTTATAGCTAACGTAATCTTTTAAGTTTGAATCTTGCTCAGAGCTCTGAAAATAGCTGGTTCGCAATGTTGCAGTAATCACCGAAGTGAAATAGCGCAGCATCCGGTCTTCATCAAGGCTCGCTACTTTTGCTAAGCGCTTATTGAGCAGTTTAGTCACTGCGCCAATTTGATCATCGCGCGAGGTGGCAACAAAGTTAGCCATATAACGTTCAGCTGAATCTACTCCCATGCGAACTAAGGTAGGTGCTAATTCGGCATTGGAGCTGACTAAATCAGTGTTGAATCGCGCATCAAAAAGCCCAACGAGCAATCGCGCTACTGCTGGATATGCTTGCAGTGCTTGTTCCATATACGTTTGTGAAAATGGAATGCCAATTTGTAACAAATATTTGCAATACGCGCGCAAAATCGACACTTGACGCCAGCTTAGCTCGGCCAAGGTCACTAACTTATTGAAGCCATCATTTTCACATTGTCCGTGCCACATTGCACTGAAGGCGTTCTCGAAGTTCGCCTTACTATGTTCAATGCTCACGCCAACCGATTGCGCTTCAACATCAAAATCTTGGATAATGATTTTTCGGTCGCCGAAGTTAAGTACATACGGATTTTCCGTTAATACTTTCATGCCAAGATTTTCCATCATTGGCAATGCATCTGACAGTGCAATTTCCTTACCAAGGCTGAATAGCTTGAAGCGTAAATCACCGTTTTTTTCGTATAAATTCAAGGCCAGAGTCTGGTCTGCTTTAAGGCCTTCAATCAGTCGAATATCATCAATACTTTGCTCAGCAGTTACCGTTTCAATATAACTTTGCGGAAATGCCGTCAAATATTTTCCTGCCAGCACAATGCCCTGCTCCTCACCGAAGCCATTGATTAAGGCATCACGGAATTCATCTTTCCAATTCCGAATAATCTGCGCCAGCTCAGCTTCCAAAGCTTCTAGATTGTAATCAGTGCTTTTACTGTTATCGTGGCGAATCAATAGATGCAACTGTGCCAGTGGCGAATCGCCAATTTTAATGGCTTTATCAATACGATCGCCGTGCAAAGCCAACATCAACATGTCTTCAATGCGCGTGCGTATTTCGGTGTTGAAACGATCTTTCGGCAAATATATTAATACAGAGAAAAAGCGGCCATACGGATCTTTACGAATAAACAGTTTTGGCCTAAAGCGTTCTTGCAAACTCAAAATACTGACACTGGTTTGCAGTAAATGGTCAGGTGTGGCCTGAAACAGCTCTTCCCGCGGCATAGTCTCGAGTATTTGACGCAGCGCCTTACCACTATGGCCATCAATACTTAAGCCCGACGCTTGCATGACTTTTTCGTACTTCTGCCGTACTACTGGAATTTCCCATGGCCGGCGGTTATATGCCGAGGTGGTCATTAAACCAATAAATCGATACTCGCCGATTGCTTTGCCGTTGTCGTCGTAACTTAGTACGCCGATGTAGTCCATATATGTTGAGCGGTGCACCGTGGAACGCGCCGCGGTTTTGGTGAGAATTAAAATTTCATGGCGATTGTCTTGCTTGCGGCCCAAAGATTTAACTGGACGCGCATGCGCTGAATGGTGATCATCACGCAACAAACCCAAACCGGTATTCGGCACAGCATTCAACTGTTCTTCATTGCCCACTTGGGTCAGCTTATATTCGCGATAGCCCAAAAAGGTGAAATGATTTTCTGCTGCCCATTGTAAAAATAGCTTGGCTTCTGCGGGTTCAATTTCAGTATTTTCATGCCGGTTATCCGCTACATTTTCTGCTACTTTAAGCATTTTATCGCGCATGGCTTGCCAGTCTTCAACACTCACGCGTACATCTTGAATAGTATTTTTGATTGCAGCAATCAACGCATTGGCAGCTTCAGGTGTTTGCCGTTCAATTTCCATCCACACCACAGATTCGTTAATAGCGCCAGGAATGCTGGTGAGTTGCCCCGAATTATCTCTAGATACCGAAAGAACTGGATGCACAATGGCATAGCAGGAAATATCCATGCTATCCATCACCATCTTAAACGAATCAACTAAAAACGGGAAATCGTCTGAAATAATTTCTAAAGTACTGCGATTACTGCCGGTATCATTATTGCTACTTGCTTCTTGGTTGACGCGAACACTGGCAATGCCAGTAATACGTTTTGCCGATGCCTCAAATAGAGAGTTGAGAATATTCACCCAGGCACTTTGATTTTGAAGCTCGAAATCTTCCAGCGAGATCTGGGTTAATACCGCGTGCACAAAATCTTTGGCGTGAGCTTTATCACCCTGATGTTTTGCCACAATATTGGCAATCGATTTAATTGCAGCGCTTGATGGATTTATGATCACTGTCATGGTGTTTACTCAAAAGTGTATTGTTTCAATCAACGCAAACCAGTTTCATTGCGGGCAATAACCAAGCGTTGTATTTCGCTGGTGCCTTCATAAATCTCTGTAATTTTGGCATCTCGGAAATAACGCTCTAACGGCATTTCCTTTGAGTAACCCATACCGCCATGAATCTGAAGGGCCTGATGGGTAATAAACATCGCGGCTTCAGACGCGGTTAATTTGGCTATAGATGCTTCATTGCTAAATCGTCCACCATGTATTTCTGTTTGTTGTTTAGCCCAAGCCGCTTTCAAGGTAAGCAATGTTGCGGCTTCCAAACGGCATTTCATATCGGCAATTTTTGCTTGAATCATTTGGAAGCTGCCAATGGGCTGACCAAAACTCTTGCGTTCTTTGGCATAGGAAACTGCGGCTTCATAGGCAGCTCGTGCCAAACCAACAGCTTGAGCGGCAATACCAATACGGCCAGCATCTAATACACTCATCGCTATTTTAAAGCCTTCGTTTTCCATACCCAATAGTTCATCGGGCTCAGCAATATAATCTTGGAATTCAATTTCGCATGTAGCAGACGCTCTAATGCCTAATTTTGGCTCGGTTTTGCCGCACGCAAAACCTGGCTTTGCGGTATCAATCATAAATGCACTGATGCCTTTCGCACCTTTTTCAGGAGCAGTCATGCAGAACAACACAATGTATTTAGCAACTGGGCCAGAGGTAATCCAGCTTTTCTTACCATTAATCACAAATTTGCCATCTTCACGCTTCACGGCGCGGCAACGCATGGCTGTTGCATCGGATCCCGATTGCGGCTCGGTTAAAGCGAAAGCGCCAATCGCTTTGCCTTCAGCAATGGCTCGAACATACTTTTGCTTCTGGGCTTCAGTGCCATTTTTCAAAATACCATTGCAATATAATGAATTATTAACCGACACAATAGTTGAGTGCGCACAATCACCAGCAGCAATCTCAATTATTGCCAACACATAGGAAATGGGATCCATGCCAGCACCGCCATAACCTTCGGGCACTTCAATACCCATCAAACCATTTTCACCGAGTATTTGGATATTTTTAAGCGGGAATTCGCCAGTATTATCGAAGTGCTCAGCACTTGGCGCAATCAATTCTTGAGCTAGGCGGCGCGCAACATCTTGAATCATAAGTTGCTCTTCAGTAAAACCAAAATCCATAAAAGCCTCGAGAAGGTAATTAGAGTGACTATTTTAACTAAAAAATGAACCGTTACGACGATTGAATTCATAATGTATTGCCAAATCGTCCATAAATATATATCTTTATATCAAGATAAAAGGATATATATGGACTTAGAGTCTTGGTCACAATGCCTGAAAGTGCTAGCCGACCCTACACGCGTAAGGTTGTTAGCTATTCTCGAACATGAAGAACTTACCGTTGCAGAGCTGGCTTCAATAACCGGTTTGGCGCAGCCTCGTGTGTCAACACACTTGGCAAAACTGAAAGAATTCGATTTAGTGCGTGATCGCCGTTCGGGTGTGAGCGCGTACTACCGTTTCAATGACAAAGATCTTGAGCCGGCAGAACACAGTTTGTGGCAAGCGCTGCGCTCCGGAACGGACGACCCTTTGTTACGACAAGACTTTGAGCGGCTTAGCACCGTATTGGCGCAGCGCGCCAATGATGAAAATTGGCCAGATACGGTGGCTGGCGATATGGAGCGGCATTATTCGCCAGGCCGAACCTGGGAAGCCTTAGCCAGAACAGCTTTGCCACTGATTAACCCAGGTGAAGTTTTGGATATCGCCTCTGGCGATGGCGTATTGGCTGAGTTATTTGCGCCGTATGCCAAACGCTATGTGTGTATTGATTCCAGCGCAAAAGTAGTGCAAGCCGCTTCTGAACGGCTAAAAAAATGGCCCAGTGTGTCAGTCTTAAAAAGCGATATGCACGATCTGCCATTCACAACACCACAATTTGATTTGGTGTTGATGATGCACGCACTGAGCTACACCAAAAAACCTGGTCAAGTGATTGATGAAGCTGCGCGCGTTATAAAACCTAATGGCCAATTGCTATTGAGTTGTTTGTTGAAACACGGCCATCGCGGTGCAGTTGAACCTTATGGGCATGAGAATTTAGGGTTTAGTCAAAAAGAATTAATACGTTTCGCTGAAAAATCAGGCTTAAGCGTAAAACATTGCGAAGTGGTGAGCCGTGAGCGACGTGCGCCACATTTTGAAATTGTTATGTTATTAGCCGAGAAGCACTAATGTTACCTTGGAAGAACCCAGCACGGGTAAGTGCATTACACACGGCATTAGAAAATCGCATTCTGATTTTAGATGGCGCCATGGGCACCATGATTCAACAGTACCAGCTTGAGGAGTCGGATTATCGTGGCACGCGCTTTGCAGAAGGCTTTGACAGCGTCGTAAAAGTTGATCATCAACATCATGCCAGTTGCGGATGCGCACAAGATTTAAAAGGCAATAACGATTTATTGAGCATCACCCAAGCACATATTATTGCCAAAATTCACACGCAATATCTTGAAGCGGGTGCAGATTTAATTGAAACCAATACCTTCAATTCAACGCAAAGCTCGCAATCGGATTACAGACTTGAGCATCTTGCTGCTGAATTAAATTACGCTGCAGCAAAATTAGCCCGTGATTGCTGCGATGCTATTGAGCTGCAAACTCCAGACAAACCACGCTTTGTGATTGGCGTTCTGGGGCCAACTTCACGCACTGCCTCAATTAGCCCATTGGTCAATGACCCAGCATTTCGTAATACCGATTTTGATACGCTCAAAACGCACTATATGGAAGCTACGCATGCATTGATTGCCGGCGGCGCTGATATCCTTATGATTGAAACCATCTTCGATACACTGAATGCCAAGGCCGCGGTGTTCGCGGTTGAAGAAGTGTTTATCGAACTTGGGCATAAATTGCCGCTGATGATTTCTGGCACCATAACCGACCGCTCAGGGCGCACGCTCTCTGGGCAAACGGCTGAAGCGTTCTGGTATTCACTGCGACACGCAAAGCCTTTGGCTATAGGCCTGAACTGCGCACTCGGCGCCAAGGATCTGCGCGCCCATTTAGATGTGTTAAGCGAATGTGCTGATACCTATATTTCTTGCCATCCGAATGCTGGCTTACCCAATGCCTTTGGTGCGTATGATGAAACGCCAGAACAGATGGCTGAGCAATTGCAGGAATTTGCTCTCTCGGGCTTGTTAAATATAGTGGGTGGCTGCTGCGGCACTACGCCCGAACATATTAAAGCTATTGCTGATGTTGTGTCCAATATGGCGCCTCGAAATGTGCCAAGCATTCCTGCCCTAACCCGCTTGTCTGGCTTAGAGCCATTTGTGATTACGCCGAATATAAATTTTGTGAATGTGGGTGAACGCACCAATGTCACCGGATCTGCACAATTCAAAAAGCTTATTCTGCAAAAAGAATTCGAAAAAGCGCTTCATGTGGCTAAGCAGCAAGTTGAAAATGGCGCGCAAATTATCGACATCAATATGGACGATGGCATGCTCGATTCTGAAGCGGCCATGATGCATTTTCTGCGCTTAATTGCAGCCGAACCCGACATTGCCAAAGTGCCAATCATGATCGATTCATCGAAATGGTCAGTGTTGGAATCCGGTTTGAAATGGGTGCAAGGCAAGTGCATTGTTAACTCTATTTCCTTGAAAGAAGGCGAGCAGCAGTTTCTAGAGCAAGCGCGTTTAATTCAGCGCTATGGCGCTGCCACTGTGATTATGGCGTTTGATGAGCATGGCCAAGCAGAAAGCCTGCAGCAAAAAGTAGATATATGCTCTCGCGCCTACCATTTGCTAATAGACAAACTCGACTTCGCACCTGAAGACATTATTTTTGATCCAAACATCTTCGCGATTGGCACAGGCATTGAGCAGCATAATGATTATGCCGTGGCATTTATTGATGCATGCAAACTACTGAAAGAATTATTCCCACTTAGTCATGTGTCAGGCGGCGTATCAAACGTCAGCTTTAGTTTCCGAGGCAATAACCCACTGCGCGAAGCGATTCACTCGGTTTTTTTATACCATGCAATCAATAAAGGCTTGGATATGGGTATCGTCAATGCCGGCGGTATGCCGCTATATGACGATCTCGACAATGAACTCAGGCAGTTCGTTGAAGATCTTGTGCTCAATAAACACCCGGATGCTACTGAACGCTTACTTGAACAAGCTGAGCGTTTTAAAACAGGCAAAACAGAAGGCGCGGGCATTAAAACAACATTAGCTTGGCGTGAGCTTTCTGTCGATGAACGCTTAGTGCATGCTCTGGTGCATGGTGTGGATGAATTTGTTGTTGAAGATACCGAACAAGCACGCCTTGGCGTTGAACATCCGTTGCAGGTGATTGAACAAATATTGATGCGCGGCATGAATATTGTAGGTGATCGCTTTGGTGCTGGGAAAATGTTTTTGCCGCAAGTGATTAAGTCTGCGCGGGTCATGAAAAAATCGGTAGCGCATTTGCTGCCATTTATTGAAGCACTGAAAGACCCAAATAAAGCCAGCAGCTCAAATGGTAAAATCATCATGGCCACTGTAAAAGGCGATGTTCACGATATAGGCAAGAATATTGTGGGTGTTGTATTGGCTTGCAATAATTTTGAAATTGTTGATCTGGGCGTTATGGTACCGGCACAAAAAATAATCGATGCAGCACTTGAGCATAAAGCGGTAGCTATTGGATTATCGGGTTTAATCACACCGTCTTTGGATGAAATGAGCCATGTTGCCAAGGAAATGAAGCGTCAGCAGATTAACCTGCCTTTGCTCATAGGTGGAGCCACCACATCACGCGCACATACAGCGCTTAAAATTGCGCCATATCTTGAAACACCGGTTATCTGGGTAAAAGATGCATCGCGTGCAGTGAGCATTGCTGCAGCAGTATGCAAACCAGAACAAAATGCAGCGCTACTTGCTGAAATCGTTGTGGACTATGCGCAAATTCGCTTCCGACATTCGCAAAAATCAGAAAGCAAAGCTTTAGTCAGCCTACAAAAGGCCAGAGACAATGGCTTGCGAATAAATTGGAGTGATTATAAAGCCACAGCCCCAGCTCAGCTTGGTATACAGGTAATTAAAAACATTCCATTGGATGAACTCATTGCCTATTTTGATTGGACGCCATTCTTCCAAAGCTGGGAATTAGCCGGACGCTACCCCGCCATACTGAGTGATGAAGTGGTGGGCGAACAAGCCAGCCAGCTTTTTGCCGATGCACAAATTATGCTTAAACAAATAGTTGATGAAAAATGGCTAGATGCAAAGGCAGTGATTGGCTTTTGGCCGGCACAAAGTCGCGCAGAAGATGTCATCGTGAATCATAACGACCAACAAAGTACTTTGCATTTCCTGCGGCAACAGGCTCAAAAACCTGATACCAGGCCCAATCTGTGTTTGTCTGATTTCGTTGCAAGCCAAGCGAGTGAGCAAGGCGATTATATTGGTGCGTTTGCGGTGAATTGCGGCGAAGGCGTTGACGCAAGAGCAAAGGCGTTTGAAGCCGAGTTAGACGATTATTCTTCCATTCTTTTGAAAGCGCTAGCCGACCGATTTGCTGAAAGCTGCACCGAGTGGTTGCACAAACATGTTCGAAGCCAATACTGGCCATATGCACGTGATGAAAAACTGGACAACGAATCCTTAATTCACGAAAAATACCAAGGTATCCGCCCCGCTCCTGGCTACCCAGCTTGCCCAGACCACAGTGAAAAACTGAAATTATTCGAATTGCTTGATGCCGAAAAAAATATAGGCTTGAAGCTTACAGAGAATTTTGCTATGTATCCCGCCTCAGCAGTTAGCGGCTATTATTTCTCGCATCCGCAAAGCCAGTATTTTGTGGTTGGGCGTGTTAGCAAAGAACAAGTTGTGGATTACGCCGAGCGTAAAAAAATTGATTTGCTACAAGCTGAAAAATTCCTTTCTGCCAATCTAGATTACGATCCGGAATAACTACCAAATCAAATCATCGGGCACTTGATATTGTGGCTCGATGTATTCATCACCGCTAGTTTGCTCTGTACCATCGCAATGTAAAGCCAATAGCGATGGAATCAAAGCCTTTATTTGCATGGCTATGGCTACATCCACTAAGCAATATTTTCCAGCTTGCTGCACCACGGCTAATTCGCCGGCATTTAAGGCGAGCAATTGTTCAGCCGTTACATAAATACGTTTGATTTTCCCGCCATACGGGAAATGCCGCACAATATCGGCATCGGCTTTATTTAACACACTGTCTTTCAGCAATACTGCAATTTGTTCTTTAGCAATTTTGCGCAAGCGCGCCTGCTCGAGCTTGTCGCGTTCAGCGTGTTCACGAGTACGGTGCTCATCTTGTTGGCGCAACGTAAACGCTTTGGCTAAATCGATTTCATTAGTTTTTTCCGGATGAGCACGCGGATTATGATGGCGCTTATCGTTTGGCGGTTTTTTAGACTGCGTTTTCTGCGCTGGCGAATGGACTGGCTTCGGACTGGCTTTAAAACCAAGACCCAACATCTGATCTTTGAATGAATTGCTCATAAAAATTAATAATGTGGCGGAGGCGGCTCATTGCCAGGATCAGCATACAACATAGTGCGCAAGGATCTTAAATCATCCAGTGCCTGCTTCAGCAAAATAGCATGGTGTGTAGATTCAATCCGTGCTTCTGCCAAGGCATCGCTCATATCGGTAATGGCCAACTCTTGGAAACTGATGCGCGTTTCCAATTCGGCTAAACGCTGGTCGAATTCAGTATTTGACATCATGGTGATTAATTGCCAGAACGCGAAATGGAGCGACCACGTCCAATACCGTAATACGCAAGACCCGCTTGCTCAACAGTTTCCGGATCATAAATATTACGACCATCAAACACTGCATCAGCGGCTAAAGAACTTTTCAACATGGCCAAATCTGGGCTACGGAAATTTTTCCATTCTGTCACCACCACTAAGGCGTCGGCGTTTTGCAAAGCGGCATTGGCTGTACCCACTAACACCAAATCATCGCGATGACCGAAAATACGCTCAGCTTCATGCATCGCTTCCGGGTCAAAAGCCTGAACACGTGCACCTGCTTGCCATAAGCTAGCTAATAAATTACGGCTTGATGCTGCGCGCATATCGTCGGTATTCGGCTTGAACGAAAGCCCCCATACTGCAAAGGTTTTTCCAGTAATATCGCCATTGAAATGTTTCAAGATTAATTCAAATAATTTATCTTTTTGCCGTTCATTCACTGCTTCAACAGCAGTTAAGATTTGCGCTTGGTAGCCGTATTGCATTGCTGTGCGTTCTAGGGCTTGCACATCTTTCGGAAAACATGAACCGCCATAACCAGCACCAGGATAAATAAAACTGTAGCCTATGCGCGGGTCCGAACCAATGCCATGGCGTACCATTTCTATATCGGCGCCAACGCGTTCGGCAATATTGGCCATTTCGTTCATGAAGCTAATTTTGGTTGCTAACATCGCATTCGCGGCGTATTTGGTGAGCTCGGCAGAACGGACATCCATTGCCACAATGCGATCGTGGTTACGGTTAAAGGGGGCGTATAAGCGCTTCATCTGCTCGTTGGCTTTGCTTGATTTTGAGCCAATCACAATTCGATCAGGCTTCATGCAGTCTTTAACAGCATCGCCTTCTTTTAAAAATTCGGGGTTGGATACCACATCAAAACTCAGTTCTGCGCTTCTATTGCTGAGCTGCGAAGCGATGGCCGTTTCAACTTTATCCGCGGTGCCAACTGGAACCGTTGATTTATTGACCACCACGGCATAGCGCGTTAAATATTGGCCGATGGTATTTGCTACAGCTAATACATATTGCAAATCAGCACTGCCATCTTCATCTGGCGGCGTACCCACTGCAATGAAAATGATGTCGCCGTGTTCAACCGCCGACTTAGCATCAGTAGTAAATTGCAGGCGCCCCTCATGGTGGTTATTCACCACCATGGGAGATAATCCAGGTTCAAAAATCGGGATCTGTCCTTGATTCAAGCCATCAACCTTTTTTGCGTCAATATCAACACAAATCACTTGATTGCCCATTTCGGCAAGACAAGTTCCAGTGACTAAACCCACATATCCTGTTCCGAACACTGTAACTTTCATAAATACCTATGATTACTCAGCAGCAGGCTGTGCTGGAGCAGGAGTAGTCGCTAACAATTCAACTTCAAAAATTAATGTTGCATTTGGTCCAATTGCAGGCGGGCTGCCCGCTTCAGCATATGCTAAATTCGATGGAATCCAAAATTTGTATTTACTGCCCACTTTCATTAAGCCAACGCCCTCACTCCAACCAGGAACAACTTGATTCAAAGGAAAATCAATTGGCTCTTTGCGTTCATACGAACTGTCGAATACTTCGCCATTCAATAAAGTGCCTTTGTAATGCACTTTAACAATATCAGTTGCATTTGGCTGTGCGCCTTCTGCTTGTTTAATAATTTGGTACTGCAAGCCACTGGCGGTGGTAATAACACCACTAACGGTTTTATTCTTGGCCAAGAAAGCCTGGCCTTCTTCAAGGTTTTTCTTTGGCAGTTCAGCCGCAGTTTTTTCAGCATGTGCTTGTAATTTGATGGAAAAAGCATCACGAATTTGTTTGTGCTGTGCATCATTAAGCAAGGTTTTGCCATTGATTTGATCAGTTAAGCCTTTCGACAACATGCCAACATCGATTTCTTGCTTGATTTGCTCTAAAGATTTGGCAATATCCATGCCAATCATGTAGCTGACTTGTTTTTGCTCGTTGTTCATGCCGCTGATGCCTTTTACGGTTTCAGAGCCAACAGCCATTGAGGTGATAGCCGGTGTTTTCTTTGCGACTGCCGCTTTATCGTCTTTGCTGCAGGCCGACAAACTAAACAACAATAGGGCACCGGCAAGTGATGTTACCAAAGGATTGCTAGACTTCATTAGTTACAAACTCCACAAAAAGTAAGCCTCTATTGTCGTTGCAAATGAGGCTTAGGGCAAACAAAAGTTACTATTGATTATTTACTGGCTAAAGCCGCTTCGATTTTAGTGACGATTTGAGCATCATCAGGCTTGATTTTGCTTGGAAAACTGCCTATGACATTGCCTTTACGGTCAATCAGAAATTTATGAAAATTCCAGCCCGGCACATCGCCAGTAGCGGCTTTCAAGTCTGCATAAAAAGGTGTTGTTTCATTACCTTTCACATGTACTTTTTCAAACATAGTGAATTTCACACCATATGTAAGTGTGCAAAAGTCTTTGATTTCTTTCTCAGAGCCAGGATCTTGGCCCATAAAATCATTTGACGGAAAACCTATAACCACAAAGCCTTGTTTTGCATACTTTGCATTTAAGCCTTCAAGCGCCTCAAATTGTGGTGTATACCCGCATTTACTTGCTGTATTAACCACTAAAAGTACTTTCCCGGCATACGCTTTCTTTAAATTGAGCTGCTCTTTTCCAGCCAATGTGCGGTAATTGTGGTCTAGTAAGTCCACTTTTGCGATGGCAGAAGCTGAACCGAGCACCATCATTAAAAAAACATATCTCACTGAATTAATAGACATTATTTATTCCTTTCATCATTTATAAATCAATCAATACTAGAATAATTTAATTATTGTGAATAAAGTGTTGACAAGTAAAAATATACTGTTATAGTTACCTACAACACCAAACACATACACCACCGGAGTAACGTATGGCTCTTTCAATCAAAAACACACTGATTAGCCTATCACTTTCAGGCGCCATGTTGTTTGCAGGGTATTTATCTGGCGAAAGTCCTTTGTCGTTTAATCACTCAAGCACAACCATGGTAGCCAAAACTGTTAATTTCGCAACTGCTAATCAAAGCAAGGCGAATTTGGACACTGAAAAAAAATCTAAACGCGCATTCACAACCCCCTATTTTGCTTTCGGTAAATCCAACTTGCCAGTCGGGGTGCGTTAATGAGCATTCAATGGAACGACAACAGCCCTATCTATCGTCAATTAAAAGACAGATTAGTTGGCATGATGCTCGATGGCTTCATTAAGCCAGGCGATGCCTTGCCTTCGGTGCGTCAAATTGCCGCAGAATACCAGCTAAATCCAATTACCGTTTCGCGCGCCTTCCAAGAACTAGCTGATGAGCAAGTGGTTGAAAAGCGCCGTGGCTTAGGCATGTACATGACTGAAAATGCCCGCAACCAGCTACTTTCTTCAGAAAAACAACGTTTCTTGAATGACGAATGGCCTTTAATTGCCGAACGCATTCAACGTTTAGGTTTGGGAATCGATCAATTATTAGCAACAACACAGGGAGAACAGCAATGAGCGGTGTACTGACTGCGAAAAGCCTCAACAAACGCTATGGCAAACAATTAGCTGTTGATCATATCAATCTGGATATTCAGCCAGGCCGCATCATCGGTTTAATCGGGCCAAACGGTTCCGGCAAAACCACCACATTAAAAGCAGCGCTCGGTTTAATCCCTTTTGAAGGCGAATTGCGCGTGCTGGGATTTGATCCACGCACACAACGCGATGAACTGATGAAAGAAGTTTGCTTTATCGCCGATGTTGCCGTTTTACCGCGCTGGATTCGGGTCCGTGAAGTCTTAGATTTTGTTGAAGGCACACATCCTAAATTCAATCGGCAGAAAGCTAAGAATTATTTGGCTAAAACTAAATTGAAACCGGAAATGCGCGTTAAAGAAATGTCCAAGGGCATGATTGTGCAATTGCATTTGGCGATTGTGATGTCAATTGACGCCAAGCTGCTGGTTTTAGATGAACCAACGCTCGGCCTAGATATTTTGTATCGTAAGCAGTTCTATCAAAACTTGATTGAAGACTATTTCGATGAAAGTAAAACCATCATTGTAACCACCCATCAAGTGGAAGAAATCGAAACCATTCTTAGCGATTTAATTTTTATCCGCGATGGCAAGATCACATTGAACACCAGCATGGACGAAATCGGTAATCGCTTTATTGAAGTGATGGTCAATTCTGAAAATTATGCTGCAGCCAAAGCACTCAATCCAATTGATGAGCGCTCGGTGTTTGGTAAAACAGTATTTTTATTTGACGGCGTTGAACGCGCCACTTTAGCAAAACTGGGCGATTTAAAAACACCAGGCATTGCCGATTTATTTGTTGCAACTATGAAAGGAACCTACGCATGAATACGCTAAAATGGCTATTGAAACGTGAATATTGGGAACATAAAGGCGGATTTTTCTGGACCCCAATCGTCATTTCCGGCATCATCAGTTTGTTCACCATTGGCAGCCTGATTTTTGCATCGGTTATAGGCAAAAATAGTGGTATGCAATTCGGTGGCAATTCCGAAATGAATTTGCAAGTTGCCTTATCGAAAGTTACCGAGCCAGATAAAATCGAATTTGCACAAGGCCTTGCCAATGGCTACCCACTAATCGGCATGCCCATCATTATTGCTATGGTTTTCGTGGTTTTTTTCTACTGCCTGGGCGCACTTTTCGATGATCGCAAAGACCGCAGTATCTTATTCTGGAAATCTTTACCGATCTCAGACAAAGACACCGTGTTGTCCAAAGTAATCACTGCAAGTCTTGTTGCTCCTATTATTGCTAGTATTGCAATATTGGTAATGTCGCTGATAAATTTACTATTGTTTATGGTGATTGTGGCATTCCACGGTCTGAATTTATTTGGCTATGTGCTAACTGATTCACACTTCTATTTAACCGCTTTGCAGCTATTAAGCATGATTCCAATGTATGCCTTGTGGGCTTTGCCAACCATTGCTTACTTATTGTTTGTTTCCTCATGGGCAAAAACTAAACCGTTCTTATGGGCAGTTGGTGTGCCTGTATTAGGCGGCGTGATTGTTAGCTGGATGAACGCCATGCTGGACTTCGGCTTGGACATGTCGAGCTTCTGGAAATTTGTTGGCCTACGTTGGTTCGGCAGCTTGGTACCAGGCACATGGTTTTCAGGACAAGATGGCGTGCAGCTCGAAAGCAACCACCAAGGCTTTGGCGAAGTTGTCATGCAAAGTTATCAGCAATTGGGCCACATGAATGTCTGGATTGGTCTGGTTGTTGGTGCCGCGCTACTTTTCGCTGCCATACAAATGCGCCGCTACCGCGACGAAGGTTAATGAATAAAAGGCCGGTACGGCATTTTGTATCGGCTTTAGTTTCAACCTATACTAATTTACTAATTGAGAGTTGATAATCATGAAAAGCACCCTGCTCCTGCTCCCCCTTTTGCTAACAACAGTCGTGCTTAGCGCATGCAATAACGATAATTCAGCTTCACTGGCAGATAAGATTAAAACGGAAGTTGCTCAAAATATCGAAACCGATTTGAATAAAGCTATCAGTGATGCCAAAAGCGATTTATCCGACATCAGCGTTACGCTTAAAGACGGCAGTAAAGCAAAAATCGCATCAAACGGCGATATGACCATCGCTGGCAAAGCCATTGCCTTAAATGAAAATCAACGCGCCATAAGTAAAAGTTACTACGACGCCAGCAAACAAATTGCGCTGCATGGCATTGAAATAGGCAAGGAAAGTGCCAAACTCGCCACCCAAGCCATTGGCGTTGCACTGAGTAGCGTATTTTCAGACAACCCAGGAACTGACGGAAAAGACGTTGAAAAAACCATCGAAGCCAAAGCTGGCAAGATTGAAGCTGTGGCACAAAAACTTTGTGCTAGCGCAAACGAACTGAAAGCTATCCAAGAAAAACTGACTGTTGCTGTTCCTGCATTCACTCCAGAACCCATGGAAATCACCAATAACAAAGATGGCTGTGAGGTGAAAAGCACCGATAATCATGCGAGCGTAAGCACTTCAGACGACAAGGCCCTTACCGAAGTAGAAGTTGAAAACGTGGAAGTGACGACCAAATAATTTTAGCCTGAAATAAATTATTATAATTTGATAAATGCCAGTAGGAGCCCGCTTGCTGGCGACTGTCTGATTAAAGTCGCCAGCAATCAGGCTCCTACCAAATATGTTAAATAAGGGTTTTCGGGTCCAGCAATACTTTTAATTCAGCCAAACTCAAATCGGTCATTTCTTTGGCCACATCAATCACAGGACGGTTTTCAGCGTAAGCTTTTTTCGCAATTTGCGCGGCTTTTTCATAGCCAATACGTGAATTCAGCGCAGTAACCAAAATAGGATTGCGAGTTAGGGCATGATTCAAACTTTGGGTGTTTACGGTAAAACCAGCAATAGCTTTTTCGCCTAAATGCAGGCATGCCGAGGCTAGTAAATTTAAGCTCTGCAAGCTATTATTAGCAATTAACGGCATCATGGTATTGAGTTGGAAATTGCCGCTTTGTCCAGCAATGCTGATGCTGGCATGGTTACCCATCACTTGCGCGCAGACCATCGCCACCGCTTCTGGAATCACCGGATTCACCTTGCCCGGCATAATCGAACTGCCCGGTTGCAAAGTCGGCAAAGAAATTTCCGCCAATCCTGCCAGTGGTCCGGAATTCATCCAACGCAGATCGTTGCTAATTTTCATTAAACACACGGCTAATGAATTGCAGTGCCCTGATAGCTCCACCAAATGATCCTGCGCCGCCATCGACTCAAATTTATTATGTGCTGGCTTGAGGCTCATGCCGATGTGTTTACTCAAATACTTACAGGCTAACACGGTCATTTTTGGATCAGCATTCACCCCCGTACCAACCGCGGTGCCACCTAATGGCAGTTCGTGTAAGCGTTTTGCGCAGTCGTTAAAACGCGCTAAAGCCGAACCTAACTGCGCCGACCACGCCAAGAGCTCTTGCTGCATACTAATTGGCATTGCATCCATCAAATGCGTGCGGCCAGTTTTAATGTGGCGCTTAAGTGTTTTGGCTTTGCTTTCAATAATTTTCTGCAGATTTTTTAGCGCAGGAAGTAACTTACACTGAAGCATCAAGGCAGCGCTTAACAAACTTGCACTTGGCACTACATCATTCGAGCTTTGCCCTAAATTCACATGATTATTGGGGTGCACTAGTCGCTTATTTTTACGTAGCACCACACTCGCAATCACTTCATTGACATTCATATTGCTGGATGTGCCAGATCCCGTTTGATAAACATCAACAGGAAATTGCTCAGCAAACTGCCCTGCCACTATGGCTAGAGCGGCATTTTCGATGGCGTGTGCTTGCGCTTTATTCAAATGACCAAGCGTGCCATTAGCGTGCGCTGCAGCGGCTTTTATTAGCGCCATAGACTGGATAAATTCACTTGGCATACGCTGCCCTGAAATAGCAAAGTTCTGCACGGCGCGCTGCGTTTGCGCGCCATACATAGCTTCCGTGGGCACCAGCAACTCACCAAGGCTATCTTGTTCCAAACGAAATTTCATCAACATACTCCTGTGTAAGCCACGAATCACTCGATGATACCGCTTTTTAGCGGTACAATTAACATCCTTGCAAACAAGTTCAGAACCCACTGAAACTTGCCATTTATTTAAACCAAGATGAATGCTCATGACTGATCACACACTCCTCGCCCTATCCCCAGCCGATGGCCGTTATGCAGCAAAAGTGAATGCACTTCGGCCAATTTTCTCGGAATTCGGTCTAATCAAAGCACGTGTACATGTTGAAATGGAATGGCTAATTGCTTTAGCGAACGAGCCGAATATTATTGAGTTACCAAATTTTAGCGCCGAACAATGCGTATTCTTGCGCAATATTGCTAACAATTTTTCAACCCAACATGCCGCGCGAATTAAAGATATTGAAAGCACTACTAATCACGATGTTAAAGCGGTTGAATACTTCATAAAAGAACAACTGGAAAGCCAGCAGGAATTAGCGCAAGCCAAGGAATTCGTGCATTTTGCCTGCACCTCAGAAGATATCAATAACCTAAGCTATAGCTTAATGCTTAAGCAAGGACGCGATGAGGTGTTATTAGCACAGCTGAACGCTTTGCAAGAAAAGCTACATGATTTATCAACACAAAATGCTGGGCTAGCGATGTTATCGCGCACGCATGGCCAAACCGCTTCACCTACTACGCTTGGCAAAGAAATGGCCAATGTTTTGGCGCGTTTGAATCGTCAGGTTAAGCAACTTAAACAGATTGAAATGCTCGGTAAAATAAATGGTGCGGTTGGCAACTATAATGCACATGTGGTGGCGTATCCGGAAGTGGATTGGCCGCAGTTCGCTAAGCGTTTTGTTGAATCCTTAGGCCTTGAATTCAACCCTTACACCACGCAAATTGAGCCGCACGATGGCATCGCCGAATTATGTGATGTGATGCGTCGCAGTAATATTATTTTGATTGATTGCTGCCGTGATATCTGGGGTTATATTTCGCTCGGCTATTTCAAGCAACAGCTCAAAGATGGCGAAGTCGGCTCGTCGACCATGCCACATAAAGTCAACCCGATTGACTTCGAAAACGCCGAAGGAAATTTCGGTATCGCTAACAGCTTGCTTGGGCACTTCGCCGAAAAACTGCCAATCAGCCGTTGGCAGCGCGATTTAACCGATTCAACAGTTTTACGGGCACTTGGAACTGGCTTTGCGCATACGTTGATTGCACTTGATTCCTTGAGCAAAGGACTAGGCAAACTGCAAACCAATCCTGAGCGCTTAGCCAGTGATTTAGATGCCGCTTGGGAAGTGTTGGCTGAGCCAGTACAAACCGTGATGCGCCGATACGGCCTGCCTAATCCGTATGAGCAATTAAAAGCACTTACTCGCGGACAAGGTATCACCAAAGCCAGCATGCAGGCATTTATTCAGCAGCTCGAAATTCCGGATGCAGCAAAACTAGTACTGCTGGAGCTAAGCCCAGAAAGCTATATTGGGCATGCCGAGCAATTGGCGCAAGCTGTTGCCAAGGATTAAATCATGATTGAGGTAACGGCAAATCCACAGCATTTTCTAGGCATGCCGGTTGCGCAATTTCTTAATGAGTATTGGCAAAAAAAACCACTGCTGATTCGTCAAGCATTTCCTGATTATCAAGCGCCATTGAGCCCAGAAGACTTGGCCGGCTTGGCTTGCGAGCAAGGGCCTTTAGCGCGCTTAGTTACTTATCAACGCCAACAAGACCAATGGTTAGTGCGCTCCGGGCCATTCGATGAAGCCGAGTTTCCGGGCCTTGGTGATCGTGATTGGACTTTGCTGATACAAGACATGGATAAATGGGATGCCGATGTTGCGCAGTTAATTCCTCATTTTGATTTTCTGCCGCGCTGGCGCATTGATGATGTGATGATTAGTTTTGCGGTGCAAGGTGGTTCAGTTGGCCCACATATTGATCAATACGATGTATTTTTACTGCAAGCACAAGGTCATCGGCAATGGCAGATTGAAGACACTGCCCGTTTTGAACCGGCATTCCGTCAAGATGCTGAACTGAAATTGCTCGAACAGTTTAATGCTACACATCGTTGGGATTTAGCACCAGGCGATATGCTGTATTTACCACCGGGCTTTGCTCATCATGGCGAAGCACTTGATCCTTGCATGACTTTCTCGCTAGGTATGCGCGCGCCGTCTAGCGCTGAAATGATCTCTGATTTTGCCGATGAACTGGCACAAAAAATACCCGAATACCAGCGTTACCAAGATCCAGATTTAAGTGCCTGCCAAGACCCTTACGAAATAGATGCGCTAGCCTTTGAACGCGTGCAAAATGCCTTGGCACAATTGCAAAATGCTTCTGCCGATGAACGAAACCGTTGGTTCGGGCAATTTATTACCCGATACCGATCATCTGGCGAAATTAGTGCTGCGCCAAAATTGATGAAATGGCCGAATGTATTGGCAAAACTAGCACAAGGCAAAGGCTTATTACGCCACCCTTTCGCACGTTTAGCTTGGAGCGCGCAGGCTGATTCGGCACTGTTATTTGTTAGCGGCTTAAGTTTTGAGCTCAGCCAAACCGATGTCAAACTGATTTGCCAACATGCGTTGATCGATAACACACGTTTTAATCAGCTCGGCAAACGTGGCCAACACATGCTGGAACAGCTTTATGCACAAGGCTATTACCAACTGGTGAGCTCATCCTAATGGCAGAAAACGCCAGTTTTACCGTTATAGATGCCAACTACGCGCAAGATTACCCACTGTTACGGGCAGTCCGCGAACCTGTGTTTGTTATCGAGCAACAGGTTCCACTTGCCTTGGAATGGGATGAAATAGATCCAGATTGTCATCACGTGCTGGCTTTTGATGCGCAGCAAAACCCAATTGGCACCGGCCGCTTAACGCCAGCACATACCATTGGCCGGATGGCGGTATTGCCAGCTTGGCGCGGGCATGGTGTTGGCGATGCATTGTTATTGCGGTTAATCAGCAAAGCACAAGAGCTTGGCTGGGCTTCCGTTAGCTTGCATGCACAGATTAGCGCTTTGGGCTTTTATCATAAACATAGATTCCAAGCCTACGGGCCCGTGTATGAAGAAGCCGGAATTATGCATCAATCTATGTCGCTTATTCTCACAAGTGATGGCAACTAATTGAAAGCCTGAAACAATTTGTTCAGATATGGCAGACTCGGTTATAATTTAACACCTACGGCATGCTTTTTAAGTGCTGCGTGCTCATTAACCTTAACGCAAGGCTGATCTAGTGGAAAGTTTGATTAAACAATTCCTGAAATCTTCCCAACTTTCTGGTGGCAATGCCGCCTATATAGAAGAGCTGTACGAGCAATATCTGCTTGATCCAAACAGTATAGCTAGCCAGTGGAAAACCTATTTTGAAGGCTTACAAGGTGCTGGCGATGTGCCGCATTCAGCCGTTCTGGCGGCCGTTCAAGAACAAGCTAAACAAGCCCGTCATAATGTTGGAAGTGGCGATGAGGAATTTGCCCGCAAACAAACCGCAGTAGGCAAGCTGATTACCTCTTATCGCTCACGTGGCCACTTAAATGCACACCTTGACCCACTGTTGATGATGGCAACGCCAGCCTCTCCCGATTTAGACATCGCTTTTCATGGCTTAAGCCAAGCCGATTTAAATCTGGAATTTTCAGCCAATACCTACTTTGGCCCCACTAAACTAAAATTATCTGATTTATTAGACCGTTTAAAAAACACCTATTCTGCATCAATTGGTGTTGAATTCATGCACATCAGCGACACCGAACAACGCCATTGGATTCAGCAACGCTTGGAATCGGCGCAAAGCTGTTTGCAAGCCGATAACAGCCAACGCCAGCATATTCTTGAGCGCTTAACCGCGGCAGAAGGGCTTGAGCGCTACCTGCATACCAAATATGTTGGCCAAAAACGTTTTTCGCTTGAAGGTGCTGAATCGCTGATTCCGCTGATGGATCACCTCATCCAACACGGTGGCCGCAAAGGCGTGAAAGATGCCATCATCGGTATGGCGCATCGCGGCCGTTTAAATGTTTTAATCAATACACTTGGCAAACCGCCACATAAATTGTTCGCCGAATTTGAAGGCCGCTTTGATCACCCCGACACGCCAGAGCATTCAGGCGATGTGAAATATCATATGGGCTTCTCTGCCGATATTGCCACCGACGGCGGACCAGTGCATTTAGCCTTAGCATTCAATCCTTCGCATCTCGAAATTGTTGCACCTGTGGTTGCTGGCAGCGTACGCGCTCGCCAAATGCGTCGCCAAGACGATAATCGCTCGCAAGTTCTGCCTATCGTGATTCATGGCGATGCCGCGTTTGCTGGGCAAGGCGTGGTGATGGAATTATTTCAGATGTCGCAGGCACGTGGCTTTGCAGTTGGTGGCACAGTGCATATCGTGATTAACAATCAAGTGGGTTTCACCATTTCACGCCCCGATGATGCTCGTTCAACGCTGTATTGCACTGACCCTGCGAAAATCGTGGCTGCACCGGTATTGCATGTTAACGGCGACAACCCTGAAGCAGTAGTGTTCTGCGCTGAGTTGGCGTTTGATTACCGCCAAAAATTCGGCCGCGATGTCGTCATTGATTTAGTCTGCTACCGCCGCCATGGCCACAACGAAGCCGATGAACCCGCGGCTACCCAGCCAATGATGTATCAGAATATTCGCGCTCGCAAAACCACTCGAGAATTGTATGCCGAACAATTAGCGGCCAGCAATGTGGTTTCCGAAGCCGACAGCAAAGCCATGGTTGAGGCCTGCCGAAATAAACTCGACAAAGGTGAAGTCACCACCAATGTGGCAGTAGCGCAAAAAGACCCGTTTGCGGTTGATTGGACACCTTGGCTGAACGGTTCGCTTGCGCAACAGGTAAAAACCGGCCTGGCACAATTTTCACTGGAAAGCTTGGCAAAGAAAATCAACAACCATCCCGAGGCATTGAAGCTTCATGCGCGGGTTGCAAAAATTTACGACGACCGCCGCAAAATGCTAGCTGGCGATTTAGACATGGATTGGGGCTTTGCCGAAAATTTAGCCTATGCCAGTTTGCTAACTGAAGGTTATCGCTTGCGTTTAGTTGGCCAAGATGCTGGGCGCGGCACATTCTTCCATCGCCATGCGATTTTACACGATCAGAACAATGGCGATGCCTACATGCCGTTGCAACAATTTGTGAAACATCCAAGTCACGCCATCATTATTGATTCTTTGTTGTCAGAAGAAGCCGTTATGGCTTTTGAATACGGCTATTCAACCGCTGAACCGATGACCTTAAATATCTGGGAAGGCCAATTCGGCGATTTCGCCAATGGTGCGCAAGTGGTTATTGATCAATTCATCACCTCTGGCGAAGCCAAATGGGATCGTTTATGCGGTTTGGTATTATTCTTGCCGCATGGCTATGAAGGCCAAGGCCCGGAACACAGTTCTGCGCGTTTAGAACGCTTCCTGCAATTATGCGCATTGAATAATATTCAAGTTTGCACACCCACCACGCCAGCGCAAATGTTCCATATGTTGCGCCGCCAAATGCTTCGGGCAACCCGCAAGCCTTTAGTGGTCATGACACCAAAATCAATGCTGCGCCATAAGCTATCTGTTTCTCGTATGGATGATTTAGTGGCAGGCTCATTCCAAGAATTGATTCCTGATTCAATCTGCAAATCGCCAGCTACAGCCACACGCGTGGTGGTTTGCGCTGGCAAAGTCTATTACGACTTGCTTGAAGCTGCTACCGAAAAGAAATTGGATAACGTGGCTATTGTGCGCGTTGAACAGCTGTACCCTTTTCCACGTGAGGCCTTGATTGCTGAACTCGGGCGCTTCGGCAAAGCCAGCGATGTGTTTTGGTGCCAAGAAGAGCCGCAAAACCAAGGCGCTTGGTATCAAATTCAACACCATCTGCGCAGCTGCATTTCCGACCAACAAACCCTGCATTATGCTGGGCGCGCCCGTTCTGCTGCACCAGCCTGCGGCCACGCTAATACCCATGCTGCCGAACAATCTCAATTAATAGCCGATGCCCTAGTTAATTCGGGCAAACGCGATTTCACCCACGAATAATCCAGAAGGCCACTTTTATGAGCATTGAAGTTAAAGTTCCTGTTTTACCAGAATCCGTATCTGATGCCGTTATTGCAACCTGGCATAAAAAAGTGGGCGATACCGTTCGTCGTGATGAAAACTTAATTGATCTGGAAACTGATAAAGTGGTGCTGGAAGTGCCTTCGCCAGTTGATGGCGTGTTGAAAGAAATTAGGTTTGAAACTGGCGCTACAGTAACCAGCTCACAAGTGATAGCGATTATCGAAGCAGGTGCCGTTGCTGCTGCGCCAGAGCCAGCCGCTAAAACCGAAACGCCAAAAGCAGCTGTTGCAGCTGTTGCAGTTGCAGCGCCTGCTGCTAAAGCCGATACCAGTGGTTTGCCACCGGGCGCTGCAAATTACGCCGCGCGCAACGATGTAAACCCTGCTGATGTTACCGGCACTGGCCGCGCTGGCCGTGTGACAAAAGAAGATTTGGTAAAGTATGTCACCTCAGGTGGCGGCGCACGCCCTGAACAACGCGTTCCAATGACCCGCATCCGTCAGCGTATTGCCGAGCGCATGATGCAATCGAAGAACTCGATTGCCATGCTCACTTCTTTCAACGAAGTGAACTTAAGTAAAGTAATGGCCATGCGCAAAGAATTGGGCGAGCCATTTGAAAAAACCCACGGCATCAAACTTGGCTTTATGAGCTTCTTTGCTAAAGCCGCTGCTAATGCATTAACCAAATATGGCGTAGTGAATGCGTCAGTTGATGGCACCGAAGTGATTTATCACGGTTTTGCCGATATCTCGATTGCTGTAGCCACTGAAAAAGGTTTGGTTACACCGGTCTTACGTAATGTTGAAAACATGAGTTTCTCTGACATTGAAGGCGCTATTGCCGGTTACGCCAAACAAGCTCGCGAAGGCGGCTTGAAGCTGGAAGATTTGCAAGGCGGCACATTTACCATCACCAATGGCGGTACTTTTGGATCGTTGATGTCCACACCAATTGTTAATCCTCCACAGTCGGCGATTTTAGGTATGCATGCTATTAAAGAACGACCAATTGCTGAAAATGGTCAGGTGGTTATTGCACCAATGATGTATATCGCATTGTCATACGACCATCGCATCATCGATGGTAAAGATGCTGTGTTGTTTTTGGTTGACATCAAAAACCAATTAGAAAATCCGCATCGTATGTTGCTTGGTCTGTAATCCACTTCTAAGGTTTAATTTATGAGTACTGAATATGATGTTGTGATTATTGGCGCCGGCCCTGGTGGCTATGTGGCGGCTATTCGAGCGGCACAATTAGGCTTGAAAACCGCCTGTGTCGATGATTTCATCGGTAAAGACGGCAAACCGGCATTAGGCGGAACCTGCTTGAATGTGGGTTGCATTCCTTCTAAAGCCTTATTGGATTCATCGCGCCAATACCATAACTTAACGCATAGTTTTGCGGTACACGGCATAACAGCTGACAATGCGAAAATCGATATCAGCACCATGATTGGTCGCAAAGATAAAATCGTTAAGCAGTTCACTGGCGGCATCACGCAATTATTCAAAGCTAATAAAGTTACCGCTATCGCTGGTTACGGAACTTTGAAAGCAAACCGTGTGGTATCCATCAAAGCGCAAGATGGTTCAATAAGTGAAGTTACGGCTAAGCATATTATTCTGGCCTCAGGATCGCTACCCATTGAATTGCCATTTGCGAAATTTAACGGTGACACTATATTGGATAATGCGGGCGGTTTGGATATCAATACTGTTCCAAAGCGTTTAGGCGTCATTGGTGCTGGCGTGATTGGTCTAGAGCTTGGCAGTGTTTGGAATCGTCTCGGGTCGGAAGTCACCATTGTTGAGGGTTTGCCGGAATTTTTAGCAGCCGTTGATGCGGATATCGCTAAAGCCGCTGCCAAGGAATTCAAAAAGCAAGGCCTTGATATTCGTTTAGGCGCTAAATGCACGGGAACTGAGATTAAAAAAGATGGTGTGCATTTAAGCTACACCGATGCCTCCGGTGAGCAAACTTTAGTGGTCGATAAACTACTGGTTGCAGTAGGCCGAAAAGCTAATACACAAGGTTTATTGGCTGATGGAACCGGTGTTCAAGTTGATGAGCGCGGCCGAATTGTAGTTGATTTGCATTGTAAAACCAGCGCTGAAAATGTGTGGGCAATTGGCGATTGCGTACGCGGACCAATGCTTGCGCACAAAGCATCTGAAGAAGGTATTGCCGTAGCTGAGTTAATTGCTGGACTGCCAGGCCATGTAAACCTTGATACCGTGCCGTGGGTGATTTACACCGAGCCTGAAATTGCATGGGTGGGTAAAAGTGAAGCACAGGTTAAAGCTGAAGGCACACCGTTTAAAATTGGCACTTTCCCATTTGCAGCCGTTGGCCGCGCCGTTGCTATGAACGAACCCGCTGGTTTAGTTAAAGTGATTGCGCATGCAGAAACCGATCGTATTTTAGGCTTGCATTTATGTGGACCTAACGTATCCGAGTTAGTGCATGAAGGTGTGGTAGCGATGGAATTCAATGGTTCAGCTGAAGATTTAGCGCGTATTTGCCATGCCCATCCATCCTTAAGTGAAGCAGTGCACGAAGCTGCTTTGGCTGTTGATAAGCGCGCTATACACAAAGCTAACTGACCACCATGAGCGCAAAAGAAACCAAAAACCCAATCCGCAATATCTCTGATACAGCGCTTTGGGTAGCGGTGTATCGCGCCATGGAAAGCGAGCGTCCGGATGCATTATTCCACGACCCGTATGCACGCCGCCTAGCTGGCGAACGCGGGGAAGCCATCGTAAACACCATGCCACTCGGTAAGCAGATGAGCTGGGCCATGGTGATCCGCACCGCTGTGATGGATGAAATGATCATGCGCTGCATTGAGCAAGGTGCTAAAACGGTGTTGAACCTAGCTGCCGGTCTTGATACACGCGCCTATCGCCTAGACTTACCCGCTGACCTGCGCTGGTATCATGTTGATTTCCAGCCGATGGTCGACTTCATGCAAGACCGATTGTCCGATGAAAAAGCGCGATGCGACCTGGAATATATCGCCGCTGACCTGCGCGAGCAGGAGCAGCGCGATGCATTGTTCAAAAAAGCCTCTGATCACGGGCCGGTGCTGGTTATTACCGAAGGCCTCTTGATTTATCTGTTGCCGGAACAAGTGGCCAGCTTAGCCAAATCATTGCGGCGAACTGCACTGGCGAAATGGTGGATAACCGATTTAGCCTCGCCATTACTGCTTAAACGCCTCGCGAAAAGCTGGTCGAAAAAACTTGAGCAAGGCAACGCGCCTTTTCAATTCGCACCCAAAGAAGGCACTGCGTTCTTCAAGCCATTTGGCTGGAATGAAGCGGAATACCGCTCCAATTGGGATGAATCCATGCGCTTGAAGCGCCCCATGCGATTCGCTTGGTTCTGGAACCTTGTCATGAAACTACAGACGAAAGCACAGCAGGAAGCTGGTAGGCGTATGTCAGGCATCGTGTTGTTTGAATCCAACTAATCAAATGGATATGAGTGCATTCAAGACGTTTCGAATTCGCAATGACGAACAAGGCTATCGAGCCGGTATAGAACAGTTACGACTAGACGATCTGACTGAAGGCGATGTGCTTATCAAGGTTCATTACTCCAGCGTCAATTATAAAGATGCGCTGGCCGGCACCGGCAAGGGCAAAATATTGCGTCAGTTTCCACTTAATGGTGGCATTGATTGCGCTGGAGTTGTAATGCAATCCGACTCTGCGCAATTCAAGACTGGCGATGCCGTTTTGGTAACAGGTTCAGGGCTATCCGAAACGATTGATGGCGGCTATAGTCAGTACGTTCGCATAGGCCATCAACACGTGATTAGCATTCCAGATGGTTTAACATGCCGCGATGCGATGATTCTTGGTACTGCCGGCTTTACTGCAGGCTTAGCTTTGCTACGCATGCTAGATAATCGTCAAAAACCTGAAATGGGCGCTATTGCTATAAACGGTGCAACCGGCGGTGTGGGTATGCTTGCCACTGTTTTGTTCTCTAAAGCCGGATTTGAAGTGCATGCTATTTCTGGCAAACCAGAACATTCCGATTTACTTAAATCCTTAGGCGCAACGCAGATTTTAACACGCGAGGACATTCTCAGCGATAAATCAATGGACCGCATCCGTTTCGGTGGTGCAGTTGATTGCGTGGGTGGCATCATGTTAGCCAGCCTGCTTGTGCAAACCACGCCGTATGGCAATGTGGCTAGTTGTGGTTTAGTAGCAAGCGCTGAGCTTAATACAACAGTTATGCCGTTTATTATTCGCGGAGTTTCATTGCTAGGCATTGCTTCAGCAGGCACAGAACGAGATATTCGCGAAAAAGTTTGGCGTTTGTTAGCCGAATACTTAAATTCAGACTCGCTGAATAACCTGCCTGTAAAGGAGATTACACTGACACAATTGCCCAAAATTTTCGAACAAATGCTTTCTGGGCAGTCTTTTGGCCGATGTATTGTGAAAATTGACGCCGAAGCTTGCTAAAATACGGTTTATAGCTTTAACTAAACACATCTTTAGGGGATTTATAATGGCACGCATTTTAGTAGTAGACGATTCTCCATCGCAACAATTAGGTATGAAACGGATTGTGGAAAGATTAGGACACACCGCACTCACAGCAGATGATGGCGTTCTTGGCGTTGCAGTGTGTAAAGCTGAACTCCCTGATTTAGTGTTAATGGATGTGGTGATGCCAAATCTCAACGGCTTTCAAGCCACTCGTGCACTCACTCGCGATGAAACAACCGCACACATACCGATTGTATTGGTTACCACTAAAGATCAGGAAACCGATAAAGTGTGGGGCATGCGTCAAGGCGCAAAAGCCTATTTAACCAAACCGTTTAATGAAGCCGAGCTAGTTGAAATTATTCGTCAAGTGTTGCCTACGGTCATTTAATCGTCTTTAAAAATATCTTGCATTTGTGCATATAAAGCTTTTTGCTGTTCAGTTTTTGCCTTAGGTGCGCTTACTTCCAGTTCAACCAACTGATCACCTTTAGTGGTCTTACCAGGCATGCCACGGCCTTTCAGACGCAGTCTTTTGCCTGTGTCTGAATTAGCAGGTATTTTTAGTTCAACCACGCCACCTAATGTTGGCACTGAGACCATTGCACCAAGAGCCGCTTGCCACGGCATCAAAGTTAAGGTATACAAAACATTTTGGCCATCAAGCTCAAACTCTGGGTGTTCAAGATAATCAATCTCAATCATCAAATCACCATTGCGTTCGCCTTGGCCTGCTAAGCGAATGCTTTGCCCAGGTCGTATTCCTGCAGGAATATTCACCTCCAGTGTGCGTGAAGCAATGCGAATTTTCTGCTTGCCACCGGAATAAGCACGCTCTAGCGGAATACTTAATTTAACTTTGCTGTCATTAATTGGTTGTTGAGTCTGTGCGCGCCGCGCATTACCAAATAAGGATTCAAAAAAATCACTGAATCCTCCATCTGCATTTTCATTTCCTGCGCCAAAATCATATTGGCTTTGGCCTCTATTAAATCCTGGAGGTGGTCTGTATTCTTGGCCTGAGCGGTAACCATTGGCTTTGAGCTGATTATACTGTTCGCGCTTTTCCTTATCCTTAAGTACTTCATAAGCCTCATTAATCGCCTTAAAGCGATCCTCTGCGCTTTTTTCTTTACTCACATCAGGGTGAAATTTGCGTGCCTGCCTGCGATAAGCGGTTTTAATTTCCGCATCACTCGCCGATTGCTCAACACCTAATGTTTGATAATAATCTTTAAATTCCACAGTGTTATCTCTCATTCATGCAAATAGTAATAGAAAGCGCTAGAATCATTTTAGCATTCAATTTGTCATTCACTTTTATCATTCAAAACATAGGAAAATTATGTCCATTCAAGTAGGTGATAGCATACCCAATGCTACTATCAATATCGTGCAAGATGGTGTGCAATCAATCAATACCCAAGATTTCTTTCAAGGTCGTAAAGTTGTTCTATTTGCCCTGCCGGGTGCGTTCACACCAACATGCTCTGCAAAACACCTTCCAGGCTTCATCGAGCATATTGATGCTTTCACTGAAAAACAATATACAGTTGCTTGTTTGTCGGTTAATGATGCGTTTGTGATGTCGGCATGGGCTAAGAGCCAAGACGCGCCAGCGAGTATCAACATGCTAGCTGATGGAAATGCCGATTTTACCAAAGCTCTGGGGCTACAATTGGATGCAACGCCGTTTGGCATGGGTATTCGCGCCAAGCGTTTTGCACTTATTGCCGACAACGGCATTGTGACACATTTATTTCTTGAAGCACCCGGTGAGTTTTCAGTGTCATCTGCTGAATCTGTACTCGCCGCCATTTAAACTAGGAGAATTAAGATGAAATTAGCACTTAAATATGTAGTTTTAACAGCCAGCTTTTTACTCAGCAACAGTGTTTTGGCACAAACATGGCAACAAGATTGTTCGCGTTGTGGGCGTATTACAAATATTGAAAAAGTAAGTGATAGCAAATCAAGCGTTGGTGGTGCAGTGATAGGCGGTATTGCAGGCGGCTTAATCGGAAATCAAGTTGGCGGTGGTGATGGTAAAAAGCTTGCAACTATAGCAGGCGTTGCAGGCGGCGCTTACGCAGGCAAAGAAATTGCCCAACGCAATATGGAATATAAAATTAAAGTCAAAATGCGAGATGGTCGTATTGAAACCGTTAAGCAAGCAATGTTGCGGAACTTAAAAGTGGGCGATATTGTGCGAATTAAGGATGGTAAAGCAAAAATTTATAAGCCTTAAGCACTTAATAATTTTTTATAGTAAAAAAGGCGGGATATACCCGCCTTTTTTATATTTAATGCAAACAGCTTACTCAGCTGATTGATCATTCGACGGAAGCTCGACTTCGTTAGTTATTTCAGCATTAAAATCATCTTCAATGATATCTAAGCTTTCAATTGCCATCAGCTTCTCATCAGCGGCAACACGCATTAACGTAACGCCCTGCGCATTACGGCCCACTTGTGATACACCAGAAGCGCGAGTGCGAACCATAGTGCCTTGGTCTGAAATCAACAGAATTTCATGTTGTTCGGTTAATTGAATTGCGCCAACCAACTTACCATTGCGTTCACTGCTTTGAATAGCGATAACACCTTGTGTGCCACGGCCTTTTTTCGGATAAGCGGAAACTTCTGTGCGTTTGCCGAAGCCATTTTCACTGGCAGTAAGGATATCGCCTTCGCCATCAACCACAATCATACTAACCACAACTGCACTTTCAGCATTAATGCGCATACCGCGCACACCAGTGGCGGTACGGCCCATAGAGCGCACTTCAGACTCAGCAAAACGGACAGCCTTACCGTGCGAACCGAATAACATAATATCTTTCTGACCATTGGTTAGCTGCACATCAACTAAACCATCACCTTCATCAAGATTAATGGCCCAAATACCATTGACACGCGGCCGTGAATATTCAGTTAAAGGGGTTTTCTTGACGGTGCCGTTTTTGGTGGCGAAAAACACAAATTGGTTTTCAGTAAATTCGCGCACCGGCAATACCGCCTGTACTTTTTCTCCTGGCTGCAACGGAATCCAGTTAATAATTGGGCGTCCACGAGAGTTCGGCCCAGAATCAGGCAACTGATACACTTTTAGCCAAAATACACGGCCAGAAGATGTGAACGTCAACAGGGTGTCATGGGTGTTCACCACCCATAAGCGTTCGATGAAGTCTTCTTCTTTCACTGAAGCCGCGGCCCTGCCCTTACCACCGCGTTTTTGTGCGCGATAGGTTGAAGGCATTTGACGCTTGGCATAGCCAGCATGCGAGAGTGTAACCACCACATCTTCTGAGGCGATTAAATCTAAATCTTCAAGATCTTCTTCGCTAGCACGTATTTCAGTGCGGCGATCGTCGCCGTAGGTTTCTTTGATATGCAAAAGCTCATCACGAATCACTGTCAGCAATCGTTCTGGCACTTCTAAAATCTCAATTAAATCTTGAATCTCAGCCAGAAGTTCTTGATACTCTTGCGTCAGTTTTTCCTGCTCTAAACCAGTTAAACGGTTTAAACGCATTTCCAGAATTTCTTTGGCTTGAACTTCTGAAAGCTGATAACCCGCTTCATGGAAACCAAATTCCGCGGCTAATTCTTCAGGGCGTGAGGCATTAGCGCCGGCTGCTTGTAGTAGCGTTTTAACTAAGCCTGGTTGCCATAACTTCGCCATCAAGCGCTCTTTAGCCACTTGTGGGTTCTGCGAGGTTTTGATTAGCTCAATCATTTCATCAATGTTTGCTAATGCAACTGTTAAGCCTTCCAAGATATGAGCACGTGCACGTGCTTTGCGTAACTCATACAAAGTACGGCGAGTAACCACTTCACGGCGATGGCGCACAAATGCCTGCAGGATTTGTTTTAAATTTAACAATTGTGGGCGGCCATCAACCAAGGCCACCATATTGATGCCGAAACTTTGCTGTAAAGGCGTATCAGAATACAGATGGTTCAATACAATTTCAGCGGAATGATCGCGTTTAATTTCAATGTAAATACGCATACCATCTTTGTCGGACTCATCGCGCAATTCAGAAATGCCTTCAAGCTTCTTTTCTTTAACTAAATCAGCAATTTTTTCAATTAAACGTGCTTTATTCACTTGGAATGGCAACTCGTGCACGATTATCGCTTCACGATTGTTGTCTTGTATCTCGATCTCTGTTTTAGCGCGCATAATAACGCGGCCTCGGCCAGTATGGTACGCCGAATGGATGCCTGCGGAGCCATTAATAATGGCGGCAGTTGGGAAATCTGGGCCGGGAATATGTGCAATCAACTCGCCAATGCCAATTTCAGGATCATCAATTAACGCGATGGTTCCGTTAATAATTTCGCTGATATTATGTGGCGGAATTTTGGTGGCCATGCCAACCGCAATACCTTCTGAACCATTAATTAAGAGGTTTGGAATTCGAGTCGGCATCACTGTCGGTTCAAGTTCTTTCTCATCATAGTTTGGTTGGAAATCGACAGTTTCTTTATCGAGATCAGCGAGCAGTTCATGGGTGATGCGCGACATACGTGCTTCGGTATATCGCATAGCCGCTGCAGAATCTCCATCCACCGAGCCGAAGTTGCCTTGCCCGTCAACTAGCAGATATCGCAAGGAAAAGGGCTGAGCCATACGAACCAAGGCATCGTATACCGACTGATCACCATGCGGATGGTATTTACCAATCACATCACCAACAATTCGCGCCGATTTGTAATACGGCTTATTGGAATGCGCACCCAATTCATGCATAGCGAAAAGAACGCGACGATGCACCGGCTTAAGGCCGTCTCGCACATCGGGTAATGCGCGCCCAACAATCACACTCATCGCGTAATCAAGGTAACTGCGGCGCATTTCATCTTCTAAATTAACCGGTATAACTTCTTTCGCTAAATCTGACATTCAGGCACTCGAATTTGAGGGATTTTGATGCCTATTTAGATTAAAAATAGGCTTATAAAACACAACTCAAATTGTAGCAGATTTAGGCATTTTTTGCCGGTTTTTTGCGATTAAAAAACAATGCCTTACCGTATTGACAAGGCCTATAAAAATAACGCCATTTTGCTTGCATCTGGGCATTCAATCAGGCCTTTTTCTGTGACCAAATAATCAATGCAGCGTGCTGGCGTAATATCGAATACAGGATTGTAGACTTTAGCCGCTTTAGCGCCCACTTCAACGCCCTGAATATGTGTTAATTCAGTGGCACTACGTTCTTCAATCTCAATATCAAACCCTTGCGCAGTCTGCATATCCACGGTACTTGAAGGCGCTACCACCATGACTTTCACGCCATGCGCTTGTGCCGCCAGTGCGTGCGCATAAGTGCCGATTTTATTGGCTACATCGCCATTCGCGCAGATGCGGTCAGCGCCAACAATAACAAAATCAATTTTTCCCTGTTGCATCAAATAAGCCGAGGCATCATCAACTATCAAGGTTGCTTCTATACCGTCTTGCAAAAGCTCCCAAATAGTTAAGCGCGAGCCCTGCAACCAAGGCCGTGTTTCACTGGCATATATTTGCGAAATCTTGCCTAATGCGTAGCCTGCGCGAATAACACCCAGCGCCGTGCCAAATCCTGCTGTTGCCAGCGATCCGGTATTGCAGTGGGTTAGCACACGGGCGCCTTGGCTAAGGCAAGCGGCACCAATAAGCCCCATGCTGTGATTTGCGGCTAAATCTTCAGCCTGTATAGCCAATGCTTCTTGCTCAATTTGTTTCTGCCAATCAGAACCAAAGCATTGCAAGCGTATTTTCATGCGCTCAATGGCCCAACGCAAATTCACCGCAGTGGGCCGAGCTTGCATTAATTCATCAAGGCATTTGTTTAATGCAAGCAATGCAAGAGAACCACTTTCAGCATGAATGCTTTGCGCAGCCAAGACCATACCAAACGCCCCGGCAATTCCAATGGCCGGTGCACCACGAACCGCAAGGGTTTGAATAGCACTCGCTACATCGGAAGCCGTTCGGCAGGTAATGTGCGATTGTTGCTGAGGCAAAAGTCGTTGATCTAAAACTAACAGTTCAGTGCCCGTCCAGACTAAGGGGCGGACCCGGTCATATTGCTCAAAATTCATGGTATTGTTCCTTTGAAGACCTATTTTAGCAATAAAACTCTGGATTACTATGGCAACGCAAAAACCATCCGTGCTCAGGCTGAGCGGTCAAATAGAACTAACCCTACATAGCAGTTGTGTAAAGGCCGGCGTATATTCAATTGCTCAAGGAGTCATTGACCGATTTCCATTGGCTAAGCCATTCTTGGCCAAATCAGTACAAGCATCTATTAGTAAAAACAGCGTTGAGAAAATCCAGAAACAACTGATTAAAGACATCTACAAACAACATGCAATCAAACCGAGCAATTGGGAAACCTCAGCCATTATTGCCGTGGCAAGCACCAGCGCAAATCAGTTAATTGATTTTAAATCGATTGAACAAAAAATTAAGAAAGCACTGGGTAATACTGCCGGAAAGCTAATATTAAAGTATGCACCACTCAGCCAATGGGCGCCAAATTTGGTTACTGTGGTTGCACATACATGGGCCATTGGCCGCTATGCAGATAGCGTTTGCCGAATTCGGAAAATTGGTTCGAATTGGCTGCCCGCGCCACTAGCCAAAAATCTGCGCCTGCCAAAAACACTGCTCTGGAATTGGACTGAAGAAGCCTTTAACTTAGCACTTCCTATTATCAAAAGAATCAAATCAGCTTGAAATTTCAAGCGCGTGAAAAATCAAAGGCAATAATTTCATTGATGTTATCAAGCGCCAACAGCTGCATCATTAGTCGGTCAATTCCCATGGCAACGCCTGCACAGGCTGGCAAACTAGGCAACGCATTGATTAGTCTTAAATCTTTTTCAGGCAATGACAATCCACGCACTTGCCGCAATTTTATATCATTATCAAAGCGACGATTTTGTTCTGCGGCATCGGTTAATTCATGATATCCATTAGCCAATTCAACTGAACCCAAATAAAGCTCAAAACGCTCTGCAACCGGAATATCATCTGGGCGAATATTAGCTAATGCGCACTGTGATACTGGGAAATCGTAGATAACGGTTAATTGCTTCGCTAGAAATGTTGGCTCAATACAATGCGTCAGTAATAAATCCAGTAAATCATCGCGGCTCAAACCCTGCGAATTAATTTCTGTAACCGCTTGCAGCGTTGAGCATAATTGCTCGTCACTGGCTGTGTGCGGATCAATGCTAATTGAGCGTATAAATAAATTTTGATACGTTAATCGCTGAACATCTAAATAAATATTTTTTAAACCGAATAACTGCTGCACTAATTCAATACATTCTTCAATCAATTGCAGATAATTCCAGCCAACCCGATACCATTCCAGCATGCTGAATTCTGGATTATGCTTGCGGCCGAACTCGCCATTGCGAAACACCCGCCCGAGCTCGTAACAATCGCCAATGCCGCTGGCTAACAAACGCTTCAACGCGAATTCCGGCGAAGTTCGTAGCCAACGCTTTGCATTTCCAGCTTGTGTTGCCCCTGAAAAGTGCACATGAAAACTTTCTATGTTTGGATCGGTATTGCCCGCTTCCGATAGGATGGGTGTTTCAACTTCTAAGACATTGCGCGCATGGAAAAACTCACGCAAGTTGCGATAAAGCTCAGCGCGCTGTTGCAGCGCATCAGCAGCCGCAGTGGTGTGCCATGTCTCATCCATCGCTAAGCTCATGCGCATTTAAGTAATGCAGGAGATCTGCTTCGCTCCAAACTGTTACATTTAATTCGTGCGCCTTTGCAAGTTTCGAGCCGGCCTCAGAACCCGCAACCAGCACTGTTGTTTTTTTCGATACTGACAATGCAATTTTTGCACCAAGGTGTTCTAATTTTTCGCCAGCCTGCTCTCGCGTAAATGCTTGCAAACTGCCGGTTAAAACGAAAATTTGCCCTAACAATGGCCCAGCGGCCTGCTGCTTTGCCTCTGCAATTGGCCAATGCACACCTGCGCTGAGCAAAGCATCAATCACTTCGCGATTATGTTTTTGAGCGAAAAAGGTAACAATTCGCTTTGCAACCACCGGGCCAATATCGGCGATAGCCAATAAACGCTCAGTGTCTGCTTGCATTAAAATCGGTAAATCACCAAATTCTTTAGCTAATGTTTTTGCGGTAGTTTCACCCACATCGCGAATACCTAGTGCAAATATAAAACGATCTAATCGTGCTAATTTACTTTTTGCAATTGATGTAAGTAAATTTTCCGCCCATTTAACAGGCTCTGTTTTTGTCGTTGAATGCTCTAACTGACCGCTATTTATTTGGCTTTGACGGCGCATTTCTTGCAGCGCATTTATATCAAGTGAATATAAATCAGCAGCGTGATGAACAAAATTAAACACGACTAAATCTTCCACAATCCGATCACCAAGCCCAACAATATCCATGGCCTTGCGTGATGCAAAATGAATTATGGCTTGTATGCGTTGTGCGTCACAATAAAACCCGCCAGTGCAGCGCGCCACCGATTCATCGACCTCTCGTATTACCTCAGAGCCACATACCGGGCAACTGTTAGGCATTTGAAATAGTGAATGCAGTGCCTCACCATCTGCGTTTAATGGCCGATCTTGCAACATCACACGCACCACTTCAGGAATAACATCGCCGGCACGCCGAACAATTACTCGATCACCGACCCGCACGCCTAAGCGTTCAATTTGATCGGCATTATGCAAGGTGGCATTAGTTACGGTTACACCGGCTACATTCACTGCCTGCAAGCGGGCAACCGGCGTAATTGCGCCTGTTCTACCTACTTGCACATCAATAGCTAACACTGTTGTAGCTTGTTCCAGCGCAGGAAATTTATGTGCAATCGCCCAGCGTGGCGCGCGTGAAACGAAACCCAGTTCAAGTTGCCATGCAATAGAATTTAATTTATAGACCACACCATCAATATCGTACGGCAAGCTTTCACGAAGTTGCTGAATATTTCGGTAGTATGCCAATACCGCTGGCAAACCATGCACAACTTGTACTTCAGGACTTACCGGCAACCCCCAAGTTTGGAACAGTGCCAAGATATCTGAATGTTTTTCAGGCATCTGCATACCTTCAATTTTTCCCAGTGCATAAGCGTAAAAACTGAGTGGCCGTTTGGCTGTGATGTTTGGGTCTAATTGACGCAAAGAACCAGCCGCACCATTGCGTGGATTTGCTAGGGTTTTTTCATTATTCATTAATGCTTGTTGATTGAATTGCTCGAATGCCACACGAGGCATATACACTTCGCCGCGCACTTCCAACACACGCGGAAAATGTTCAGTTCGTAAGCGCAAAGGAATACTGCGAATGGTTCGGATATTGGCGGTAACATCCTCGCCTTGTTCACCATCTCCACGTGTTGCGGCTTGCACCAACAGGCCATTTTCATAACGCAAACTAATGGCTAATCCATCAAGCTTGGGTTCACAAGAAAATTCCAGCTGCGTTGCCGGCACGGTGTTTTCAATGCGTTGAATAAAATCTTTAATTTCATCATCACTAAACGCATTGGCTAATGACAACATAGGATTTTGATGCGTTACTTTGCCAAATGCCGATTGCAATGCATGCCCAACACGCTTGGTGGGTGATTGCGGATGACTTAACTCAGGATAAAGCTGCTCTAGTTTTTCTAGTTCACGCATCAGTGCATCGTAGTCGCTATCTGGAATGCATGGATCGTCTAGAACATAATAGCGATAATTGGCATCTTCAATCTGCGCCTGTAGCTGTTGAAGCTTGGCTTGTATCGCCTGCATTTAGCGCACAGGCTTAATAGTCTGCCGATCTTTTTCACGGTCAAACGCGCGCAATTCTTCTTTGATGTGCAACACACGCTGGCGACCCAAGGCATTGCGGTCTGAATCCAACAGCACAGCATCTAATAGTTGCGCCATGCGCTCAGCAATCGGCAACATGGTATCCCATGCTTGCATAGCCGTTAATGGCCCTGGCAAGGTCATAAAAAAACTGACGCCCGGCGTTTGCAAACTATCGATTTGGCTTAGATCAAAATAGCCTGGCTGCATCACATTAGCCATGCTGAAAACCGGTTCTTTGGATAGCGAGCTTTCCGCTAATCGATGATAAATATTATGGTGTCCGAACACTAAACCGACTTTTTCGGTGGCTAGCACTAATTCGGCACCTGAAATACTGTGGCCGCTTTTGGCTGCCATATACAGCATAATTATTTTTTCGTATTCTTCAGTCTGGCGCACACCAATGTGGCTGTGTTGCTTGCTAACGGGTTTATCTTCGAAGCCGAGATTAGGTTGTTCTGTGTACTCTTGATTGTCTTCAGCTTGTTCGGGCAAATCTTCCGCGCCAAGTTCAGAAACAGTTTGCGGCTCAACACGCACAGCTGACTCGCCGAGCGATGATGCATTCTTTTTCTTGCCAGAATAAATAATAACCAGCATCAGCACAACAAAGGCTATGCCGATGACAATACGCATAATCATGGCATCACTTAAATCCGTAATCATAGCCACTCCTTTTATGCCACGCCAGCTAAACGCGAAGCTTCCGCTAAATCGACAGACACCATTCGGCTAACACCCGGCTCACGCATGGTAACGCCTGACAGCTGTGTAGCCGATTCCATGGTGGCTTTGTTGTGGGTGACGAACAAAAACTGTACCGTTTCACTCATCTCAGTGACCATTGCGCTGAACCTGCCAACGTTGGCTTCGTCAAGCGGCGCGTCCACTTCATCCAACAAACAAAACGGCGAAGGGTTCAGTTTGAAAATAGCAAACACCAGCGAAACAGCCGTTAAGGCTTTTTCACCACCCGATAATAAATTGATGTTCGACACACGTTTACCTGGCGGCCTAGCCATAATTGAAACACCGGTATCGAGCAAGTCTTCACCCGTTAACTCAAGGTATGCATGCCCGCCACCGAATAAGCGCGGGAATAAATCTTGCACGCCGGCATTCACCCGATCAAAGGTTTCCTTGAAGCGACCGCGGGTTTCACGATCAATTTTACGAATGGCCTCTTCCAGCGTATCCAATGCTTGAGTTAAATCGGCATTTTGTGCATCAAGATACGTTTTGCGTTCGCTTTGCTCACCGAATTCTTGAATGGCAGCTAAGTTCACTGGTTCTAATCGGCGCATTTTGATTTCGATGTCCATCAAACTCTTCGCCCATAGGTCTGAATCGAAATTATCCGACAAAGATTCCAACACATTTTCAATCACTGCGCCGGCTTTCTCAACTGCTTCTTTCAACTGCTCAGCACGCAGGCTAACGGCTTGCTCAAGCAATTTAACAGCAGTGATTTTTTCGCGTTGAACTAAAGCTTGGCTATCGCTGTGTTGACGCTGTTGCTCATATTTTCTAAGCTCAAGATCTACGCCATCTAGGTTTGATCGAGCTGCAGAAAGATCGCGCTCAAATACAATACGACTATCCATCACTGTTTGACGCTGTGTGTTTAATAACAAAATGGGGCTATCGCCAACCAGTAGTTGTTCGGCTATTTGTTGTGTGCGCGCAAGCAATTGCCCACGCTGTTGTTCTAAACGTTGTATGGATTGAACAAGCCCAGCACGCGCGGTATTATGCGCTTGCACAGACAAGGCAACTTTGTGCAAAGCTTCAGAACGCTCACGCACTTGCTCGCGTGCGTGCTCGCGACTGGCGCTGTTCTCAGTGCGCTGCGTATCAAGAAGCTTGCGCTGTTGTTCAAGGCTGGCCATTGATTCTGTGGCTTCTTGCAACCTGGCACGTGCCTCAGAAATTTGAACTTGTGCTTCGGCCATGGTTTGCGTGGCCGATTGTAACTCGGTATCAATGAGAGCAATTCGAGATTGCGCAGATTGCAATTTACTTTGCGCGCCTTGGATTTGCCCGGAAAGTTCTGAGACACTGCGATGCGCAAGATACATACTGCGCTGTGCTTCTTCACGGTTATGCTCGGCCTCCAGCAAACGGTCTTTAATCGCTGTTAACTCTGCAACTGCTGAAGCCTCAGCCGCGGCTAATTGACTAATGTGTTCGCGTAACTGTTTAATTTCGGCTTCACGCTGCAAGCTACCTTGTTGCGCATAACCCGAACGCAATACACGCGCAAAGCCTTTGGCTAACCATTCTCCAGATTGCGTAATCACCGACTCATGCTCAGAAAGCCTATGCAGAATATTTTTTGCACTGGCCAAATCGCTCGCGGTATACACATCGCTAAGATATTGCTTGATAGCATCCGGGCCCTGAATTTTTGTCGCAAGTGTATTGGCCGGAAAACTTTTCGCGCTCGATTCCTGATTGATTAATGCCAGATGGCCTTGCTCTATACCACTCAGACTGTCTAATAATCGATCAGTGTCTTCAACAGCCACCGCTTCGAGCAAATTGCTCAATGCCGACTCAACCGCAAACTCCCAACCTGGCTCAACAGTTAACACTTCACCCAAGCGACTATGCTTTCCTAAGCCCTGCCCTTCAAGCCAACGAATCGACTGACTATTATCTTGGCCCAGCGCCGCATGCTGCAAGGCTTCTAAGGAAGCGAGGCGGCCACGCGCAGACTCAAACTGTTTACGTAAATCAGACAAACCCGTCTGTTTCTCACGTTGCCCGTCATGCATATCTTGCAATTGAATTTTACGTGATTCCAAGTCAAGTGCTAGCTGATCTAAGCCAGTTCTTTTGCTACTGTGATCCTCACTTAAAGCTTGTAAGCCAGTTGAGATCAATTCAGGATTCAAAACGGTGCGTTCGTTGCCAAGCAATTCAGAACGACGATTGAGTTCTAGGTTTTGTTTCTCGAGGTATTCAATTTTTGTTCGTTCAACGTCGGCCCAACGGCTTACTTCGGATTGCGCCTTAACATAGGCATCCCATTGCAATTGCCATTCCTGCAGGTGTTGCTCGGCAGCTTGCAACGCATGTGTGGCGTGTTGTTGCTCAGTTTGCATGCTAGATAATTGCGGCTCAACCTGGGCAATTTCTAATTCTATAGTGCTCGCTTTGCCTTGATCATCTTGCAGATGTTGCTCAACTTGCAAAAACGCTTGGTCAGCTTCGGCACGGGCTTTTTCAAGGCCCAACTTAAGTTCACTTTGATGTTGAATCTGCTGCTCAATGCGCGCCAGCTCAGCACTGACCCGATAACCTTCAGACTGCACTTTAGCTAAAGTTTCGGATGCTTCAATGTGCTGGCCACGGCACAGCTCAATTTGCGATTCAGCATGGCGTTGCTCAGCCAGTAATTTCTGCAAGGCAAGTTCGCCATCACGCAAGCCATCTTGGTGTTTAACAAGCTCAAGCCCTAAATTACGGTAATCCATGGCTTTAAGCTGGGCATCTTTCTCAATACGTTCAACTTGCAAAAGCTGATACTGTTCTGCGGCGCGCGCCTGTTTTTTCAGATGCTCGAGGTGTTTATCAATTTCTTCACGTAAATCGTTTAAACGGTCAAGATTTTCGCGAGTGCTTTTAATTCGCGATTCGGTTTCTTTGCGGCGCTCTTTGTATTTCGATATACCAGCCGCCTCTTCAAGATAAACACGCAGCTCTTCAGGCTTTGCATCAATAATTTGTCCAATCATGCCTTGTTCTATGATTGAATAACTACGCGGACCAAGGCCTGTTCCTAAAAATAAGTCGGTAATATCGCGGCGGCGGCAACGGGCGCCATTGAGGTAATAATTGGATTGTCCATCGCGGCTTACCGAACGCTTCACCGATATTTCAGTGAAACGTGCAAACTCACCACCAATGTTGCCTTCGCTGTTATCGAAAATTAATTCGACTGTTGCTTGGCTAACAGGCTTTCGCGTTGAAGAACCGGAGAAAATCACATCGGTTAGTGCATCGCCGCGCAAGCGTGACGCCGAGCTTTCGCCCATCACCCAACGTATGGCATCAATTATGTTTGATTTTCCGCAACCATTCGGGCCAACGATACCGGTCATGTTGGTTGGCAAATGAAACACCGTGGGATCAACGAAGGATTTAAAACCGGACAGTTTAATAGTTGAGAGGCGCATGCGTTTTCTGACTGGAAACTCAGCCTACAGTATAGCGCGAGTCCTTTAAATGAGCGAGCGTATATAGCCGTTTTTAGGCTGAATTAGCTACTTTTATGCTGATAATTCAGATGGCGTTTTTGCTTGAATAGACAAAGCATGAATATCGGTTTTAAGCAGTTCAGCTAGAGCCTGGTAAACCAACTGATGGCGTTTCAATATACTTAGACCAGTAAACTGCTCGGAAACAATTTGCAGCTTGAAATGCCCTCTACCATCTTGTGCGCCAGCATGGCCAGCGTGTTTATGGCTTTCGTCTTGAATACTTAGCACTGTGGGCGAAAGTGAAACGAGCGCCAGCTCAATGGCTTGTTGTCGTGTCATAGCTTCGGCATGATTTAAGGTAAAACGGGCTTGAAGGGGTAGATTTCGGCACCCTCATAGACTCCAGCGCTGAAATATGGATCGTCATTAACCCACACTCGAGCATCTTGAATAGTGGCAAATTCAACCACCAACATACTGCCAACAAAACCTGCTTCGCCTGGGTTTTCATCATCAATAGCAGGCATTGGCCCGGCAATTTTTAGACGACCTTGTTCAGCAAGTGCCTTTAGCCGTGCAATATGCGCAGGACGCACTGTCAAGCGCTGGACCAAAGTACCAGGCTTGTCCTTCGCTAAAACGATATACCACATAAGACATTGGCGGCCGAAGCCGCCAAATGGTTACGCGTTAACAACGTTGGCGGCTTGCTTGCCTTTAGGGCCTTGTACGACCTCAAAAGAAACGCGCTGGCCTTCTTTCAACGAGCGAAACCCTTCAGTAGCTATTGCTGAGAAATGAACGAAAATATCTTCGCTACCATCTTCAGGTGCAATAAAACCAAAACCTTTTGCATCATTAAACCACTTCACTGAACCAAAACTCATAACGACACCTTAAAATAATTAGAAAAAACACCAACATGAAACGTTGGTAACGCAAAGTATGCACAAATCTGAATCGATTGCCAAGTTATTTTTACGGCTTGAGTAGCTGTTTTATAATCGGCAACAAGCAATCACTGACCGATTCAACGTTTGCCAAGACCTCTTGCAGGGTAATTTCTGCATTGACTGGATCGCATCCTGCAGCCCAATTAGCCACCACACATAAACTGGCGTACTGCAATCCCAATTCACGCGCTAAGCCTGCTTCCGGCATACCAGTCATGCCAACCAAATCGCAGCCATCGCGCTTTAAACGCAGTATTTCCGCCCTACTCTCAAGCCGCGGCCCTTGCGTGGCCGCATAACAACCTCCAACAACAACAGACACCTCCGCAAGCGCGCACGCTTTTATCAAAGATTGTCGTAATGGCTCAGAATACGGTTCAGTGAAATCGACATGCAAGACCTCGGAACCGGACTCCTCGCTAAAGGTTGAAATTCGGCCCCAGGTGTAATCAATGATTTGATCTGGCACGGCCAGCACGCGCGGGCCGTATTGCTCTGTGATTCCACCCACGGTATTAATGGCCAAGATTGAACGCGCACCCAAATCTTTCAGCGCTTTCAAATTGGCTCGATAATTCACTTTATGCGGCGGCAACGCATGCGCTTCGCCGTGCCGTGCCAAAAAAGCAATGCGCTGCTCACCAATTTGCGCTATTCGGATAGGCCCTGATGGCGCGCCATACATGGTTTCAATCGTTAATGCATCTAACCATTGCAGGCCAGCAAGCTTATAAACACCGGTGCCGCCAATAACGGCTAAATCAATAGCCATCATTCGTTCAACGCATAAATGGCTGGCAAATTGCGACCGTGCTCGTTCATATCCATGCCATAGCCATACACATAGCGGTCGGGCACCATTAAGCCGGAATAATCTGCTTTTAGGCCGGGCACACAGCGATCATGCTGTTTTGTTGCCATCACTGCAATTTTTACTTTAACAGCGCCTTGATCTTCACACCAATCACGAACCGCTTTTAATGTATGCCCTTCATCGAGGATATCATCGACTAAAATAACCGTACGGCCTTCAATAATGGTGGCTGGCCGGTGCAGCCAAGCCAAGCCGGAGCCAGTCATCTCGCCGCGGTAGCGTGTGGCATGTAGATAATCAAATTCGGCATCAAAGCCAAGTTCAAGCCCTAATCTGGCGGCGAAAAACATACCACCGTGCATCAAGGTAAGGAACACTGGGAACTGCCCGTGCAAATCTTTACGGATTTTTTCAGCCATCACATCAATCACGCGTTCAATCTCAATGCGATCAAACACTATTTCTGAGCGTGCAATGACTTCTTGAATCTTATGCCGCATTACACCTGCTCCATGGAGTTGATGGCAACTAATGCCGATTGATAGTGTGGCTGTTGTGCAAGATTCTGCCATGAAAACTGACGCTTGGCACGCAACACCTGTATTTTTGCATAATCGTAGTCGCCTTCCAGCATGGATTCGAGCGCAGAGGCAACCAACACCGGTGGGCAAACCAGCACTACATCGCAGCCGGCATTTAAATGCAGTGTAATACGCGCACCTACACCACCAGCGCTTTCAGCTGCTGCCATACCAATATCGTCACTAATCACCAAGCCAGAAAAGCCTAGCGTTTTTTTTAGCACATCGTTAATCCAAACTGACGAATACCCGGCCGGTTCATCGGCAACTAGCGGGTAACGCACATGCGCCATCATCACCGCTTCAGCACCGGCCAGGATGCCTGCTTTAAAAGGCACTAAATCGATCTGTTCAATTTCAGCAAATGAGCGGCCATCGCAAGCGTCGTCAAAATGCGTATCTTCTAATACCGAGCCGTGGCCTGGAAAATGTTTCAAGGTGGCGGCCATACCAGCTTGCTGCATGCCATGAACATACGCGGAAGTGCATTCGGCTACTATTTCAGGTGTAGCGGAGAAAGCGCGATTACCAATCGCCAAATTGCCACGGCCTAAATCGGCCACTGGCGCGAAACTTAAATCTAAGCCAGCAGCAATAATTTCGCTTGCCATTAAAAAAGCATGCTCATGCGCCAAATCAAGCGCCGCTTCAGAACTTAAGCCTCCTAATGCTTCAAGGCAAGGTAAATTCGCGAAGCCGTCTCTGAAGCGCTGCACTCGCCCACCTTCTTGATCAACACAAATCAGCATCGGGCGCTCTGAGGATTCTCGAATGGATTGGCATAGTTGTTGCAACTGTTCTTTGTTAGCAAAATTGCGCGAAAATAAGATAACACCAACCACACTTGGATGTTGTATCTGCGTGCGTTCTTGATTAGTTAATGTATGACCTGATATTCCGATAATTAGCATTGTTTTTCCTCATCAGTCCAAAGTGTATATGGCTTAGCTGATAATTGCATATTGTAATAGCGCAGCTGATCAGTGACCTCTTGGCCAATCCAATCAGGCCGTTGAAAGTTTTCATATTCGTCTTGTAGTTCGATTTCAGCCACAATCAAACCTGTATTATCGGCAGCAAACTCATCAATTTCCCAGAGGTGTTGTCCGAAAAAAACTAAATGCCGTGTCTTATCGATAACAGTCTGGCTACTCAAAAGCATCAGTTGCTCGGCATCTTGCAAAGGAATTGGGTATTCAAACTCTTGCCGCTTAGCGCCCAGCTCTCTGGATTTAATATTAAGATTAGCCGATTGATTAAACACCCGAACACGCATCGAGCAATGCTCACGGCCATCGGCTAAAGCCTGGCTATCATTTAAATATGCCTGAGCAATACGCGTGCTTTGATGCACGAGTGCGCGCCAGCTGTTGTTTGATAATAAAAATTTTCGCTCAATTTCAATGGCCATTAGCTTGCCTCGAATACTGCAATGGATTCAACATGCGCGGTTTGAGGAAACATATCCATGGCACCGGCTTTCACTAATCGATAGCCGCGCTCTTGCACTAAATAGCCCGCATCACGCGCTAATGAGGCCGGATGACAAGACACATACACAATACGCTCAACACCATTTAGGTTTAGTTGTTTGAGTACGTCCAAGGCACCAGCACGCGGCGGATCCAACAGGATTTTGTTGAAGCGTTGGGTTTTCCAAAGTTGTGCGGAAATATCTTGCGCTAAATCTGCGGCAAAGAAATGTGCGTTGCCAATATGATTGCGCTGGGCATTTTGCTTGGCGCGCTCAACCAAGCCTTGATCGCCTTCAACGCCGACAACTTCGGCAACCTGCTTTGCTATGGGCAAGGTGAAGTTGCCCAAACCACAGAACAAATCCAGCACCACATCGTTTATTGATGGCTCAAGCAATTGCAAAGCTTTTTCAATCATTAGGTCATTAAGTTTGGCGTTTACCTGAATAAAATCTAATGGCTTAAATTGAAAATGAATGCCGGATGCTAAGGCAAAAGACAATGGCTGTGAATTTTCCGACAATGGCATAACGGTGTGTATGTTACCAGCTTGCAAAAACAACTGCACATTATGCTTGCCTTCAAAGGCATTTAAATGTACTAGATCGGTATCGTCAAATGGCAGATGATGGCGCAACACCAGAGCGATTGGGCCGTCGCCTGTAACAAACTCAATTTGGGTAATTTCGTGTCGTATTTTTAGTGAATCAATCAACACGGATAAAGGTGTAATCAATGCTGACAATTCCGGCACAATGGTTTCACATTGGGTTAGTTGTGCAACAAAGCGCGGATCATGTTCACGAAAGCCAACTAATACGCCGCCTTTTTTCTCCACATAACGCACCGAAAAACGTCCTTTGCGGCGATAACCCCAAGCATCTGCCGTCAGCACGGGCAATATCTCATCAGGCTTTACATGGCCAATGCGTTGCAGATTATCAATCAAAGTAGTTTGCTTAACTTCAATTTGTTTTTGTTTCGAAAGATGCTGCAACACGCAACCAGAGCAGGTGCCAAAATGTGGGCACTTCGGTTCAACACGATCTGGCGATGCCTCGATAATATCGATAAGTTTGGCTTCATCGAAATTGCGATTGCGGTTAGTTTGCACAGCAGTAACGCGCTCACCAAGCAAAGCACCGGTAACAAACACCGCTTTGCCATCCACACGACCAACCCCACGGCCATCGTGCGTTAAGCCGTCAATAAGCAGCTCATACTCAGGTTTTGCTTTTAAGCCCGCTCGTGCCACAATTCAACATCCCGTTTAAAGGTCTATTTTCGCAGAAAATAGCTTGCAATGGAAAATCAACCGACTAATTAGAGTTTAAATAATGCATGAAAACCGTATTACTCATTGAAGACGATGAAATTAGCCAAGCATTTATGGCCCAAGCTATTGCTTTGCTACCAGCCAACTGTATTACCTGTAGTAGTTTCAGCGAAGCACATGAGCTTTGCCACAATACTACGATTGATTTGATTATTTCTGATCTAAACACCGCTGATGGCAGTTTATTCGAGCATAGCAACTGCTTGCCTGCATCCTGCAAAATACTTGCGGTGAGCGCTGAAATAAATGCGAGCATCATCGAGCGATTGCGCAAGCTTGGTATACACGAAGTTATGGCTAAACCGATGAGCATCACGGCACTTAATCAACGCGTAGCTAGGCTGCTTGAATCAGATTCCATGAAAGAGCCGCTTATTTGGGACACGCAAAAAGCCTTGCAGGCACTGGGGCATAATGAGCAGATCTTGGCGAGTTTAAAACAAATGTTTAGTGCTGAGTTGCCACTAATGATGAGCCATATTCAACAGGCATTTGACAGCCAACAGCCGGAACAAATACATGAAATATTGCATAAACTTAAAGCCAGCTGCGGTTTTTTAGGTGCTAGCCGATTGCTACAAGAATGTTCACATTTAGATGCCGATATTTCGGAACAGAATATTGATCGCTTTATGGATATCGCCCAGCAAAGCTTAGCGCTCATTTAAGCATAGCCTGAGTGAGCTCACCCATGGTTTTCCAGCTGCGTGGCAGGCTGTTACCCAAATGTAAGCTAATCACTGAATGCATAATCTTACGCAATTGCATTAAGCCCTGCTTACTGGGCAGTTCGTCGTTGTTAAAAACAATAATATCTTGCCCAGAGATTGCTCCAGGCTCGCTTTCATCACAGGCCAAAACACCAAGCTCATTGTGGATGCGATAAAAAAGCGTGGCATCTAGCTGTTCACCTTTTGCGCTGTACGACCAAGGCGTCATGTAGCCTAAATGTGCAATTAAATCGCGCTCAAAGCGCCGAACAAGCCAGGCTAAATGTTCTGTATTTGCCAAATCATTTCGTGCATGCAAAAGTAGCTGAAACAGCTCACTATCGCCATCATGACGTGGGCAAAGCTTCAACACTAATTCATTGAAATAAATGCCAGCCATCAAGCGCTCGCCATTGACTATTAGTCCATCCGTCAGCAATTCAGATTGCGTGAGCAGGCCAAGCTCTGATTTCAGCTGAAAGCAGATTTTGACATGCTGAAGTGGTTGCAATTGCGCACGCAGAATGTGTTTTTTTGCGCCGGTCACACCTTTTGCAATAAGCCCCAATACACCATAATCTTGGGTTAAAACATCCAACTGCAAGCTGGTTTCGCGATAAGCGCGTTTATGCAGGATGAGTGCTGGTTGCCAATCAACACGCACTATTCGTTGTAGCCAAACCGTGCCAGAGCGGCTTCATCGTCAGACCAACCATCACGAACCCGGCACCATGTTTCCAAGAATACTTTGGCACCGAATAGTTTTTCCATGCCAATGCGTGCCGATGTGCTGATTGATTTAAGCCGCTCGCCGCCTTTGCCGATTACAATCGCTTTTTGGCCTTCTCTTTCCAGCCAGATAACTGCACCAATGCGCAGCAATTTGCCATCTACTTCAAACCTCTCTATTTCGACGGTTGCCGAATACGGCAGCTCATCGCCTAGCCGCTGCATTAATTGCTCTCTAACCAATTCGCCCGCTAAGAAGCGCTGGCTCTTATCGGTGATTTCGTCTTCGCTGTATAAAGGTTCGGATTCTGGCATGCGCTTTAGCAAACTGCTAACTAAATCTGCAGTGCCTTTATTTTTTAATGCCGAGATTAGATGCACTGAAGCAAATTCGCGTTGTTCGGTGATTTCTTTGATAAATGGCAGTAAAGCTTCTTTATCTTTGAGCTTATCAATTTTATTAATCACCAAATATACCGGCACGTCTGAATCATTCAGTGCTTTATAGGCTAAGTCATCGTCGCTGTGCCAACGCCCTGCTTCAATCACCAACACCGCAGCATGCACATCCGACACAGCGCCACGAGCGGCACGGTTCATATAGCGATTCATTGCGCGTGTTTGCTTAGCATGAATACCCGGCGTATCCACAAGCACCAATTGGCCTTCAGGAAAACTGGCAATGCCCAGCATACGGTGCCGCGTGGTTTGCGGCCGTGACGACACAATGCTGACTTTGCTGCCAACCAGCGCGTTCACTAAGGTCGATTTGCCTACATTCGGGCGGCCAATCACCGCCACAAAACCTGCGCGATATGCATTCGCTTGTAATTCGCTTGTCATTTATTCTGTCCCAATTGTATTAATGCCAGTCTGGCGGCTTCTGCTTCTGCTGATTTTACCGAGGAGCCATAGCCTTGGGTTCGAATACTCAGTTGCTCTATGTTGCAAAATACTTCAAATTCACGTTCATGATCTGAACCCGTTGCCTTGACGAGCTGATAGACCGGCAGCTTGTGTTGTTTTGATTGCAGCCATTCTTGTAGCTTAGTTTTTGGATCTTTGCCAAGCTGTTTCGTATTAGACATTTCTAATCGATTGCCAAACCATTGCTGGATGAGTGAAATGCATGCATCCATTCCTGAATCAATAAATTTGGCGGCAATAACTGCTTCAATGGCATCGGCAAGAATGGAATCGCGACGATGGCCACCGGTTTTCATTTCGCCACTGCCAAGTTCTAACATTTCGCCAATATTATTTTCGCGTGCAATTTCCGCTAAAGTACTCTCGCGAACCAGTAATGAGCGTGCAAGTGTTAAATCGCCTTCAGTGGCTTTAGGAAATTTTTTATACAAAGCATCAGAAATGGCGAAGCCTAATATGGCATCGCCCAAAAACTCGAGTCTTTCGTTATTCGGCCTGCCCGCGCTTCGATGCCGCAATGCCTGTTCAAGCAAGTGCGGCTGATTGAAGCCTTTAATCAACGCATCACTCAACAGCAGCTCGACCTGATAAAGGAAACTGGCGATCAAATTTAGCGACAAAATCCAAGTTGTACATCAAAGGACGGCGCACTTCATACTGTAAATGTAAGGTTTTGCCTTCTTTATCTTTGAACAACTTTACATTTTTTTGCAAATCAATGCTTTCGACATAACTAATTTGGAAACGGCGATACAAATGATCGCGGATTTTTTCTATCGATTCTTTTTCAACGCCAGCAGTTTGCGTAACGGCTTTAATATCAGTTACCGCGCTGTAGTATTCCGTATAGACCGGAAACAAGCGCATCAACAAATAGCCAAAAAAGCCGACTACCGCCAAAATTAAGATGAAGCTAATTAATGTAATTCCTTGCTGATTGCGTTTCATATTTATATCCCCTTATTCAATTTTGGTCCCAATACGTGATGCATCAAATCCATCTAAGCATACCCATCCTGAACAGTTTAGCCAAATCAGCATGGCATGACCAACTAAATTTTTCTCAGGTACAAAACCCCATTCACGACTATCGGCACTTCTATCGCGATTATCGCCCATTGCAAAATAATGCCCGGCAGGAACAACCCAGGTACCATTATGACGATAGCCAAGCGGAATTCCGTCCATTTCAAGCATATTGTGGGTTTTTCCTGGCATTGTTTCAGCAATAATGCGTGAACCAGTCATTTCGCTGGAAGGCCCTTGCCCAACAAAAACGCCGGTTTCAGCATAACTGAACGGTACGCCATTCACGCTAACACGGTTTTCTTCCACTGATATAGTGTCGCCTGGTAGCCCAATAACACGCTTAATATAATCGGTACCTTCCGCTGGATCGTTTTCGCCTACGCCTGGATAACGAAATACAAACACTTCGCCGCGCTTTGGTTGTCCAACGTCAAAGATTATCTTGTTGACGACTGGCAAACGTATTCCATAACTGAACTTGTTCACCAATATAAAATCGCCAATCAGAAGATTAGGCATCATTGAGCCAGATGGAATGCGAAATGGCTCTGCTAAAAAAGAACGTAACCCGAGTACTAAAAACACCACCGGAAAAAGGGATTTGGCGTATTCCACCACAACCGGGTCTTTCACATCGCCAGCCAGTGCTTTGCGCTTTTTCTCAAACAGGCATTTATCCAACAACCAAATCAAACCGGTGGCTAAAGCTAATAGCGATAAAATCAATGCAAAATCCAGTTTCATAGACAATCCTTATTTGTTATCAACTGCCAAAACCGCCATAAACGCTTCTTGTGGAATTTCCACGCGACCAAACTGCTTCATGCGCTTTTTGCCTTCTTTTTGTTTTTCAATCAGCTTTTTCTTACGTGAGGCATCGCCGCCGTAGCATTTGGCCAATACGTTTTTACGCAAAGCTTTAACCGACGAACGAGCAATAATCTGCGAACCAACGGCTGCTTGAATAGCGACATCAAACATCTGTCGTGGAATCAACTCTTTCATCCGTTCGCACAAATCACGGCCACGACGATCGGCATGGCTGCGGTGCAATATCAATGACATCGCGTCAATTCGATCACCGTTAATTAATGTATCAACACGTACAAACGGGCCGGCATCAAAGCGTAAAAAATGATAATCCAACGAAGCATAACCGCGAGAAACCGACTTTAAGCGATCAAAGAAATCCATCACCACTTCAGCCATCGGCAATTCATAGGTGATTTGTACTTGGCTACCCATGTAATTAATACCTTGCTGGGAACCACGTTTTTCCTCACACAAGGTAATCACGTTGCCGACATAATCTGGCGGCGTAAGAATATGCGCCAAAATGATAGGTTCGCGAATTTCTTCAATTTTATTGACCGGTGGTAACTTGGCTGGATTATCTAAAGGCATCACCGTACCATCGGTAAGCAACACTTCGTAGATCACCGTTGGCGCAGTGGAAATAAGATTGAGATTGTATTCGCGCTCAAGACGCTCCTGCACAATCTCCATATGCAACATGCCTAAGAATCCACAACGAAAGCCAAAACCCATGGCTTCCGAGCTTTCCGGTTCAAAGTTCAAGGCCGCATCATTAAGCTTCAATTTATCCAAGGCCTCACGAAATGCTTGGTAGTCTTCGGCATCGACTGGAAACAAGCCCGCAAATACGCGTGACTGCATGGTTTGAAAGCCCGGCAATGCGGTTGTTGAAGGGTTCGACGCCAATGTCAGGGTGTCGCCAACTGGCGCGCCATGCACATCTTTAATGGCCGCATTAACCCAACCCACTTCGCCTGCGCCAAGTTTCGCTAAGTTTTTGCGTTTAGGGGTAAACACACCCACCGCATCCACAAGATGCGAGCGCCCTGTGGACATCACAAATATTTTATCGCCCGGCTTAATTTCGCCTTGCATAACGCGAACCAAAGACACCACACCTAAATAATTATCGAACCATGAATCAATAATCAGCGCTTGCAGATGGCCAGTATCAACACTTTTAGGCGGTGGAATGCGGGTAACAATAGCTTCCAGCACATCCTTCACATTCAAGCCACTTTTAGCAGAAATAGCCACTGCATCTTCTGCATCAATGCCGATTACAGCTTCAATTTCAGCTTTTACACGCTCAATATCGGCAGTTGGCAAATCGATTTTATTGATTACCGGCACCACTTCCAAACCCTGCTCAACCGCGGTATAGCAATTGGCTACTGACTGCGCTTCAACGCCTTGCGCTGCATCAACCACCAATAACGCACCTTCGCATGCCGCTAATGAACGTGACACTTCATAGCTAAAATCAACATGGCCCGGTGTATCAATAAAGTTCAACTGATAGGTGTTGCCATCGTCTGCCTTATACGGCAAAGACACCGATTGTGCTTTGATGGTTATGCCGCGCTCGCGTTCAATAGGATTTGAATCCAGAACTTGCGCTTCCATTTCCCGCGCCTCTAGGCCGCCACATAGCTGAATAATGCGGTCGGCCAAGGTGGATTTACCATGATCAACATGGGCAATAATGGAGAAATTACGAATAAATTGCATGCATTTGCTTTTCAGTAAACTTAGCCGGCTATTATCGCATAAACAGGCGTTTTAAGGCATTTTTGCACCAAAATCAATTTCTTACAGCAGGCTCTGAAGCTAAATCCCTATGCAATCAGAGCTCTGAATCAACAAGATGAAGCTTTAGCGATTACCGCTGTGTGAGCTTAAGAATTTTTCTAGGGTAAGCGACGGTACTTTTCCTAAAGCAACAAAGCGTGTTGTGCCATTACTGAGCAGCAAGCCGTTCATGGCGTCTTTCTTCATTTGCGCCTTTTGTTTCAAGCTTGAAGGCTCAACATACAAGGACACACTAGACAAGCCATCGCTATACAGAAAATGCTGCGAATTTCCTTTTACATCTTTGGCAATAAGTTTAAAACCCTTGATGTCTTTATACGGATTGTCTAGGGCTTTTTGCTTAGAAATTGTACGAGGCGCTTCCTGCTGTTTAGAAGGAGATATTTGAATTTGGGTGAATACCACTTGTTCAACAATGGCCTTATTTTCATCCAAGGTGACCACTCGCAATGGTAAGCCAGATTGTTCATCTAGCCACAAGCGGTAGCTGTAGCGTAATTTATCCTGCGCTTTTATATCCACAACTTGAACTGGGCGTTCGGCAACACGGCTTTTTTCAGCCAGCGAGACCTTATACCATTTGTTTTCTGCGGCATTGGCAAATTGGCTGAAGCTGGTTTGCTCTGCAGCAAGCTTAGAACTAAACTGCACATGCTTGGTTTGTGTATTAGTTTGCGCATTGGTCTGGAATTGGCCGCCTTTTTTAAGTAGCTCTTTTGGCGTGCCCGATAAAGTCTTTAAGCGCAGAGTTTCCTGGCCTTTATTCATTTGATGGTCAACAGAAAACGATTCCATACTGGTGCCCTGCGCAAACACCATCACACCTTTATAGTTGTTATTGACGACTGCAAAATTAATGCGCTCAAGCCATTGCTTGGCATCGTCTCGCCATAACTGCTGAACCCAATCTTTACTATTTTCAAGCCAACCTTTTTCTTCAGCATGCGCATGATGAAAAGGTAGGGCCAAAAATAACAAGCCGATTAAACGCAGTTTCATCATTTAAGGTCCTGATTGCTTTCTTGACTTACTTGGCCTGCGTGTTCAGCAGGGACTTCTGTCTGCTCAGATAAAATTTGCGCGTAGGAAATCAAGCCGTTGTTGGCATTGCTGCCAATCATCTGATTGTGGCGCGCTAAATACTCATCCATATCCTGATTACTGGCTGGCCATGTTTTTGAGCGAGTCGCTTCATTGAGCTCAAATTGCGACGGGTTGTCTTGCGCAACACGCTGCGCATCTTGAACTGCATTTGGCAATGCGCTGGAATAAACCTGCTTAACCGTTGTGTTCACGTGAGTGAGCTGTTCGAGCCCTGCTAATGCATTATTTGCAACTGGCCCAGTAACAGACACCACAGCCGTTGCTGGTGCTGAGCTAGAGTTTTTTACCACTGAATTATCTAAGGGTTCTGACGGTTTCATTAACTGCAAGCCAAGGCCAGCCACCAAGGCAAGCGCACCAAAGGAGGCTACCAAGCGCAATGGAAATTTAAAGGATGCGGCTGGCGTTTCACATTGTGCGCATATTTGTTCGGCGCTATTGCTTGGCATCAGCTGGAAAGGTTGCGACTTCAAGACCGATGAGGCGATCCATGCCCGCTCACAATACGCCCGCAATTGGGCATCGTTGCAAAGCCGTTTCTGAAAGAACCGGCGCTCACTATCTGACAGTTCGCCATCAATAAATGCACTTACCTGCTCTAAATCGGTTTCATTTATGGGTTTCATGGCCTTACTCTCTTTTGTTCGTATAAAGGGCGCAAACGGACGTCAATCGCCTCGCGTGCTCTAAAAATGCGTGATCTAACCGTGCCCACAGGGGAATTCATCACTTCAGCAATTTCCTCGTAGGAAAGTCCTTCCATTTCCCGCAAGGTGATGGCTTGCCGAATCTCAGCTGGCAGCTGATCCAAAGCCTTGCTTACTACTTGGGCAATTTCTTCACGTAAAAGTTCATGCTCTGGTGTATCGTTGTTTTGGATATACACACCGCCATCAATATGCTCAGCATCTTCAAGCTCAACATCTGCTCTAGGCCGGCGCTTTTGGCTGGCCAAATGGTTTTTTGCGGTGTTTACTGCAATTCGGTACATCCAGGTATAAAACTGGCTATCGCCTCTAAAACCCGATAACGATTTATAGGCACGGATAAAGCTGTCTTGCACTACATCCTGGCATTCTGCGTAATCACGCACAAAACGGCTTACGACCGCGGCTATTCGATGCTGGTATTTTCGAACCAGTAAATCGAATGCGCCTTTATCGCCAGCCTTTGCGCGTTGTACTAACGCACTATCAAGTTCTAGTTCGCCCATAGGGCTTGGATCTCCATATCTGTATTGCTATGAGCTCAGCCTTAGTGGCTAATTAAAACAAAAAGTTCCCATCATTGACCAATACCCCTAAAACGGTGATGATAAGCGCTCTTCCCAATTTCAATCAAACGACTGTATGAATTTATTTAACGGCATTACCCCACAGCATTGGCATATTGAAACACGTAATGACGGCATTCTTATACTTAGCATAGACCGCAAAGATACTAATGCCAATACGCTTTGCCAAGCCGTGTTAATTGAGCTTGATGCCATTATTGAGCGCATTGCCTTCGCACCGCCAAAAGGCTTAATCATTCGCTCAAGCAAAAAAGCGGGCTTTATTGCCGGTGCTGACATTGCTGAATTCGCCAGTTTTGATGAAAAAGGCACTGTGCTTGAAGCAATTACCAATGGCCAGAATATCTTCCAGCGCATTGCCGAACTTCCCTGCCCAACCGTTGCAGTGATCCATGGCCACTGCATGGGCGGAGGAACAGAACTATCGTTAGCTTGCTCAGCGCGTGTGGCATCCAACGATGAAAGCACACGTATTGGCTTGCCTGAAGTAAAATTAGGCATATACCCAGGCTGGGGTGGCAGTGTCCGTTTACCTCGCTTAGTTGGTGCACCGGCCGCATTTGACATGATGCTGACAGGGCGCACTTTATCAGGCTTTGCTGCCAAAGCCATTGGCTTGGTTGATATAGTTACCGAACAACCGTTAATGATTAACAAAGCAGTTGAATTAATTGAACGCGGCCCGCAGCGGCCATTCAAGCAAAAAGCCGTGACTTACCTCAGCAATACTTGGCTGGCACGAAAGATTCTTTCTGGAGTGCTGGTTAAACAAGTTTCTCGTAAAGCCAAAAAAGACCATTACCCTGCGCCATTTAGCTTAATCAGCACGTGGCAACGCAGTGGTGGCATGCCGGTGCGAGCCGCATTGAAGCAAGAAGGATTTTCTGTTGCCAAATTGGCACAAACCCCTACGGCTAGAAATTTAACGCGCATTTTTTTCTTGCAAGAACGGCTTAAATCGCTCGGTGGCAAAGACCATGGCATTGAACATGTGCATGTGATTGGTGCCGGCGTTATGGGCGGTGATATTGCCGCGTGGTGCGCATTAAAAGGCTTCACCGTTACGCTGCAAGATCGTGAATTAAAATACATTCAGCCCGCCATGGAGCGTGCTGATAAATTATTCGAGCGTAAAATTAAAAATGAAAGCAAACGCGAAGCGGGCCGCGCACGGCTTGTTGCTGATGTCGATGGCGAAGGTGTAGCAAAAGCTGATTTAATCATTGAAGCCATTTTCGAAAATCTCGAAGCCAAGCAAAGCTTATATGCTTTGCTTGAATCAAAAATGAAAGCCAGCGCCTTGTTAGTTTCAAATACCAGCTCTATTGCACTGAATACGCTGAGTGAAAAGCTAGCTAATCCCGCGCAATTTGCTGGTCTGCACTATTTCAATCCAGTAGCGCTCATGCCCTTAGTAGAAATTGTTAAGCACGATAAAGGCAGTTCTGAAACTGAGCGGCGCTTAGCGGCGTTTTGCCGCGTGATTGATAAGCTTCCCGTGCCTGTTGCAGGCACACCGGGCTTTTTAGTGAACCGAATTCTTGCGCCATACATGCAAGAAGCGATCATCGCGTTTTCTGAAGGCATTCCAGGCCGCGCTATTGATAAAGCCACTTTGGATTTCGGCATGCCACTGGGCCCGATTGAATTAGTAGATACCGTTGGATTGGATGTGGCGGCGAGTGTTGGCAAAATTATGGCCGAGTTTCACGGCCAAGCTGTTCCTGAAGCTTTTAAAGTTGAAGATGGCAAACGTGGCAAGAAAGATGGCCAAGGCTTGTATAAATGGGAAAACGGCAAAGCGATAAAACCAGAACTGCCGAAAGACTACCAAGCCCCTGCAGACTTACAAGATCGCTTGGTGTTTGCCTTGTTGAATGAAGCGGTATCCTGTTTGCATCAAGGCGTGGTGGCTGATGAAGACTTGCTTGATGCAGGTGTGATTTTCGGCACAGGATTCGCACCGTTTCGTGGCGGCCCAATTGCGCATATCAAGGCTGTTAGCGTACAGGTATGTTTAGAAAAATTAAAACTGCTGGAAGCTAAATACGGTGCGCGTTTTGCACCGAAAGCGGGCTGGGAAAGTCTGTAATTGCATTGGGCGGGTTTAGTACCCGTCCCTATGATAATTGCATCATGGGCGAATAATCATTCGCCCCTACGGCATTATTTTTTGCAACTTGCCAGTTTAATTTCTTGGCCCGGGCGAATGACATAATCGGGCGGAGATAAGTCGTTTTGCGTAATCAGACGCCGTAAATCACAATCGAATGTGCGTGTAATCATCATCAGCGTTTCGCCTGGCTTAACAGTATATTTGCCGCCATGACTAGACGCTGTGCCAGTAGCAATACTGCCTTCAATAGCTATTTCAGCTGGTGAATTTATTGTCTCGGCATATGGCTGCGAGCTCTGGAACACCGGCTGTTTGCGGGCTTGCATTAAGGTGCGCGCCATTTCTGCGCGCGGCCCAGATAGGCAATTAACCCGATAACTATCGACTAATTTTTTTGGTGCGCGCAGCGTGGTGCCTTGCCCAATAAATTGCGATGGTTCATAAGCTGGGTTCAAATTGCGAAGCGCGCGATACCACGTTGCTTGATTCGACGGATTGCCCAAACAAATTGTCAGTTCATTGATGGTGGTCGATTTCGATAAAACAAACTGCGAAGGCGTTGGATCGATCTTAGGAAACGTGAGCCCGTATTCACTGCCGTGTAAAAATAGCCAAGCGGCTGCCATCACAGCTGGCACATAATCTCGGGTTTCAGCTGGCCACTGTTTGTAAACGCTTTCATTCCAGAAGTTGGCGCCGCTGTATTCATTATGAATTCGACGAGCACGACCTTCACCGCCGTTATAGCCAGCAATAGCCATTTCTAAGCTTCTATTCAGCTCAGCGAAACGCTCATTCATATAGGCCGCATTGGCGCGCGCTGCAAATTGTGGGTCATAGCGCATGTCAGCGCCCATGCTTGAATCCAAACCAAAACGCCGCCCAGTGCTTGGCATAAACTGCAATGGTCCGGCCGCACCAGCTTTAGACACCGAATGCACTTTGCCGCCAGATTCTTTAGTCATCATGCCAAATAAAAGTGCTTCAGGCAGGCCAGCTTTTTCGTATTCGGGCGCCATTAAATAGCGCATGTATTGATAATTTTCCCATGAATCAAGGAAAAACCCGCGCTGTGTTGATAGCCATGTGCCGATGGCGGCTTGCAAGGGTTCATTATTTTGAATTAAAAGCTCAAAATTGCGACCACCCAATAATTTTAATGTATCACCCAGCGCAGGCATTGCAGCCAATGACAGACTTGGGTTAATGCTGGCAATATTTGCTATGTCGTGCTTCTTCACCAATTTCTCATAGGCTGTGATGACATTGGTTTTAGAACAGGTTTTGAGCTTAAAACAGCGATTAGCCACATCTTCAAGATCTTCCAAGGCTGTATTCATGACTAACAAACTTTTTTCATCGCCATCTTCGTATTGCACCTGAGCTTGTTGGTAGCTTTTTACTGATTGATCCATTTCTGCATACAGCAATTGCTCTTTGCTTAACTTAGTGGCTGCCGATGATGTGGCGCTAAGGCTAAGTAATGCCAGAAGGCCAAGGTGGTTCAAACTACTCATGTAAATTCCTATGCGATGCTTTAACTTATACAATGCTCTATTATTGTTCATTCAATGCATTTACTCCATAAAATTTTCGTAAATCTCGCATATGTCACGTTGGCGTCCTCCTAGCGCAGCATCAACCGCACTGATTACTGGTGAGGGCATGCTGCGCCTACGTGAAGAGCTGCACGAGCTTTGGCAGCTAAGACGGCCAGAAGTGGTTAGAGCACTGTCTGCGGCGGCGGCAGAAGGCGATCGCTCTGAAAATGCCGAGTATATCTACCGCAAGAAACAATTAGGTGAGATCGATCGTCGTGTGCGCTATTTAAGCAAGCGAATTGAGGTACTTAAAGTGCCTGAATTGGATAAAGCACCACGCGATAAGATATTCTTTGGCGCTTCATTTGATTTGGAAGATGATGATGGCGCTATTCGGTGCTATCGTATTGTTGGGCCCGATGAAACCGATGCCAAACTATCTTGGATTAGCATTGATTCGCCACTAGCACGCGCGGTATTGAACAAAATGGTTGGGCAAGAAATTGAGGCTGAATTGCCTACTGGGCTAGCTAGTTTTGTGGTGATTTCCATCAAATACTAGCCCATGATTGAATCCCCTGCACTGCGTGCCTCCCCCTTTTAAAAAAGGGGGATTGAGGGGGATTTAGTCCGCATTATCCGGATCCACCAGTGCATACAAATCGTGCTCATCGGCGCCCATAATGGTGACCTCAACAAATTGGCCAGGCTTTAAGCCAGCACGTTCACCGTCTTGAATCTGCACCAAACCATCAATCTCTGGCGCATCCGATTTAGAACGAGCAATGGCCAATTCACCATCGAGAGAGTCAACTAAGACTTGCTGAATGCTGCCGACTTTACGTTGTAATTTCTCCGCACTGATTTCAGCCTGTAATTCCATAAAGCGCGCTAGGCGATCTTGCTTGATCTCTTCGGGCACCGCATCAGGCAAATCATTCGCTTTTGCGCCATCCACAGGTGAATACGCAAATGCACCCACGCGGTCTAACTCAGCTTGATCAATAAAGCTCAATAATTGTTCGAAATCGTCCTCGGTTTCGCCCGGAAAACCCACAATGAAGGTGCTGCGGATAGTGAGTTCAGGGCAGATTTCGCGCCATTTTTGGATGCGTTCTAAATTTTTATCAATCGCGCCTGGGCGTTTCATCAACTTCAAGATACGCGGGCTGGCATGTTGAAATGGAATATCTAAATACGGTAGGATTTTTCCTTCCGCCATTAATGGAATGATGTCGTCAACATGCGGATATGGATACACATAATGTAAACGCGACCAAACGCCAAGCTCCGACAAACCTTCGCACAAATCTTTCATGCGCGTTTGGTAGGTTTTATCGCGCCAAGTCCGTTCGGCATAGCGCACATCCACGCCATAGGCGCTGGTGTCTTGCGAGATCACCAACAATTCCTGCACCCCGCCACGCACCAAACGTTCGGCTTCACGAAGCACATCATCCACAGGGCGCGAAACCAAATTGCCACGCATTGAGGGAATAATGCAGAAACTGCAACGGTGATTGCAACCTTCAGAAATTTTTAAATAGGCATAATGCTTGGGGGTTAACTTAATACCAAAATCGGGCACTAAATCGAGGAATGGATCGTGCTTGGGCGGCAATAAATCATGCACTGCATTCATCACCGATTGATAATCCTGCGGGCCGCTAATCGACAACACATCAGGAAACTTAGCGCGGATTTGCTCTGGCTTTTTGCCTAAGCAGCCAGTTACAATCACTTTGCCGTTTTCAGCTAATGCTTCGCCAATCGCATCTAAAGATTCTTCCACTGCAGAATCAATGAAGCCGCAAGTGTTCACCACCACCACGTCGGCATCATTGTAGCTCGGCACAATGTTGTAGCCCTCAACCCGCAATTGGGTGAGTATCCGTTCTGAATCAACCAAAGCCTTCGGGCAGCCAAGGCTGACGAAGCCGACTTTGGGATTGTGTATTGACATAAACAGCCTGCATAGCGGAAAGTTGGAGGATGATTATACCGCCATTGCCTTGAGCAGATAATGAACACAGCCGTTTTTAGCCTTGACCCGCGCTTAGAACAAGACACTATTTTCATCCTCGATGGGCCACTATCACGCATTGGCTTGATGAACGACGCCCGTTTTCCGTGGCTGATTGTTGTGCCACGCAAGACACAAGCGCGTGAATGGCTGGATTTGAATGCCACTGAGCAAGCACTGCTTCAAACTGAAATCAATGCCTGCGCTCTAGCTTTGCAGGAAAAATTCCCTGCTGGTGAAAAACTCAACATAGCAGCGCTTGGCAATGTAGTTAGCCAATTGCATGTTCATGTTATTTTGCGCAACCAGCACGATGCAGCATGGCCGAACCCGGTATGGGGCTTCGGGCAAAGAACACTTTATACGCCAGATGCAATGAAAGACTTGGGTTCACATTTAGCTAATACGCTTCAATCTACGCTTTGGCAATGAAGCCCATTGCTAGTCAAAACCTGAGAATGTAATGATGAATGCACAGTCTGAAGCCAACTTGTTCCAAGACAGCGCCTACATTAGCGATTTACGCGAGCAAATGCTGAAGTTTGCCACGCTACAACTGCGTGATAAAACCCAAGCTGAAGACGCCGTGCAAGATGCTTTGATTAGCGCCTATAAAAATAGCAAGGCTTTTGCTGGCAAATGCGCTTTTAAAACCTGGGTTTTTGCGATATTAAAAAATAAAATTATTGATCTGATTCGCGGCAAAAGCCGCTTTGTGGCGATTGCCGATTTGCAGGAAAACAGTGAGGATCAAGAGGACTATTCGTTTATGTTTGATGCCAGCGGGCATTGGCAGGCCGAACACAGTCCATCGGCGTGGAATAACCCTGAAGGCTCGTTAAAACAACAGCAGTTTTGGCTGATATTCGAAACATGCCTGAACAAACTGCCCGGCCCGCAAGCACAAACCTTCATGATGCGTGAATTTATTGGCTTGGAAAGCGCAGAAATCTGTAAGGAATTGACGCTGACTACGTCTAATCTACATGTACTTTTGTATCGGGCTAGAATGAGCCTGCAAAAATGCTTGGATACCAACTGGTTTAAGGACGCGCATCATGCTTAGCTGCTACAAAACAACACAACTCATTTCTTTATCGCAAGAGCGACCATTAGCGCTCAGCGAACACGCCTCGCTGCGCATGCATTTGGTGTTGTGCTCGATTTGCCGGCGATTTAATAAAAATAATGCAACGCTAAGCAAAGCGATGCGTGAGTTTGCTAAGCAGTCATCTTAGTGCCACAATGACTCAGAAAACCACTCGTAAACCCACACTTTCCGAGACAGCACCTTACTCAACACATCATGAAACTAAGCTCCCGTCTAATCATTAAATTCTTGCTAACATTTACCTTACTATTCCAAGCATATGATTCAGCACGAGCCGCGCAATCGGATTGTTGCCCAGACAGCTGCCAAACGGACAGCCCTTACTGCCTAATGCTCGGTAGTGCTGGCATATGCAAGTCTTGTAATAGCACCGCAATTTACAGCGGCAACTATTTAGCACCACAAAATGCTTTGCCCACGCACTTTAAGCTTAGTCTGCGCAGTAATCAATATCACTCAATGACACACAAACAACATTTGGCGCCCGCCGATCATATAGATTATTTTCCGTAAACTTTTTTATCCTTAAACTTAAGTGAGAATTTTATGAAAAACAAAGCAATTAAAGTATTGGCCGTCATGTCAGCTCTTGCAACTTCAACCACCGTTTGGGCTGCTGGTGCTTGTTGTGCAGTTGGTGCAGCATGCTGCGCAGCCGGAATGGGCTGCTGCTAAACGCTAGCTTGTTTTAACGAAAGCCCGGCGCATTGAAAAATGTGTCGGGCTTTTTATTTGGGGCGGGAAAGTTCCGATTGACTGAAATCGTAAGCTACTATGTAATGGCTTTATAATGAAAACTACATTTGAAAATCCAATGATAAAACCAAATCAACTTAAATCAATTTTGGCCTTGCTGGGCGCTGTAACGCTTGGAGTTGTTGGCATGTGGTTATTCGGCCCAAAGCCTGACAGCAAACTACCTGCACAAACGCCGTTAATTGCTATTGAAAAGATGGGCCATTTAGTATCGGTTAAAGTCAATTATGCTGATGTGATTGAGTTCACTGAACGCCGGACACAAGACATTCCTTGGTCGCAATGGGATCTCGATCTCGGTGGTACCAAGGTTCTGCTCATTGCGCGCGGGGACTGCACCATTGCCACCAATCTTGGTGCGGCCAAATACCAGAACATCAATGCCGAAAAGCGCACCTTCACCCTGCTCTTGCCGGAACCCAAACCACTGCAAGTTAGGGTGAATCATGAGGCGCGTGAAAAAGGCGGTTCGTATTTTTATGCCATTACCAGTGAAGGGCTTGAGCCACTTATTCCTGATTCATCTAACCGCAGTTTGGCTATCAGCAATTCCTTGGCATTTGCACAAAAACAAATTGAGCGAAGCTGCAACGGACCGCAAATTCGTGCCATCGCTAGAAAAAATGCTGAAGATGTTTTAAATGCCACATTTAAAGCAACCGACTGGAAACCGACGTATGTGTGGAAATAATGCCAGCGCCTAAACAGGCAGCCATTCTAAATCGTTTTACTTGCCCATATATTTGCGGCGAATGAACGCATCAATACTCAGCTTGCCCGGCCCAAAGAACAGCAACGGGACTAGCATAGCCAGAAATAGCACTGGCAGCTTGAAGTTGCCGAAGCCGTCGCCTGTTATCACATAGCCCTTCATTAATTCGGCGAAAGTGCTCCAATCGGCTGGCCAATGCACCGCAGAAATTGCGACGATGGTTAGGATAATTAGATTCAATGTGAAGAAGCGTGTGCCAAGGCCGATGATAAGCGCCGCGCCGCCGATAATTTCAAACCAGGTGGCCATTTGCCAGCTAATGGCAGGTGGCACCACGTTGAATGGAAATGGAAATTGGCTTTGAATATCAGTGAACCAATTTTGGCCGTTGAATTTCTCTAAGCCCGCTTCAAGGTACTCCCAACCAATCAGAATGCGCAGCAATAAAAGTGCCACCCATGGCGCAGATTTATCTAAGCCGCGAATAATTGATTTTGATGTATTAAAAAAAAACTCACGCTAATTTTCCTTGTACTATATTTTGTTTGATTAAATCGCCTAGCAACACATAGCCATGCATTTGCAAGGCATCTGGGTTAGCGTAGCCGAGCTTTTGGGCCAATTGCTTCAACGCGTCTTTGGCTGATGTTGGTGCATCGGAGAGTATGTCTAATAATTGAGTGGTGATTTCGTTGATCTCTAGAAATTTCACTTCAAATTCAGCATTGCGGTGCAGCAACAAAAACGTAGCACTGGGTTTTCGTGGCCGATACGCCTTACTTATGCGATGCACCGGCCAGTTGTAATGAGCGTAGCGCACACTTGCATTCAGTGTTAAACGCAAACTATTTGTATTGCTATATTTTTTGTCTTCAGCCGTTTCCACCGCCAACTCAAGCCATTCGTAATGCAGAAGTTCTGGCAAGTAAGTAGGCAATTTTAAAACAGTGGAATTCGCTTTGATGTACTGCACAAATTGTGCAGGAATTTTACTGAAATACGGCGTATGGCTTTGCCAATCACGGAAAAATCGGCGACAAAACACGCGCCAACTTTTCTCGGCAAACAAACTTTTCGCTACCGGAAAACAGGCGTCAACAAAGCCACAGATATTGTTGAACAATAATTCTTCGTAGATACGTGCAGGCCGTGCAGGAATGCCTTGCGGTTTTTGTGATTTTTTTGGGTTGCGTAAGTACGCAGAAAATTCTTGCTGAAAGTTATGTAAAGCACTCGGCGCTACTGACATATCAGGCTCGCTTTTTAACATTAGATACGCGAGCAACTTGCTGCTTAGCGCGAATAATATCCACTTCGGCCATCAATTCGCTTAGTGGCGGAAAATTAAAATCGCGCTCCAAGCAGGTTGGCACAGTACTTGCTAACTCACCGATCGACTGATACGCATAATCAAGCAAAGACCACACCGGGTCAATCACCTCGGCGCCGTGGGTATCCACCAAAAAACCATCCGATTCCACATAATGTCCAGCCACGTGGATGTAGCACACTTTGTCGAGCGGTAATTCATCGAGATATTTTTTTGCATCATAGCCAAAATTCTGGCTATTCACATACACATTATTGACATCCAAATGTAGCAAGCAATCTGATTCACGAATAATTTCAGCAATGAACTCTTGCTCTTTCATCTCAGCGCCGGGCGGTGATAAATAATATGAGGCATTTTCCAAACCTATTTGCATGCCAAGAATATCTTGCACTTGCCGAACTCGCGAAGAAACCCAACTCACCGCTTCTTGTGTGCAGGGAATGGGCAGTAAATCGTATAAGTGCCCAGCATGCGAACACCAGCTCAGATGCTCGGTGTAAAGGCCAATCCGGTGCTCTTGCATGAATTGTTTAATGCCTTTTACTAAAGCCACATCCAGCGCATCGGTGCTGCCAATTGACAAGGACAAACCGTGGCACACAAAGGCATAACGCTCGGTAAATCTGCGCAAGTCTTTTGCATAGCGGCCGCCATTGGTGGCCCAGTTTTCAGGTGCAATTTCGAAAAAATCAATCGGCCTGCCCTGCCAAGCATCTAGCTCGCTTAACAGTTCGCGGCGAAATCCTAATCCTGCACCTTGTGCGTGTTTATTCACAATATTCTCCAAGACCACTGGCGGTTTGTTGCCACCAGTGGTGTTGCATGGATAGCTTATTTCTTTTCAGCGCCGCATTTGCCTTCACCGCATTTACCATCAACTTTTTTATGCTCGCCGCATTTACCATCGGTCATTTTGTGCATTTTTCCATCAGCAAGTTTGTGTTCGCCACATTTGCCATCGGTCATTTTCATGGTGCCACATTTGCCTTCACCGCATTTGCCGGCAGTCATTTTATCTGCGCCGCATTTGCCTTCACCACATTTGCCATCTGTTTTCTTTTCTGCGCCGCATGATGCTTCTTTAGCTTTATCAGCGCCGCATTTGCCTTCACCGCATTTGCCATCGGCTTTCTTGGCTGGCGCTGCTTGCTGTGCCAGTTGGTAGCCAGACTTCAAGGATTTCGCCGAGAACGGGCTATTGGTATCGTCTGCGAATGCCATGGCAGCAAATGCAACGGTGGATGTTATGGCTAATGCTGTTAAGGTTTTCGATTTCATAATTTGGCTCCAAATTTTAGGGAAGGATAAATAATTCTGTTGGCTCACACAAAACATTTTGTGGTTGCAGGGATTAGTCGTGCACTATCTCTATTTCTTACAGGACATTTCAGAATAGTACTCAACAACATCACTTTACCCGAAAAAAAATGCGCCGAAGCGCATTTATTTTTTCACACATAACAAATATTTTACGTTTTTGGTAAAGTCACGCCGGTTTGCCCTTGGTATTTGCCACCGCGGTCTTTGTAAGAGGTTTCGCAAACTTCATCAGATTCAAAAAATAGCATTTGCGCAACACCTTCATTGGCATATATTTTGGCGGGCAATGGCGTAGTATTGGAGAATTCAAGTGTTACATGCCCTTCCCATTCGGGCTCTAAAGGTGTGACATTAACGATAATGCCGCATCGCGCATAAGTGCTCTTGCCCAAGCACACCACAAGTGTTGAACGCGGAATACGGAAAAATTCCACGGTGCGTGCCAGAGCAAACGAATTTGGCGGAATAATGCACACATCAGCTTCAACATCCACAAAGCTGCTTGGGTCGAATGCTTTCGGGTCAACGATGGTGGAATTGATGTTGGTGAAAATCTTGAACTCACGCGCACAACGCACATCATAGCCATAGCTTGAAGTGCCATACGACACAATACGATGGCCATCGGCAGCCGTTTTGACTTGGCCCGCTTCAAACGGCTCAATCATCTTGTGTTGTTCTGCCATACGTCGGATCCAACGGTCGGATTTAATGCTCATAATTTTTCTCTTTAATTTAATGTTCTGCCCATAATTTTAATTATGGGTGATTTAGGTATTTTGAATAACAATATTCGGAAAGTTAATCGATTTATTCTTGGCTTGCAAAGACAGCAGTGCTGAAGCTTTACGAGCAATGGCTAGGTAGCTTTGCGTCGCTAATCCGTCTGGGTCTGAAACAACAGTGGGCGTTCCAGAATCGGACTGTTCGCGGATAGTTCGTTGCAATGGCAACTTGCCTAACAGTGCAACGCCGTATTGTTCAGCCATTTTAACGCCGCCGCCCTCACCAAAAATAGCATCCACATGGCCGCAATTAGAACATTCGTGAACCGACATATTTTCGATAATGCCAAGCACCGGTACTTCCACTTTCTCGAACATTTTCAAAGCTTTCTTGGCATCTATTAAAGCAATGTCTTGCGGGGTGGTCACAATAATCGCCGCCGAAACCGGCACACGCTGCGCCAGTGTTAGCTGAATATCACCAGTTCCAGGTGGCAAATCAATGATTAAGTAATCTAGATTTTGCCAGTTGGTGGTGGTTAATAATTGTTGCAAGTATTGGGTGGTCATCGGGCCGCGCCAGATGGTGGGGGTGTCTTCACTCAGGAATAAACCAATCGACATCGCCTGCAAACCATGCGCCATTTTTGGTTCAACGGTTTTGCCATCCAAACTATCCGGCTTACCTGAAATACCGAGCATCATCGGAATTGATGGTCCGTGAATATCGGCATCCAAAATACCAACAACCGCACCTTCGGCCTGCAATGCCAAAGCCAAATTTACCGCCGTAGTGGATTTGCCCACGCCGCCTTTTCCTGAAGCCACAGCAATAATATTTTTCACGCCAGGCAAAGGCGACAACTCTTTTTGCACACGGTGCGCGGGAATCTGGGTATTAATGCGAATGCTTACTGCTTGCGCGTCAAGCTGAGCTTTCAAACGCTCGCTGATTGTTGCAATTAAGGCCGCGTGTTGCGATTTAGCCGGATAACTCAGTTGCAACTCAATGGCGACATTGTGGCCATCCACACCCACTGCGCGCGCAGATTTAGACGAGATTAAATCCAGTTCGGTATTTGGATCGATAATTTGCGCTAATTCAGCGCGGATGGCGGCTTCAGTGAGGGACATATGCAGATTTTGGGCAAAACACTATTGTATAGGAAAGCCACAAACATCGGCCAAAGCCTTATAATTCAAAGATGAATATTGCCCCCGCACTTGTTACCACCGCCCTACCGTATGCCAACGGCCCATTGCACTTAGGCCATTTGGTGGGTTATATCCAAGCCGATATTTGGGTGCGCGCGCGCCGTTTGGCTGGCGGCACCACGCATTTTGTATGCGCTGACGACACCCACGGCACACCGATTATGCTAGCCGCAGAGAAGGCTGGATTAAGCGCGGAGGCTTTCATAGCGAGGATACAGGCTGGCCACGAAGCTGATTTCAAGGCGTTTTCCGTTGATTTTGACCATTACGACTCAACCAATTCAGAGCGCAACCGCTTAATGACCGAACAGATTTACGCCAAGTTGCAAGCACGTGGCAGTATCGCGGTGCGCACTATCAATCAAATGTTTGATCCAGAAAAACAGATGTTTCTGCCTGACCGTTACATCAAAGGCATTTGCCCAACGTGCAAAACCGCCGACCAATACGGCGATAACTGCGAAAACTGTGGCGCCACCTACTCGCCCACCGAGTTAATCGATCCGGTATCGGTGGTATCAGGCGCAAAGCCAGTGCTAAAAGAATCCGAACATTATTTTTTCACGCTCGGCCAATACACCGATTTCCTGAATGACTGGCTGAAAAACGACGTTGCGCACGACGGCATTAAAACCAAACTGCGCGAATGGCTAGATGCCGATGGCGGCTTACGCGATTGGGATATTTCTCGCGATGCACCGTATTTTGGCTTTGCTATTCCCGGCGCACCGGGCAAATATTTCTATGTCTGGCTGGATGCGCCGATTGGTTATTTATCCAGTTTTCAGGCTTTGTGTGAAAGTCAAAACATCGAGTTCGGGCAATTTTTAGATGCTGATAAAAATCAGCACTCAGAAACTGAGCTGCATCATTTCTTAGGCAAAGATATTGTCAATTTCCACGGCTTGTTTTGGCCAGCCGTATTGCATGGCGCGGGTTATCGCTCGCCCACTGCTTTGCACGTGAATGGCTACCTGACCGTGAATGGCGCGAAGATGTCGAAATCACGCGGCACTTTCGTGATGGCGCGCAGTTACTTGGATGCCAGCCTAGCGCCAGAAGCCTTGCGCTATTATTTTGCCAGCAAATCCAGCTCCGGCGTAGCTGATTTGGATTTAAATCTTGAAGATTTTGTGGCGAAAGTGAATGCAGATATCGTTGGCAAGTTTGTTAATATTGCTAGCCGATGCGCCGGATTTATTAATACTCGCTTCGATGGACAATTAGCCGCAGAGCTTGATGATACCCAAACATATGCACAATTCAATAGCGAATTTGCGTTAATTCAACAAGCTTATTTAGATGGCGAAATTGCACATGCATTGCGTCAAACCATGGCTTTAGCCGACATCGCTAACCGCTATATTGATGAGCAGAAACCATGGGTATTGGCGAAAGACCCAGCACAAACCGAAAAACTGCAGTTAGTTTGCACACAAGCCTTGAATTTATTTCGCGTGCTGGCAATTGCTTTGAAACCGATTCTGCCAACACTCTGCACGCAGGCCGAAAGCTTCCTTAATGCACCAATTACTCAATGGGCAGATTTCAATGCGCCATTGTTAAATCACCGCATAAACGCCTATACACCTTTATTCACCCGAATAGACCCAAAGCATATTCAAGCTATGACCGATGCTTCGACCGAAACAACGGCGAAACCCATAATCGCGAATGTAGGAGCGCCTTTAGGCGCGACCAATAAAATCGTTCCCGCAATCGCGCCTAAAGGCGCTCCTACAAATACCGTAGATATTACCGATTTCGCTAAATTGGATTTACGCATTGGCAACGTGCTCGAATGCAGTTTTGTGGATGGCTCAGACAAATTGCTACGGTTCTTACTAGATGCTGGCGAATTGGGCCAACGGCAGATTTTTTCTGGTATTCGGCAAAGCTATGCCGAGCCAGAAAAATTGATTGGGCGCAATGTGGTGTTTATTGCTAATCTAGCGCCACGCAAAATGCGCTTCGGGCTTTCCGAGGGTATGATTCTTTCCGCTGGCGATGACAAAGGCTTGTTTCTGCTAGATGCCGACAGCGGCGCGCTTGCTGGCCAGCGTGTCGGATAATCTAGCACTACATGCCAAGCGTAACCATCAATAATAATCAGCTAGCCGAACAGATTAATCTGTTGCTACCTCAAACACAATGCGGGCAATGCGATTACACCGGCTGCAAGCCCTACGCCGAAGCGATTGCTGCTGGCAAGGCCGATATCAATCAATGCCCACCCGGTGGAGATGCCGGAATACGTGCTATCGCCACATTATTGGGTATTGAGCCAAAACCACTTAACACCGAACATGGTGAACACAAACCCGATAGCGTAGTGATCATTCGTGAAGCCGAATGCATTGGGTGCACGAAATGCATACAAGCTTGCCCCGTTGATGCCATTATTGGCGCGTCAAAACTGATGCACACGGTGATATCCGCATTATGTACAGGCTGCAATCTATGCATCCCGCCCTGCCCAGTCGATTGTATTGATATAGTCGAGATCTAATGCACTTACTTTAGTTGCTCAACTTTGTAGCCTTTGGCTTTAAGTAGTTGCACAAGGCCGTCAGGGCCAACTAAATGCAATGCACCAACAACCACCAACGCGTCTTTTTCATTCTCGGCATCTAGCAAAAGCTGTAGTTTTGGCACCCATGCATTATTTCGTGTCACGTTAATGGATTGATACAAATCCGGGTATTCGCGCTGCATCTTAGTAACCGTTTGCCGCTCAAAGCTCTGCGTTTCTCCAGCCTTCCAAAGACGATGCAAAGTATCGAGTTCTTTTTTACCTTTTGCAGTATCAAACAAAGACTCTTTTAATAGTTGTATTTGTGCTGGCATCGGCATTGAATCAAACAAGACTATTTGCTGTTCAGCGCTTTCCAATCCGATACTGGGTTTTTTAGTGATTTTTGCTTGGTTCATCACATGTTGATCCAAGCCCTGCCCCGCTTCAAAGCCTTGCGATTTCGCCTGCGCATTGATCACTGTAAATGCAATGAACCAAGGTTCAAATCTTTGCAAAGACAATAATGGGAATTCCGGATTACGCGCAGACCAATCTTTCAGCGCCTGCCATGTTGGTTCAGGCAATAACTTTTGCACGCTTTGGCCTGCTGGCAATGATGCCTTTTGCGCAATTTTTGCAGGCAAATCGGGCGATTGCAATTGCTCTGGTGCCATTTCAAACACCAATAGTTCTGCATCAGCATACGCATCGTTGATTGTTTTCGATAACGGATAATCGCTTGGCCTTAAGGCATGAAAGGAGCCTAACAAATACACGCTATTATCAGCATCACTTACCCGCCAAATAGCGGGTGTGCTGGGTTTGGCGCTTGCGCAGGCTGTCAGCAAGCCCATGCATGTTAATAGTACGAGGCGTTTAATTGCCATGTTTATATTTTCCGTGGCTTTTTCTCGCCAGCAGTAATGGTCATATCCATGCGATTTCCTAATGGCGGTAATGGGCAGGTAGTAAATGCCGAAAAAGCACAAGGAGGATTATAGGCTTTGTTGAAGTCAACGATTGTTTTGCCAGCCGCATCGGGGTATTCGGCATATAAGAATCGCGCTGCTGCATATGTTTCATGGCCGGAAGTGCGGTCAGCGAACGTGAAAAATAAACGGTGATCACCTTCATCAATGGCTTCTAGGGTGAAGGTTTTTTCACCTTGTTTAAAAGTCACCGTGCCAGGGTTCATCATTGGCTCAACAATGCCTAAAATATTTACAATATCAATGGTTCTGCTAGCCTCATGCGGCGTGAAGCTCGCTTCAAAGCGAAAGTTTTTGTCAATCTCAAAATAATCGATACCGGTAAATTTAACCCGTGTTGGCGCCTGCGCATCGCGAACTCGCAAGGCAAGTTTGCCACCGCGTTCAATCACAATAAAACTAGCTTCGCCGCCATTAAAGCCAACCACAGTTGGCACGCCTTGTACATCGGCCACTAATTTTGTTTTAGCTTTAGTTGGCACACCATCTATCGTCACAGATACCCCAGCTTCTGGCTGAAACGACGCTATGTTTCCTTCAGCCACACTAACTAAGCCCAGTTTACTGGGACCAACGCTAAGTCGCGTGCCATTAGTTTGGCCCGAACCCACTCGCACTACGCCTAGTTTTGGCAACCAATGCATTCCCACAAAAGAAAGATAACCGTCTTTGCTAGTGAGTTTATTAATGCGCTCTGTTCGCCATGCACTAATTTCAGCTTCGTATTGCATTTTCAATTGTTTTTCTTTTGCCAATTGTTCAGCGCTTGGGCCTTGCTGGCAGGCTGTTAGCAACAAGCCAGTAAAAATTACATTTAATATTTTCATTATCTTCCTCGTAAAAATAATTTATCTAAATCTGCTTTGCTTAGCTGCACCCAGGTTGGGCGGCCATGATTGCACTGTCCTGAGCGTTCGGTAGTTTCCATGGCGCGCAATAAAGCGTTCATTTCAGTGAGCGTAAGTTTTCGATTGGCTCGCACCGAACTATGGCAAGCCATAGTTGATAACAACGCATTTTGAGCTTCTTGCAAACGCTTAGACGCGCCAAATTCTCTGAACTCCGACAGCACATCTAAGAACAATTGTTTGGCATCTACATCAGCCAACAAGCTGGGCACCGAGCGAATACTCACCGATTGTGGGCCGCTGCGCAGCACATCAAAGCCCAATGTCTTAAGGTTTTCAGCGAGTTGTTCGCTAGCAAAGGCTTCCGCTTCACTTAAAGCCACTGAAACCGGAACAAGAAGTGCCTGTGTTTTAATACCATCATCGGATTGTGCCGATTTCAACTGTTCGTAGGTAATGCGTTCGTGCGCGGCATGCATATCCACCATGATCAAGCCGAACTCATTTTCAGCCAAAATAAAAATACCATGCAACTGTGCCAAGGCATAACCAAGCGGGTGACTTTGTTCTGGCTGACTTGTCGGATAACTGACAGACTCGTTTGCAGCATACAGCGTTTGATAATGCGCCATGCTTTCTTGCACAGGTAAAGCCATTGATGATTGGCTAAAGTTGTTGTATGGATTTGAGCTTTGCTGCGAATAGCCATTGCTTTGCTGGAAAGCTGCGTTTGATGACACAACGCCAGCGCGTGTTTCGGCCATCAGTGCATGCAAGCTGCGGTAAATAAAATCATGCACCGAACGGCCATCACGAAAACGTACTTCATGCTTCGCTGGGTGAACATTCACATCAACACGGCGCGGGTCTAATTCCAAAAACAGCACAAAGGCCGGATAACGGCCATGAAACAACACATCGGCATACGCCTGCTTAACCGCATGCGCCACGGTTTTATCACGCACTGCGCGGCCATTAACGAAAAAATACTGTTGATCAGCTGATGAACGTGAGGCAGTGGGCAACCCTATCCAGCCACTAAGCCGCATATCATTGTGATGCACATCCACGGCTAGGCACTGATTGGCGAAATCACTTCCCAATACTTGAACAACGCGCTCGATGCGTTGTTCGGAATCGCTGATAGATTTATAACGCTTCAGCTCTTTACCATTGTGCCGAATACTTAATTCAACCGATGGCTTTGCTAAAGCTAGCGAGCGTAACCAATCCTCGGCATGTGCCAGCTCTGTGCGTTCGGTTTTCAGAAATTTTCGGCGCGCCGGCACATTGTAAAATAAATCGCGCACTTCAATGCTGCTGCCCAGTGCATGCGCATCAGGAATAACAACACCTACTTTACCGCCATCAATTGAAAGACTCGCGCCATGCTGTTGTGCGTTCGTTCGCGAGCGAATGGTAAAACGCGACACCGAGGCAATAGAAGGTAGCGCTTCACCGCGAAAGCCAAGCGTTGCTACGCTTTCCAAGTCGTCTAAGCTGGCAATCTTGCTGGTGGCATGGCGCTGCACTGCAATCGGCAAATCATCAGCACTAATTCCTGAACCATTATCACGAATCCGAATCAGCCTAATACCGCCTTCTTCAAGATCAATCTCTACTTTGGTTGAACCGGCATCCAAGGCATTTTCAACCAATTCTTTAACTACCGAAAATGGTCGTTCAACCACTTCGCCAGCGGCAATTTGGTTGATTAAGACTTCAGGTAAACATTGAATTTTCATACTTAGCCATTGTACCCAAAGCCGCTAGGTAATGGCTGTCACATTTAAGGAATAATACCGGCGCCGGCATTTATTCCCGAAGCCTGATTTAACTGTTTCTTGGCATAATACGTGCCGGGCAGCGGCTGTTCAATGAAAAACTCTCGTACACCTTGTGCTATGGCAAATGCCAAGCGCTTACGATGCTCAGGATCGGCCAATTTACGCTCTTCAGCGGCATTGGTGATAAAACCGGTTTCGATTAGCATCGAGGGTACATCAGGCGAACGCAATACCACGAAATTGGCATGCTCCACATCGCGTTTGTGCGCTTTACCTAAATCTTTCAGCGACTTCAAGACATTACCAGCGGCATCTTCACTCATTCGCATGGTAGCGCTTTGCGATAGATCCAGCAGCACGGCTGAGAGGTTTTTGTCTTTATGATCTAAGCTGACGCCACCAACTAAATCCGCGGCATTTTCTTTGTCGGCCAACCAACGCGCTGCCTGCGACGAAGCACCTTTGGTAGAGAGCACATAAACCGAAGAACCGTTGGCGGCGTTGTTTTCAGCGGCATCGGCATGAATAGATACAAACAAATCAGCCTGGGCTCGGCGTGCGCGCTGGTAGCGCTCAGCCAGTGGCACAAAGATATCCTCATCGCGAATCAAAACCGCCTTCATTCCGGGATCGGCATTAATTATGGCAGTTAATTCTTTAGCAACTCGCAATGTCACTTCTTTCTCGCGCAAACCATTGCCACCAAGCGCGCCAGGATCTTTACCGCCATGTCCAGCATCAATAGCAATAATCAATTTACGCGCTGATGAGCCGAGCACATCGTTCATGGTTTTTGACTTTTTAGGCAAGGGTTGCGCAGGGCTTGGGTTTAAGCTTTGTTTGATATTCGGCAACGAGGGTGAATACTCAGAAACCGGTTTGCCCACCGTAGTTTTAGGTTTTGTGCCAGAACTATCAATATCAATCTGCACGATTTCATCATCCATCAGCGCATAGCCGATATTACTTTTACCCGGCACGGAATTTTGCGTTGGCTTGATAATCACTGGCTTTGCAATCACAGGTTTAGTATTCAGCGGATTTTCTAAGACAGGTGGAACAACCGATAAAACGGGCCGCGTTATTACAGGCGCATTGCTATTCGGTTTGGCATTAGCTGCAATCGCCGTTTTCAAGGATTGGCTGTCTTGAGCTAACGGTATGCGCACAAGCTCGCCTTTTTGCGTTAAATCGATGGCTAGACGCAAACTGCCCAAACTTGAATCCAGTTCAGATTTCAAACTGGCCTCTTGAGCTAAATCCAAAACAACACGAATACCTGTGGGCGTCTTGCCTTGCCGAACCGCAAGCACAATGCCGTTGGCGTTTGGCAGTTTAAACTCTGGACCCATTTCTACACCGGTAATATCAATCACCGCGCGCGTAGGCGACTGCAACATAAACGCTTTGAACTGAGTAGGCTGACTGAGCGTGATATAAGCTTTGGTAACTGAACCATCTTGCAATAAAAGCATTTTTTGAATTTGCGGAGCATCGGCTAGACAAGTAGAAATGCCAAGACAAAGCAAGAGGAAAGAGGCTGAAATACGGGTTAAGAATGCTGACATAAACAAATTGAAACACCATCTAAAGATTTGTTCAAGCTTACATGATAGCGAGCTTGCTGGCTGTTCATTCGCTGTTTAGTTTGTAAATCAGGGGTTTAAATTTTTCAAGCAGGCAGTTGCTATAGCATTTTTGGCCTGAAATTCAAGTAATCGGCCGTTATCTTGCTGACTAAATCGAATGAGCACATCGGCATTGGGTATATAGCCTTGGCCTTTTTCAGGCCATTCAATCAGCCATACTTTGGCGTTTTGCGCATACTCATCTAAAGCTAAAAATGCCACTTCTTCGGCATCAGCCAAACGATACAAATCCATATGCAAAGCATCAAATCCATCGGCAAGTGCATACACTTCTAACAAGGAATACGTTGGGCTTTTAACTGAACCATCAAATCCTAGCGCATGGATAAACGCACGTGCAAAAGTCGATTTACCCGCGCCTAACTCGCCTTGCAAATAAATAACCATACCTTTTGGGCACGCCATGGCAAGCCGTTCAGCAAGTCGTTCGGTGTCGATTGGTTCTGGGCATGAAAATTGCATGGTCACTCAGCAAGGCAAATGGCATAAAGCATTTTATACTGTTGGCATGGATATGATCACTTTGCTAGCAACTATTCGCGATAAAAGCCGTGCTTTGGGCTTTTCAGAGCTGGGCATTGCCAGCACCGAGCTAAGCAAAGATCAGGCGCATCTGAGTGATTGGCTAAGCAAAGGCCAACACGGGCAAATGAGCTATATGGCCAATCACGGCGAAATGCGCAGCAAGCCAGAACTGCTGCAGGCTGGCACGCTATCGGTTATTTCGGTGCGAATGAATTATGCCGCTGACGATGAACAGGCATGGAACACTCTGCAGCAACCTGGGCAAGCCTATGTGGCGCGCTACGCACTTGGCCGTGATTACCACAAAGTGATGAGGCAACGCCTAAAGCAATTGGCACAGTTCATCGAAGCAGAAATTGGCGCATTCGGCTACCGCGTATTGGTTGATTCAGCGCCATCGCTTGAACGGGCACTCGCGCGAAATGCTGAACTGGGCTGGATTGGCAAACATACCTGCTTAATCGACAAAACCACCGGATCTTGGTTTTTCCTCGGCGAAATTTATACTGATCTCAATTTGCCGAGCACATCGAATCAAGACCAAGGCTATTGCGGCACCTGCACACGCTGTATTGATATTTGCCCAACACAGGCGATTATTGCGCCGTATCGGCTTGATGCGAGGCGTTGCATCAGTTATTTAACCATAGAGCACCACGGCAGTATTCCAGAAGAATTCCGCAAGCCGATTGGCAACCGTATTTTTGGCTGCGATGATTGCCAATTAGTTTGTCCGTGGAATAAATTTGCTAAACGCCACGACGAGCCAGACTTTAAGGTGCGCAATAATTTAGACAGCGCCAGCTTAGTGGATTTATTTGCATGGACCGAACAAGAATTTCTTGAACGCACCGAAGGCTCAGCCATCCGCCGAACTGGTTATATCAATTGGTTGCGCAATATTGCAATCGCCATTGGCAATGCTGAAGCCAGCGCTGAACATTTGGCGGCCTTACGCGAAAAAATGCAGCACCCGAATGAAATTGTCCGCGAACATTCGCTTTGGGCACTGACCCAATTACAAAAACCCGCTTAGTTCGCCAGCATCTGCTGCAGCAATTCCTGAGTAACTACATCCAGATTTTGAGTATCGGTTTTGCTTTGCTCAACATAGGGCATTAAGGTGTTGGCAATTTGTTTGCCCAACTCAACACCCCATTGATCGAAGGCATTGATGCCCCATATTTTGGACTGCACAAACACGCTGTGCTCATACAAGGCTAACATCATACCTAAGGCATACGGAGTCAGTTCATCAATCAGAATAACGGTTGACGGCCGGTTGCCAGGATAACGTTTCTGCGCATCTTCACTGCCTTGACCATTGGCTAATGATTCGGCCTGAGCAAGCAAATTAGCCAAAATGAATTGATGATTCTGCGTATGACAATGGCTGGATTTCACCACACCAATAAAATCAATCGGCACAATACCAATACCTTGCTGTAAGTATTGAAAGAAGCTGTGCTGGCTAGGATTACCACTCGCACCCATCAACACTGGGCTTGTTGCTTGCAAGCAGTCGTCGCCACTATCTTGCACAGATTTCCCAAGGCTTTCCATGATGACTTGCTGCAGATGATCTGGCAGCATTTCTAAGCGTTCATCATATGGAATAATCGCTTGGCAGGCATAGCCCAACCCGTTGCGATTCCACACCGATGTAAGCGCTTGCCATGCCACAATATTGTCTTTAATCGGTGTATTCAGAAAATGTGCGTCCATATCGGCGGCGCCACGCAGAAACTCACGAAAATTCGGCATACCAATGCTCAAAACACTTGGCAATGCCACTGCCGACCACACCGAAAATCGCCCGCCAACCCAATCCCAAATTGGCAACACATTGCTACTTGGTACTTCAAAGGCTTCGGCTTTAGTGCGATTGGCGGTGATGGCATACAGTTTGCTTGAATCGTTCAACCAGTCTTTTAGCACGGCACCATTGATGAGCGTTTCTTGCGTATTAAAGCTTTTGCTAACCAACAATACGACGGTATTTTTTGGGTTAAGCTCAGTCATAAAACGCTCTAAATACAAGCCATCAGCTGAGCTTAGAAAATGTATCCGGAAATCTTTACTAGCAAAATCAGTCAATGCATTTAGAACTAGCCGTGGGCCTAAATCGGAGCCGCCAATACCGACACTAATAATATCGGTGATGCCGTCTTGCTTGAATCGTTCAATTAGCACTGAGATAGTATTGAGCGCTAGCATGGCTTGCTGGTGGGCTTGCTGGGCATCTGGCGAATCCGACAAATTACTGCGCAAGGCGGTATGCAAGACCGCGCGATTTTCACTGCCGTTAATTTTATCGCCGGCAAACAAAGCGCGGGCTTGCTGTTCAAGTCCGGATTTTTCTAAACGACTGAGCAAATCTTCTATCGTTTCGCAGTCGAAATGTTGCCGAGAAAAATTGAAATACAAGGGGCCGATTGTTTTGGAAAACTCTTGCGCGCGCCCTGCTTCACTGGCAATAATTTCTTGAATAGTCTTTGCACTGCAACGCACAGCATGCTGTTGCAAGGCGCTCCAATCATTGTCAGTCCACATAGTAAACGCTGTCCTTATATCACTGAATATCAAATTCTAAATTATCAATCAAACGTGTTCGGCCCAAGCGTGCGGCAATTAAAGCCACGCGCGCATTGTTTCTAGCACGCGATGCTTTGCCTAATTCAGCCGAAAGAATATCGACATAATCGACTTCAAAGCCGGCGTTTTCAAGCTTGGCGTGCGCTTCTTGTTCAATGTGCTCAATCGGCTTACCAGCTATATATGCCGTTTTCATGGCAAGTAGCGTTTGGTAGATCAATGCGGCATTAATTCTTTCCTCATCGCTCAAGTATTGATTGCGCGAACTCATCGCCAAGCCTGAGGTTTCGCGCAAGGTTGGCGCCGAAATAACTTCAACGGGGAAACTCATTTCAGTTGCCATATAGCGAATAACTTGCAACTGCTGGTAATCCTTTCGGCCAAATACCGCACAATCTGGCTGCACCATATTCAACAAGCGCGCAACCACCGTGGCTACGCCATTAAAATGTCCGGGCCGGTATGCACCGCACAAAATATCGGTGATGCCCGGCACATGCATTTGCACATAGTTCTTAATGCCCAGTGGATACATCTCATCGGCTGTTGGCAGAAAAATAGCGTCGCAACCCTTTTCACTTAAACCAGCAATATCGTGCGGCTCCGTTCTGGGGTAACGCGCATAATCTTCATTTGGCCCAAATTGCGTTGGATTCACAAAAATACTTGCGACCACTTTATCGCTATGCTGTTTAGCCAATTCCACCAAAGCAAAATGCCCAGCGTGTAAGTTGCCCATAGTTGGCACAAAGCCAATGCGTAACCCCTGCAATTTCCATTCGCTAATTTGTTCGCGTAATTCTGCCACATTTCTAAACACATTCATTAGGCGTATCCATGCTCAGCGCTTGGAAACGCGCCAGATTTTACTTCTTGAACATATTGTGCGAAAGCCGCATCGATTGAGCCTGCGCTGGCGAGGAAATCTTTCACGAAACGTGGGCGACGGTGGCCGGAATTGATTCCCAAAGCATCATAAGACACCAAAATCTGACCATCGCAATCTGGCCCAGCACCAATGCCGATAGTGGGGATGCTAACGGTTTCGGTGATAATTTTTGCTAAAGCAGATGGCATGCACTCAAGCACTAATAATTGCGCACCCGCCGCTTGCACTTGCTTGGCTTGTTCGATGATATCGTTTGCGGCTTGTTGATCTCGACCTTGCACTTTAAAGCCGCCTAGCTTTAATACCGATTGCGGTGTTAAGCCTAAATGGGCGCACACTGGAATGTCGCGCTCGGAAAGGTAAGCAATGGCATCTAACACAAAGCCTGCGCCTTCCATTTTCACCATACTCGCCAAACCATCTGATAACAACATGGCGGCTGAATCTAAGGCGCGATCAACGCTGGCGTAGCTTTGGAATGGCATGTCAGCAATTAACAAGGCACTTTGCAAACCCTGCGCAACACAACGGCTGTGATAGACCATATCTGCAACCGAAACAGATACCGTGTTTTCGCCCCCCTTAATCACCATGCCTAAGGAATCGCCAACCAACACTGCATCAATGCCTGCGGCATCCATGGAACGCGCAAAACTTGCATCGTAAGCTGTGAGTGTGGCGATACGCTGTTTATTGCGCTTCATCTGCTGCAACATCGGTACTGTCACTTTAGGTCGCGATGATTCAGAAGCTGGGCTGGTATACATAAGAACGACCTTTATTCAATAAGTTGGATGGTACATTCGGATAAATCATCAAGCAAACTCTGCACACTGCCTAAGCCGGGCACTGGCAGACTAGCATCTATCTCAGCCAATGGCACCAATACAAACGCGCGTTGTGCCATACGCGGATGAGGAATGCTAAGCGACTCGCTGTGAAGTATACGTTGACCAAATAGCAAAATATCACAATCAAGCACGCGCGGACCCCAATGCAACTCAAGTTCTCGATTTCGGCCATGCTGTCGCTCAATATCTAAGAGCCGCTCTAGCAATTCTTGCGGAGTTAACTGCGTGTGGACTTCCAGCACAGCATTGATAAAATCCGCTTGCTCAACGCCGCCCCAGGCTGGCGATTGATAAAAATTTGACGCTGCAACATGTGTTGTGTTTGGTAATGCCGATATTTGTTGTGCTGCGCGTTTTAGTGTCGCAAGCGAATCGCCTTGGTTGCCGCCTAGTCCAATAAATACGCGTTCCATGCGCCCAATTACTCGGCTTGTGCGGGCTTAGGATTGCTACGCCGCCGTTTGCGTTTAACCGGCTGGTGTGCGCTTTCACCGTCAGTGTTTTTGCTGTGCTGCGGAATAATTTCAGCTAATTTTTCTGGCGAAAGCACTTGGGCTTGCCGCCAAAACTCCAGCTCCTCAGTCAATTCCGGCGCACCAAAAGCTCGTAATTCGAGAAAATCAAAGGCCGCGCGAAAACGTGGATGGGCTAATAACTTAAACACACGCTTACGCGTTCTTTGCTGAAAGCGGGTTTGTAGCTGCCATATTTCATGCATCGGCATTGAGAACCGGCGCGGAACCGCGATGCGTTCAATTTGCCGCAAGGTGACGCGATCTGATGCGCGCTGCTGAGCCACACTCAATTCGCAACCTGAATTTTGAAGCACAGCCAGCTCGCGACAATACGCTGGCCACAACAGGCAAGCAAATAAGAAGCCTGGTGCCACTGATTTACCCTCGGCAATGCGTTGATCGGTATTGCGCATGGCCTGCAACAACATGGCCCGCAACGCGCCAGAACGATTAGTTTGTAGGGCTTTGGCGGTATCGGCAAACAATACATCCAGCAATTGATATTGTTCTAGCTGCAACAGGCTTTTTTCAGCACTGCCAGCTAAGAATATTTTAAGAATTTCATCAAATAAGCGCGCTGATGATGAGCTAGCGAGCAATGGCGCCATCAGAGGGATAGGCTCTGCGGCAGTTGGGTGAATGCTAAAACCAAGCTTTGCCGATAAACGAATGGCGCGCAACATACGCACAGGATCTTCGCGGTAACGCGTCTCTGGATCGCCAATCAGTTTCAACACACGATCTTGCACGTCTTGATAGCCACCAACAAAATCTCGTACGCTGAAATCTTCAACGGTGTAATACAACGCATTCACCGTAAAATCGCGGCGCACCGCATCTTCTTCCAAGGTGCCGTAGATGTTATCGCGCAACAAATGGCCTTCTTCGTGGGTTTTGCGATCACCTTGAGTATCATCTTCACCGGCCGCACGGAAAGTGGCAACTTCAATAATTTCTGAGCCATACATAATGTGCGCCAAACGGAACCGACGCCCAATTAAGCGGCAATTACGAAAATTGGCACGTACTTGCTCAGGCGTTGCATTGGTGGCCACGTCAAAATCTTTGGGGTGTCCGCCAATCAATAAATCGCGCACTGCACCGCCCACAATATAGGCCTGATAGCCTGCTTCTCGCAACCGATATAACACGCGTAACGCATTCGGACTAATATCCTTGCGTGAGATACAGTGATCGGGCCGAGCAATAATTGCTTCAGGTCCTGATCGATGAGAAACACTCATAACACTCCTAAATACAGTAAAATAATGGCGCTGAGCCCAAATGCCTAATTAGACATTTTAAGGGGTTTTCTCTACTAGTAGGTGATTTATGCCATTTGTCGTTGTTGAAAACTGTATTCGCTGTAAATATACCGATTGTGTTGAAGTCTGCCCAGTCGATTGTTTTCATGAAGGCCCAAACTTTCTGGTTATCGATCCGGTTGAATGCATTGACTGCACCTTGTGTGAGCCAGAGTGCCCTGCCAAGGCCATTTTCCCAGAAGACGATGTGCCAGCGGGGCAAGAACATTTTGTGGCACTGAATGCCGAATTAGCTGCGCAATGGCCAGTCATCACCACGCGCGCAGAGCCATTAGCCGAAGCCGCCGAATGGGATGGCAAGCCGGATAAATTGCAATATTTAGAAAAATAAATTTTTCACTATAAAAAAGAGCGCCTAGGCGCTCTTTTTTGGTTTAAGCAGCCGCTTATTTCGACAAGAGTGTTTTAAGCTTGGCCAACAATTCGCTCGATACACCCGATTGCTGCACAGCGCCATCAACACCAATTGCTACTACGCGGGTTTTGTCGTTATCGGGCTGCGCAGAAATTAGAAATGTTTCAGCCTTAAAGCGCACTTCATAGCTTTTAATGCTTTCCGCTTTGTTCAACACTTCCACGCCTTCTATGCCATCAAGTGCAACACCTAGGCGTGTCCAAACCTTGCCAGACTCATCATTCAGCATAAAATTGACGACTTGATCTGGGCTCTTAGCATTTTCACCCAGCAAGGTTTTTGAAGGTATTTGCAAGGCATCACGGCTTTTAGGCTTGCTTAAATCAGCCGGAATGGCCAACGGCTTACTGATTTCAACGCCTTGATATTCAGGACGCGAACGGAACCAACTACAACCCGCCAAAAACGAGCCGAGTACCAGTGTTAAAAGCGTGAAACGAAATATCTGGGTAGCAATGCGAAACATAGTGATCCTTCTCAAATCGATTGTTCAATAGATTTACATAAATTTGTCATTTCACCTGCTTTGGCCTGATAACTCTCAGACAAAGACAACAACGGCAGCCGCACACCAGAACCAAAGCCTAGCTGGGACATAATGGCTTTAATAGGGGTTGGATTGGGTTCGACATTTAGAAATGCATACAGTTCCTGCAGTTTGGCGTCTAAAACCAAAGCCTGATCGCTGTTATATTCTTCCAAATAGCGACAAATACGGGCAAAACAGGCTGGCACGGCATTCGATGCCACTGAGATAACGCCTTGTGCGCCCCCTATCATGGTACGCACGAAGCTTGGGTCGTCACCACTAAGCAAGGCAAAATCTGGTGTTGCCAAAGGGTATAGCGCGTTCCAACGGCTTTGATCGGCAACTGCTTCTTTTAAACCAATGATGTTGTGATGGCTGGATAGCTTGGCCACCGTGTCGGGCAATAAATCGCAGCCAGTTCGGCTTGGCACGTTATAAAGCACGATTGGAATTTCTGATGCTTCGGCAACCGCCAAATAATGCGCCACTAAGCCAGCTTGGGTTGGCCGCACATACGGCGGGGTTACCACCAAGGCTACAGCGGCACCGGTACGCTTAGCTAATTTATTCTGTCGAATGGTTTTGCTGGTTGATGAATGGCCTGTTCCAGCTAGCAAAATCGCCCGGTTTCCCATGCGAATTGAGGCTAATTCAATGAGTTGGCAATATTCTTCATCACTTAAATTGACTGCTTCGCCGGTTGAACCAGCTACCACAACACCCGAAGAACCTGCATTTACTTGCGCGTCAAGCTGTGCGCGCCAGGCATTTAAGTCAATAACACCGGATTCGGTAAAAGGTGTGGTTAATGCGGTTATGCTTCCCTTCAACTGCACTTTCTGACTCCTGGAAAAAAAGTTTTCTAAATCTACTTGCCGGTTGCTCAGCAAGACTCTATTCTGTAAGTATCATTTTGACACAGTTTTTCGTGTCGCAGGAACGCATCTTGAACGAAAATGCAACGCAGCTTCCCAGTACTGGCAATCACTTACTCATCAGTGCCTACAGTACCTACCCAAATTCGCCGCTATTGATTGTTTCCCGTCGCATATCCGAATCGGGCTGCAATCTGCTCGATACCCGTCTTTCAACGGTTGGTCGCGATGTGTCGTTAGTAGCATTGGCTACTGGTAACTGGGATGGCATCGTTAAGCTTGAATCCTTGCTTAGCAAATTAGAACGCGAAAACCAAATTAAGATTGCCTACTACCGCACGGGCCCAAAACCGATGCAGTCGAATATGTTGCCGTATTTGGTAGAAGTGGTTGCTGCCGACAAGCCCGGCATCTTGTTTCAATTGGCCGATTTTTTTGACCGGCAAGGCATCACCATCGAAAACATGCAAAGCAATGGCTATCAGGCCATGCACACTGGCGCCTCAATGTTCACTGCACAGTTGACTATCGGCATTCCCGCCACCATGCACATCGCGGCATTACGTGATGATTTTATGGAGTTTTGCGACCACTTAAACTTAGACGCGATTATGGATCCTATGAAGTATTAATCCCATACCAAGGAATAACAAATGACTCGAAGCAAGCGCATTTATGTTTTAGATACCAATATACTGATGCATGATCCAACCGCGCTGTTTAAATTCGAAGAACACGATGTATTTATACCAATGATGGTTCTGGAAGAACTCGATAATGGTAAAAAAGGACACTCTGAGTCCTCACGCAACGCCCGCCAAGTTAGCCGCTTCCTCAATGAACTGATTGAATCGCACGGCAGTAGCGATATCACCGATGGCATTCCTTTAATACAACCGAAAGGCTTGAATTTACGCGCTGACGGTACAATCGGCAAACTGCATTTCCAACTCAAACAAATGGAAGCGGGTAAACGCTTCGGTACGGTATTGCCCGACAATCTAATCCTTGGCTCTATTCTGCAATTAAAAGAAGATAATCCCGGTGTGCCAGTGGTATTGGTCTCGAAAGACATCAATCTGCGTATCAAAGCGTCAATTTGCGGCGTGGTTACTGAAGACTATGAAAACGACCGAGCCATCGACGATTTCAATTTATTGTTCACTGGCGTGCGCGAGCTAGAAGTAGATTTCTGGGAACGCCATCAAGGCAATCTGCGTTCATGGACCGACAAAGGCCGCACTTTTTACGAAATCCAGCGTAGCCCGAAAGATGATTGGTTTTTAAATCAGTTCCTGTATATGCCCGGCGATGATGAAGTTGAGTTACGGGTATGCAAAATGGAAGGTGAGCGCGTTACTTTGCAAATTGTCGACGATTTTCGCTCACCACAGCATCAGGTGTGGGGCATAACCGCACGCAACCGCGAACAAAACTTCGCCTTGAACGCGTTGATGGACCCCGAAATTGATTTAGTTACCCTGCTCGGCACTGCCGGCACCGGTAAAACCTTGCTGGCACTTGCCGCAGGCCTCACACAAACCATGGATATCCAGCGTTACCGCGAAATTATTATGACCCGCGCCACCGTTTCTGTGGGTGAAGATATTGGCTTTTTACCTGGCACCGAGGAGGAGAAAATGACGCCGTGGATGGGCGCGCTAACCGATAATCTGGAAGTGCTCACTAACACTCAAGAGCAAAACTCCTGGGGACGCGGCGCCACCAATGAACTATTGGCTTCGCGCATTAAAATCCGTGCTATGAATTTTATGCGTGGCCGAACATTCCTGCATCGTTGGTTAATTATTGATGAAGCGCAGAACTTAACGCCGAAGCAGATGAAAACCTTGATTACCCGCGCTGGCCCTGGTACTAAAATTATTTGCATGGGTAATGTTGAACAAATTGATACACCATACCTAACCGAAACTACTTCCGGTTTAACGTATGCAGTAGATCGCTTCAAGAATTGGGCACATTCCGCACACATTACCTTGCGCCGCGGCGAACGCTCACGTTTGGCCGATCATGCCTCAGAAGTTTTGTAGGAGCGCCTTCTAGGCACGATAGAGCTTATGCGTAAACCCATTGTAGCAAGTGTCCTCACCATCGCCGGATCTGATTCTGGCGGCGGTGCTGGTATTCAGGCCGATTTAAAAACCTTCGTCGCACATGGCCTGCATGGATTATCCGCAATAGCTGCGCTAACTGCGCAGAACACCCAAGGCGTGCAAGCCATTCATGTTCCGCCGCCAAAATTCCTGCGCGCGCAACTCGATTCGGTATTTTCGGATTTTGATATTCGGGCAGTAAAGATAGGCATGCTGGCTAATAAAACAGTGATTGATGTGGTGGCTGATAGTTTAGAGAAATATCAACCGAAATTTATCGTTCTCGATCCAGTAATGGTATCCAGTTCCGGACATACACTGCTTGAAACTTGCGCTATCTTGCGTTTGGTTGAGCGTTTATTTCCATTGGCTACGGTTATCACGCCCAATATTGATGAAGCCGAGTTGCTACTTGCACACAGCATAGAAAATGACGAACAAGCCGAAGCTGCGTTAGTTGAATTACTGGCCATGGGCGCAAAAGCGGTATTGCTGAAAGGCGGCCATTTAAGCGGCAAAAAGGTGATTGACCGACTAGATACCGGCAAAGCATTGTATGAATTTGAACATCCGCGCCTGAAAGTATCTGGGCATGGCACCGGCTGCACCCTCGCCTCTGCCATCACCGCGAATTTGGCCTTGAAAAAATCACTACCGGATGCCTGCGAAGCAGCTGGGGATTATGTGTTTAATGCGTTAAAATCAGCATACAAGCCGGGCAAAACTAGCCTTTCAATCCTAAAACATCTATAACAGTGCAACTATGCTTATTAAAACCTATTACAACAACCTCAATGTAGCCAACAATTCCTCAAGTGATGTTATTCGTGCAGCGTATAAAGCCATCATTCAAAATTGTGAGGCTGACTTAAGTCCCAATGCCGACGCTTCGCGGTTTCTAAAAGCAATTAATGATTCATTCGCGGTGCTCTCTAATCCAGTTCAGCGCGCTGAATATGATTTATGGCTAACTGAGCAAGAATCTTTGCCTGCTGAGAAGAAAAAACTAAATAGTAAATTTACCTACAAACAGAAAATAAAACAGTCTGATAAAAATAGTGCGGTAGAAAGTTTCAGTGGCAATATCAATCCAATCAGCCCTGACAACTCAGACAACACGAATAAAAAACAAAGCAACTTCCTGCGCTGGCTTGTCTATGTAGGCATTGCATCAGCCATTTTTTTAGCACTCAAGTGGTTTGGTGTTTTAGGTGGTGAAAATGAAAGCACTAGCGATCAATCTGCTCAGAATAGAGAATCAGCAACACAACAAGAACTCATCAGCCCACCTACACCTGAGGCAACACCAATAACAGAAACCACGCAAAGCGTAGCAACAGTTGTAGCCACCAATGTTCCAGAGCATGACCAAGTCACAATCGAACAATTTATCGGATTATGGAAAGGCAACAATGGCGATGCAGGTGGGCAGCAAACGCTGGACATTTCATTAAAATCCGAACATAGCATTGTGTTTAATTTAGATGCCAAAGCTGGCAAGGCTGTTGGTGGCGTGTATGGTATTGCAGAATTTGCCAACAGCTACGCAAACTTCTATAACAAGGAATACAACTGCAGCATTCTGTTTACTATCAAGTCTGGCATTCTTCAACTAAACACCAGCAGTTGCCAGGCATACCACGAAACCGGCATTTCATTTGATGGCGAATACAGCAAGCCATCGCTCGCAAAAGCTGCATTGAAGCCAATTGCGGCACAATCCAAAGTCGCTGCCAAAAATAATTCGGCAAAAATGAATCAAGCCAAACCAGTAGAAGCGTTACCTGTTGTACTTACAAATGCACCGAAGCTACTGAAGTTTATTGCTACGGTGAAAGACGCCACTGGCAAGACAAGTAAAATTGAACTGATTGCAAAAGACAAAGATGCAGCAAAAGCAATCATTCGTGATTTCAGGGGCAATCCGGATATTGTAAGAATCAAAGAAGTGAGGAATTAACATAGGGCGTAGCTTGGCGCGCCATGTCGATTCGTACAAATAAATAAAACGCGCCGAAGCGCGTTTTATTTTGCAAAAATGAATTTACGCCTTGATGTGCCTGATAATTGCAGCGGCGAAGCTTTGCGTTGTGCCGGTACCACCCAAATCTGGGGTTAAGTGATCTTTATCGCTCATGGTATCGATGATTGCCTGCTTAAGGCGCACAGCGGCGGATACTTCGTCAATATGTTCCAGCATTTGCACCGCGCCAAGCAACAACGCGCACGGATTAGCAATGCCTTTGCCGGCAATGTCTGGCGCTGAACCATGCACAGCTTCAAAAATGGCGCAGTCTTTGCCAATGTTCGCACCCGGCGCCAAGCCCAAACCGCCGACTAAGCCTGCACATAAATCAGAAATAATGTCGCCAAACAGATTGGTGGTTACAATCATGTCGAATTGCTCTGGGCGCATCACCAGCTGCATACAGGTATTGTCCACAATCATCTCGTTACACTGAATATCTGGATATTCGGCGGCCACTTCACGAGCCACTTTTAGGAACAAGCCAGAAGTGGATTTCAGGATATTGGCTTTATGCACGACAGTGATTTTTTTGCGGCCAACCGCGCGAGCCAATTCAAATGCATATCGCACAATGCGCTCAGAACCTTTGCGAGTAATTTTCTGAGTCAACAATGCGGTTTCACCGTCTTCGGAGATACTCTGTCCTTCGCCGATGTAAGCGCCTTCGGTATTTTCACGCACGGTGATTAAATCAATGTTTTGGTAGCGCGATTTGGTGTTCGGGAAGCTGATGGCTGGGCGAACATTGGCGTACAAATCAAAATGACGGCGTAAAACCACATTAATCGAGGAAAATCCTTCGCCAACCGGCGTAGTTAATGGGCTTTTCAACGCCACTTTGTATTTACTTATAGCCGCTAAAGTGGCCTCTGGAAGCAATTCGCTGGTTTTTTCATAAGCCGCCAAACCCGCTTCAACAAACTCATATTGCAAACCAATGTTCAGGGCATTTAATACATCAAGGGTAACGTCCATAATTTCTGGACCAATACCATCACCACGAATCACTGCAATTGTATGCGCCATCTTGCTTCTCACTATAAATATTTAGGGCGCATTATACCCCAAGAAGCCTAATTTTCTGCGCTATTGCTCCAAAAGCGGCTGTAAGTTACCTGCACGATCAAGCGCCACCATGTCATCAAAACCACCAATATGAGTGTCGTTGATAAAAATCTGTGGCACCGATGTGCGTTGAGTTTTAGTCATCATGGTTTTTCGCGCTTCGTCATCCATATCAATGCGTTGCTCACGGAATTCATGGCCACGTGACTTCAGAAAATTCTTCGCTGCCACGCAATACGGGCAAGACGCTGAGCTGTAAATTAGGATATCTGCCATATCAAATCCTTAAGCAATAAAAGAGGAACTATGCGTTAATATGTTAGTCCTAGTGTAAGTAAATTCAAGCCGACTCGCATGAAATCCATGTCAATGCAGAAAAATATTCTAGTTGTGGCCTTATTAAGTTGTTTAACAACAAGTTTTTCTATGGCTACGGCGCAAGAAACCAGCTTGCCGGAGCTTGGCTCATCAGCCGGTGAATTGCTTACACCCGAACAAGAACAACAATATGGCGGTTATACCCTTTATCAACTGCGGCAATACAACATCATACTTGACGACCCGCTGATTGATTCGTGGCTGCAAACCATGGGCCATCGTTTAGGTTCATCGTCAGATAACCCGAAACAACCGTTCACATTTTTCATGATGCGCGATCGACAGATTAACGCCTTTGCCACGCTTGGTGGCTACATTGGCATGAATGCAGGCTTGGTGCTCACCGCAAAGAGTGAAGCTGAAGTGGCTGGTGTGATTAGCCATGAAATATCGCATGTTACTCAAAAGCATGTGTTGCGCTCAGTGGAGCGTGCCAAGAAAGATCAAATCCCCATTATGCTAGCCGCGCTTGGACTGGTTATAGCCGCTAATGCCGCCAGTAGTGGCAACTCCGCCGACAATGCCAGTATGGCGGCCATGATTAGCGCGCAAGGCTTACTGATTCAACGGCAAATTGATTACACGCGCTCAAATGAATCTGAAGCCGATCGCATCGGTATTCAAACTTTGTACCGCGCGGGCTACAATCCTGACGCATTAGCCGATTTTTTTGCGCGCATGGAAAGTTCCGGGCGCGGCAATTCTGGAGGCTATACAGCGCCCGATTACCTGAAATCGCACCCAGTAACCACTATTCGAATTAGCGAAGCCAAAGATCGCGCCTATAAAATTCAACAAAATAAACCGGCTTTGCCAATAAACCATACGCCTAGCAACAACCCTTTGCTTCCTGATTTTGCTCAACTTAGCAGCCAAAATAAAAACCAATTATTAGGTAGCGATTTTTTGTGGGCCAAAGAACGCTTGCGGGTTTTATCGGCATCTAGCCCTTCGGTTGCTCTTTCAGAATACCGACGAGGCATTGATGGGTTTGAGAAATCCCTTAGCGACCCACAAAAATATGGCATGGCCCTAGCACATATTGAAAACCATCAAGGTTTTGCTGCCGAGCCTATATTAAACGCATTGATCGGCAACTATCCTACTAATCTTTGGATTGGAATTGCTCGGGCTTCTGCGGCGCAATCGCAAAAAAATAGCACATTGGCACAAACACGCTATGAACAATTATTGACCAAATTCCCTAAAAATCATGCGGTTATTTTGAGTTATTCAGAATTCTTACTGGAGCAAAACAGCAAGCCAATGGCTTTGCGAGCACAAGAGATTCTGCGTGAGATTAGTAACAATAGCGCTGAGGATGTTGTATTTCAGCGTAATTTTGCACGCTCGTTTGAATTATCGGGCAATACACTCAGAGCCGCAGAAAGCTTTGCTGAAGTTGCCTACTTGAATGGCCGAGTAGACGATGCCATTAATCAGCTTATTACACTGATCAAAAATGACGATGTGGATTATTACCAAAGAGCTCGCGTTGAAGCACGTATTGCTGAACTAAAGCCTATTTCCTTAGAGCTTGAACGACAAGGAATTAAGCCCGAACAGCAAGGTGGCTAAGGGTTTGATGACAGACTGTCATATTAACGTCATAATAATTAGATTAAATACCTTAACTTGATTGAATAAGGTTCTGACGTGCAAGCACATATACTCATTGTTGAAGATGAACCCGCCATCCGTGAAATGGTGGCATTCGCATTGCGCACACAAGCTTACCATCCTGTCTGTGCCTCTGATGCGAAAGAAGCCTTTGAGTCTATTGCCGATAAAATCCCAGACCTCATTTTGTTAGACTGGATGTTGCCCGGCATTACGGGTATTGAGCTGGTTAAACGATTCCGCAAAGAAGCCAACACCAAAGACATTCCGATTATTATGCTAACTGCCAAAGGCGATGAAGCTGATCGCATTGCTGGCTTTGAACATGGAGCCGACGATTATGTGGTTAAGCCATTTTCAGCCAGAGAGCTCTTAGCTCGTATTAAAGCCGTGCTAAGGCGTAGCCGTGAAACCGAAGATGACGGTTCTATTGAAGTTGGTGCATTACGATTAGACGGCCATCAACATCGGTTTTTGGTTAACCAAGAAAGTGTGCATATTGGCCCAACAGAATACCGACTTTTGCATTTCTTTATGAGTCATTTGAATCGAACCTACAGCAGAAATCAGTTGCTGGATTTTGTCTGGGGCGGCTCAAGCGACATCGAAGACCGAACTATCGATGTGCATATCCGTCGTTTGCGAAAAGTACTTGAGCCATTTCATTTGGAAAACATGATTGAAACAGTTCGAGGTTCAGGCTATCGCTTCGTTGAGCTACACAGAAAAACCTAAATCTATGCCCAAAGCAACACTTTCCGCACTCGCATGGCAACAGCATTGGATTCTTTGGTTCTTTGTATATGCCTTGGCGCTTTGTGTGGCATATTTAAGTTTTAGCGGCTTGGGGGTTTTATGGGCCTGGGCAATTTTGGCCACACTCCAAATAGCACGAAGTCACTGGCGAATGTCAGGCCTGTTGAAAAATTTGGAAGCTCGTAGCTTTATGGCTGAGCCAAATACGCAAGGGATATGGTCGGCGCTTGAAATACTGATTATTCGGCGTAATAAAGAAAATCGGCAACGCATGAGCCGGCTTGCACAAATGCTTCGTGGCTATCGCTTAGCTGCTAGCGCAATGCCCGAAGGTGCATTGGTAGTTAAGCGCAATACTGGCACTGTAGTTTGGTCGAATAAAACCGCAAAAAACATGCTAAGCATTGCGCCAGGTGATGATGATATTAAACTTGAACAACTGTTAATACAGCCAGAGTTTAAAGTTTGGTTCGACCTACATAATTTTGACCAGCCGCTATTAAACATACTGGCGCCCAATGCCACAGCAACTAATCTGGATATATTTTTATTGCCGTATACTGCCGAGCTTAGTCTTATTGTGCTGCGTGATTCCACCACCATGCGTAAGCTTGAAAAAATTCGTAGTGATTTCGTGGCCAATGTTTCGCATGAACTAAGAACGCCATTAACGGTTATCCATGGCTATTTAGAGCTGATTGAACAACAAGAAAACCCTGAACTGCAAAATATTATTGTTGAGATGCAAAAACAATCGCATCGGATGAATAATTTGGTGGAAGATCTACTTAATTTATCTCGTTTAGAATCCGAAAAAGAACTGCCCGAAGAAATCATCCAATCCAGCTCTTTGCTAAGTACCTTAGCGCAAGAAGCCAATGCTCTGAACCAAAGCCGACATACCATCCACATTCATAACGACTTTAATGGCGCACTGATTGGCTCGCCAAAAGACGTGCATAGCGCCTTCTCGAATTTGGTGTCTAATGCCATTCGCTATACACCTACCGGCGGTACAATCGATATTGGTCTGAAATATAACACACTAGGCGGTGTGGATTTTTATGTGAAGGATACTGGCTTTGGCATTCCGGCCGATCACATCAACAGGCTTACTGAACGCTTTTATCGCATTTCTGCCAGCCGTTCACGCGAATTAGGCGGCACCGGTTTGGGCCTGTCAATTTGCAAACATGTGCTGAATTTACACCAGGCTGAATTATTGATTGAAAGCGAGCCCGGCAAAGGCAGCACATTTACTTGCCGCTTTCCAAAAAAACGCATTGCCCACTAAACCAATTTTGTTCTGTTATGCTTGAACCAAGAGCCTGAAACCACCTATGAAAACACTTGAAAATTTTTCCGATTCCGAGTTATTCCTTAATCGCGAGCTTTCGCAATTAGCGTTTAATTTTCGCGTTTTGGAGCAAGCTAACGATAAAAGCATTCCAATTCTTGAACGATTAAAATATTTGTGCATTTCCTGCACGAATCTTGATGAATTTTTCGAAATTCGCGCTGCCACTGTCAAAACAGCCATGCAATACAAAGCGCCTTTGTTGCCCGACAACATGGACCCGCAAATTGCTCTAGAGAGAATCTACACGCTGTCCAATCAGTTGGTACAAGAACAATACGCCTTATGGAATGAGGTTCTGCGGCCTGAACTTTCGGCTGCCGGTATACAAATCCTCAATCGCGAAACCTGGACAGCCGCCAAAAAGCGCTGGCTACACCATTATTTTAAAACTGAAATTATGCCGGTACTCTCGCCGTTAGCGCTTGATCCGGCGCATCCGTTTCCGCAAATCCTTAATAAAAGCCTAAATGTGGCGGTTATCTTGGAAGGCAAAGATGCCTTCGGCCGCAAAGGTGGCATCGCGATTGTTCGTGCGCCCCGCTCGCTTCCGCGCATCATACAAATGCCCGACAACGTCTCCGATGGCAGCGACGATTATGTGTTCCTTTCCGCGATATTGACTGAGTTTGTTGGCGATTTGTTTCCAGGCATGAAAGTGAAAGGTGCTTATCAGTTCCGCGTAACCCGAAATTCGGAATTATTCGTTGATGAAGAAGAAGTTGAAAATCTTGCCAGTGCACTCAAAGATGAATTGCATTCACGTGGTTACAACCCGGCTGTGCGTTTAGAAATTGCCAAGGATTGTCCGAAAAAAATTACTCAAATCCTGTTAGAAAACTTCAATTTAACTGAAAGCGCATTGTTCCGAATTAATGGCCCAGTCAATCTAAATCGCGTGGTGCAAGTATATGATTTAGCTAAGCGAGCAGATTTGAAATTCCCAAATTTCAAACAAGGCAAAGTGGATATTGATGAAGAAAATCCGTTCCGTAGCATTCGAGATCACGATATTCTTCTGCACCACCCCTACCAAAGCTTTAACGCAGTGCTTGATTTACTCCAACATGCAGCCAGTGACCCACAAGTATTAGCCATTAAGCAAACCTTGTATCGAACCGGCAAAGACTCAAAAATCATTGAACATCTCATTACCGCCGCACATAACGGCAAAGATGTTTCGGTGATCGTTGAATTACGCGCCCGTTTTGATGAAGAAGCCAATTTATCCTTAGCCAATCGCTTACAGGAAGCTGGCGTGCAAGTAATTTACGGCGTAGTCGGTTTTAAAACACATGCCAAGATGATGCTCATTGTTCGGCGTGAAGGCAAAACATTGCAGCGTTACGTGCATTTAGGTACCGGCAATTATCATGCTGGAACAGCCAAAGTGTATACCGATATTGGACTGATGACTGCAGATGAAGGCATAACACAAGATGTGCATAGCATCTTCCAACAGTTGTCAGGTTTAAGTAAACCACTGAAACTCAAACATCTGTTGACTTCGCCTTTTACCTTACATTCCAGTATATTGAAGAAAATTCAACGAGAGGCAAAACTGGCGCGTGAAGGAAAACCTGCGCGTATCATTGCAAAAATGAATGCTATTAATGAGCCAGAAGTTATTAAAGCACTGTATGTTGCCTCACAAGCAGGTGTGAAAATTGAGCTGATTGTGCGAGGCGCTTGCTGCCTGCGTCCTGGTGTTGTGGGTTTGTCCGAGAATATTACTGTGCGAGCATTGGTAGGCCGCTTTCTAGAGCATAGTCGTGTGTATTGGTTTTCTAACAACGGTAAATCAGAGATTTTTTGCTCCAGCGCTGATTGGCTTGAACGTAATCTTTTGCGGCGTGTAGAAACCTGTTTCCCTATTCTACAAGCCCATCTTGCTGCTCGCGTATTTGAAGAGGAGCTTGCTTTTTATCTGCGCGATAACTGTCAATCTTGGCAGCTTTCAGCCGATGGCCAATACACGAAAATTACAGCCGCTGAAAATGAGCCACTATTTTCTGCTCAAGCGTATTTATTGAATAAATTATGCCGAAAACGTTGAACAACACAACACAAAGTACAGCTTTGAAAGATGGCGATTTACTGGCGGCTGTTGATTTGGGCTCGAATAGCTTTCATATGGTGGTAGCACGCTATACACTTGGGCAAATTCGAATTATTGATCGCATCAAAGAACATGTACGGCTTGCCGATGGCCTAGATGCAGATAAAAATCTTGATGCTGATGCCCAAATGCGTGCGCTAAATTGCTTGGCTGTGTTCGGCCAACGTCTTGCGTATGTGTCGCCAGTGAATGTCCGCGTAATTGCCACCAACACTGTTCGCAACATGAAAGATTCCCGTGCTTTTTTGCTAAAAGCTGAAACTGCACTAGGGCATCGTGTTGAAGTGGTGGCCGGCCGCGAAGAAGCGCGTTTAATTTATCTTGGCGTTGCGCACGATAAGCCGCCTAAAAAAAATAAACGCTTAGTGATTGATATTGGTGGTGGATCAACCGAATTTGTCATCGGCAAAGGCTTTGACATTCTTGAACGAGAAAGTCTGCAAATTGGGTGTATTGCTAATATTAAACGGTTCTTTCCAGATAAAAAAGTGACTGCCAAACAATGGCAAACTGCAAAAACACAAATTAGTGTTGATATGCAGCCATTTTTAAAAACCTTTAAATCGCAAGGCTGGAAAGAAGTATATGGTTCATCTGGCACAATTTGTGCGTTGTCAGGTGTTGCCAAAGCTAAGGGCTTGTCGGATGGAACGCTAACTTTAAAAATACTGCAACAGCTTCGCAATGAATTGATTACCTTTGGGCGATTCAGCGGCATTCGTTGGCCACAAATTTCCGCATCACGAAAACATTCGATTGCCGGTGGTTTATTAACACTTGAATCAGCATTCGAAGTATTGTCCATCGATAAACTAAGCACCAGTGATTATGCATTGCGCGAAGGGGCTTTATTCGACATGCTCGGTAGAACCCTTTCCGATGATTCGCGTGTTGCTTCTGTTAAAGCCTTGCAAAGCCGTTACTCGATTGATGTGCAGCAAGCTGAGCGCGTTGAAAAATATGCGCTTGGCTTATTCGATCAAGTTAAAAAATATTGGGCACTAAGCAGTTTCGATCGCGAAGCCTTATCACGTGCTTGCATGCTGCATGAAATTGGTCTGTGTATTTCGCACAGCCACCATCATCATCATGGTGGGTATTTGGTTGAGCATTCCGATATTGCCGGGTTTTCCAAGACCGAGCAAAATTATATCGCAATACTGATTCGCAACCAACGCCGCGGAATTCACTTCAAAAGCCTGATGGCGTTGCCTGAAGCACGCGCGGTGAGCGCCTTGCGTTGCGCTTTATTATTGCGTTTAAGTGTATTATTTTATCGAAGCCATGCCGCAGAAAGTATCCCTAAACTAAAATTAAAAGTCGAAAAAACTACACTCAGCTTGATTCTCTCCAAGAAATGGTTGGCCAAACATCCGCTTACACAAGCTGATTTAGAATCTGAGCGTGGTTACCTAAAAGCGGCTGACATCGAATTAGCCATTGTTGAGAAATAATATGAACTATTTACACGGATTCCATGCTGGTAATCACGCCGATGTTTTAAAACACAGCGTGCTGCTGTATTTAATCAATCGGCTAAAATTAAAAGATAAAGCGTTTTTTGTATTAGATACGCATGCCGGACGTGGTCAATACTTTATTCAGGGCGAGCAAGCACAAAAAACTGGCGAAGCACAGCAAGGTATTTTCAAAATGATTACATTGAAAAAACTACCTGAGCCTTTGCATTTTTTCTTAAAACAAGTTGAGCGTGTTAATCCTGTGGGTAGTTTATTGAACTACCCAGGCTCACCACTTTTAATTGCTCAGCAGTTGCGTGAGCAAGATCGTTTAGTGTGTTATGAAAGCCAAAAAGCCGAATTTGATGTGTTACGGCAAATATTTAAAAACGATCAAAACGTTAAAACCGAATTGGGCGATGGCTACCAAGCATTGAAAGCGCTGTTGCCGCCAGTTGAGCGGCGTGGCTTAGTACTCATTGACCCTCCGTATGAAGCGCAGGAACAGGAATACCAGCAAATCCTAACTAGCTTGCAAGAAGCACTGCTGCGCTGGCCAACCGGCCAATTCGCGATTTGGTACCCGATTAAGCAACGACGATCGCTGATTGGCTTCTTTCGCAAAGTGGCACAGCTTGGTATGAAATCGGCGTTAGTGCTGGAGCTGTTGGTGCGTAAGGACAATTCGCCATTGCGTATGAATGGCAGTGGCATGCTGATTATCAATCCACCGTTTCAGATGGACATCGATTTAAACACCAGTATGTCTAAACTGGTTGAATTGTTGAATGATGGCGAAGCCAGCCATCGAATTACCTGGATCAAAACGGAAAGCTAGGTGGCCTAAACTGCTAAAATAGTAGCTATGAACTCAGCCCTGCTTCCTTTACCACATCCAACACAACAGGTTTCCTATCTAAAAGCGCTGCCCAATAGTGCAGCACTGGCATATTCGGTATTGCGAACCGCTGAACAAAGCAAAAAACTGCACTTACTGATTACCCACGACAATTTCAGCGCACAACAATTAGAGCAGGATTTATTAGCGCTGAGCAATGGCGTGAATATTTTACATTTTCCGGATTGGGAAACATTATGCTACGACCAATTCAGCCCGCATCCAGATCTAATCTCGCAGCGCATTGATTGTTTATTCCAACTGCCAAAAACCAGCCAAGGCATTTTAGTGGTGCCAATCACTAGCTTGATGCAGCGCATCTCGCCAACCGATTGGATTGCTGCGCATGTATTAAATTTAGTGGTGGGCCAACAGCTCAACTTAACCGACGAACGACACCGACTACAGCGTTTTGGTTATCGTTTTGTGCCGCAGGTAATGGATTGTGGCGATTTTTCGATTCGCGGCGCCATCCTAGATATTTTTCCGTCGGGTGCTAAATTCCCAATTCGTATTGAATTGATGGATGATCAAATCGATTCGCTGCGCCAGTTTGATCCTGAAACACAACGCTCCGATACGGCGCAACAACAATTTAAATTATTACCAGCGCGCGAATTTCCACTTGATAGCGAAAGTTGTAAACGTGCGCGTGAAAGTTTACTGGAACGCTTTGATATTAACCCGCGCAGTTGCGGCTTGTATGCCGATTTAAAAGAAGGCGTAGCGCCAGCTGGCATTGAGTATTATCTGCCTTTATTTTTCCAAAGCACGAGCAACTTGCTCGACTATCTACCCGAGCAATTTAATGTTGTGATGACTGAAAAGGTGCTTGAATCGGCAACAAGCTTTTGGCAACAAACCGCTGAGCGCTATGAACAGCGTCGGCATAATCGTGACCGCCCTATTTTGGCACCCAATGAATTATTTTATAGCCCCGATCAAATCCGCCAAAAGCTAAACGATAACCACCGTTATGAATTTCTTGAGCAAACGCATGCTGGCTATGCAAAAGCTGGCGCTTTAGGAATATCAGATGCATTCAGCGGATTTTCTGCTGAGCAAAATGGCAATACAACCGAAAAACTCGGACATTTTGTCAGCAATTATCCCGGTAATGCCGTGTTAATAGCCGATAGTCCAGGCCGTCGCGAAGCACTGAAAGACCTTATTCATAAAACTAATATTCAATACAGCATCTTTGAGAATTGGGCTTCGGCAATTGCTAACAACAAGCCGCAGCATTTAGCGATTACTACCGCAGAACTCAGCGATGGCTTCACCGTGCTCGAGCCTGCCTTAGCTATATTAACTGAACGGCAATTATTTCCCGAGCGAATCAATCAACGCCGGCGACGGAAATCGCAGAGCAAAACACCAGAATCAATTCTGCGCGATTTAAATGAAATCAGCATTGGTGCGCCTATTGTGCACGAAGACCACGGTGTGGGTCGCTATCAAGGTTTAATCAGCTTGGAAGCTGGCGGCAGTGTTGGTGAATTTTTAAGCATTGAATACGCCAAAGGCGACAAACTGTATGTGCCAGTAGCACAACTGCATTTGGTATCGCGCTATTCCGGTGCTAGTGCTGAACAAGCGCCGCTGCATAGTCTTGGCGGCGAAGCCTGGGAGAAGGCCAAACGCAAAGCGGCCGAGAAAATTCATGATGTAGCCGCTGAGCTTTTAGATATTCAAGCAAAACGCCTTGCGCAAACGGGTTTTAGTTTACAAACCGAACGCGATTTATACGACAAATTCAGTGCCGCATTTCCGTTTGAAGAAACGCCTGACCAACAGCAAGCCATTGAAGCAGTTCTGGATGATATGGCGCAGAATGTGCCGATGGACCGCTTGGTTTGCGGCGATGTGGGCTTCGGTAAAACTGAAGTGGCATTACGTGCTGCATTTGTGGCAGCAATGGCTGGCAAACAAGTGGCGGTGTTAGTACCCACAACCTTACTGGCCGAGCAGCATTTCAGAAACTTCAGCGACCGCTTTGCCGATTGGCCGATTCGGGTTGAGGTGTTGTCACGCTTCAAAAGCACCAAAGAAATTAAGCATGCTTTGGAACTGCTCGCACTCGGAAAAATTGATGTGATTGTTGGCACCCACCGCTTACTGCAAAAAGACATCGTGTTTGATGACTTAGGTTTGGTGGTTGTAGATGAAGAGCAACGATTTGGCGTGCGCCACAAAGAAGCACTGAAAGCATTGAAAGCCAATGTGCATTTATTAACACTCACCGCCACACCGATTCCTCGCACATTAAATATGGCCATGAGCGGCTTGCGACAGCTGTCGATTATTGGCACTGCGCCTGCGCATCGTATGGCTGTAAAAACATTTATTAGCCCGTGGGATAATGCTACCTTGCTGGAAGCGTTTCAGCGCGAATTGGCGCGTGGCGGGCAAGTGTATTTCTTGCATAACGATATTGTTAGCATTGAAAAAATGGCGCGCGATTTGCAAGAATTATTGCCCAACGCACGTGTTCGGCTTGCGCACGGGCAATTGCCAGAACGCCAGCTTGAACAAGTGATGCTCGATTTCCACAAACAGCGTTTTAATATTTTGGTGTGTACCACCATCATCGAATCTGGTATTGATATTCCCAGCGCCAATACCATCATCATCAATCGTGCTGATCGTTTCGGATTAGCACAACTGCATCAGCTGCGTGGCCGAGTTGGCCGTTCGCATCATCGCGCTTACGCCTACTTGATTGTTCCGGATATGAAAACCATTAGCTCTGATGCGCGTAAACGCTTGGATGCACTGGCGTCTCTGGATGAGCTTGGCGCTGGTTTTACTTTGTCCACGCACGACTTAGAAATACGTGGCGCTGGCGAACTGCTCGGTGAAGGCCAATCTGGGCAAATAACTGAAGTGGGTTTTGCTTTGTATGCGCAATATCTAGAACGCGCTGTGGCATCGATTAAAGATGGCAAGATTCCGGATGTGCTGAACACCCAGAATTATTCGGCGCAAATAAATCTACATAGCCCGGCGCTGTTTCCGGAACATTATATCGACGATGTACACATGCGCCTTACCTTGTATAAACGCATAGCATCGGCGGCGGATACTGAATCCTTGCGCGATTTACAGATAGAGCTGATAGACCGCTTTGGCTTGTTGGAGCTGGCAACCAAGCATTTATTCGATTGCGCTGAGATACGTTTAATGGCCGAACAACTTGGCATCAAACAAATTGACATGAACGAAGCTGGCGGACGAATTCATTTTAATGCCAAACCAAGCGTAGACCCGTATACCGTTATCCAGCTAATTCAAAAGAACCCGAAAACTTATGCAATGCAAGGTTCTGATAAATTAAAGATAAACAACAAAACCGAAACCGGCGAACAGCGCGCATTATTTATTCGCGCATTATTAACATTGCTTGGAGCTAAATCCTGATGCAATACAAAAAGTTCCTGACACTGCTAGCTTTGCTGTTCTCGAGCACTTATGTGCTTGCGCAAGATCAAACCGTGTTCCTTGTTCGGCATGCCGAAAAAGTACTCGATGGCAGCACAGATCCGGGCCTGGCTGAGCAAGGCCATCAACGCGCCATGCATTTAATTGATTTGATTAAAGCCTCCAATCCAGCGGCCATCTATACCAGCCAATACCAACGCACACAACAAACTGGGCAGCCGCTAGCAACTGCGTTAAATATTCCGTTAACGATTGTCGCGATTGATAAAAGCAATACAGCGCAATATCCGGCGCTGTTACTGGAGCACATTTGTGCCCTGCCTAAAGGTTCTAATTCGTTGGTTATTGGCCATAGCAACAGCATTCCAGCCATTGTTGAAGCCTGGACGCATGAGCCGGCAAAACCAATTGCAGACAACGAATATGACCGATTATTTATGATTAGATTGAATAATTGTCAGATAATCGGCACCATGGATATTCGCTATTAACGTAATTGAAGCACTTATGTTATAAAAATCGATATTCTTCAAAAAGAAAGTTGCCATGAATAAAACTTTCTTATTGTTAGCTATCTGCGCTTCACTTAGTGCTTGCAAAGAAGGCGCTACGCGCTGGGTAGATGTAATGGCTATGCCGAAAGATGCGCCGCATGCAAAAAATGCACTTATTTTCATGAATTACTTAATGAAGCCGGAAGTTGCCGCGAGCATCGTCAATTATGTGTCGTATGCCACGCCAAACACCGCCGCCAAGAAACTGCTCGACCCAGAGCTAGCCGCCGACCAATCGGTGTATCCAAGCCCGGAAGTAGAAGCGAAACTGGTGGATTCGCCCTCGTTCCCGCAAGATATCCAGCGCCTGCGCACGCGTTTGTGGACCAGTATTCGAACCGGCAAATAAGCATTGAGATAAACCCGCTTCGGCGGGTTTTTTTTGTTGGTTTATATAATTTTACTTACTCAAAAATTGGCGCAAGTTTGGCAAGCACTTCTTCAAGTATATACAAAGGTAACGTGTCCACTTTGCGGCCATTGCGTGCGGCAATGTCGAGCACTCGCGGTTGATCGCAACGAACAACACCGGTTGTGTTGATGCCGGAGATTGGCACAGAAAATCCAATACGGCGGGCAAAATCCCCGCCATTGGTAATTGGCAAAACCACCGGCAGTTTAGTTGCCGCATTGAATTCCGCAGGCGAAATAATCAACACCGGCCGATGCCCTTGCTGCTCACGTCCTTGCGTTGGGTCAAGCGACACCATATAAATATCACCGCGATTCACAGCAACTCGCCACCAACAGCGGGCGAATCAAGCCATTCTCGTTCTTCAGCAGTTTGCGCTTGGGAATAATCGGATGCAGCCAAAAGCTCAGCCATTGTGTAGCGCAGGCGCGGCGAAGGGTCAATCACTAAACGCCCGTCATCCACAGCAACGCCAACTGTAGCACCTGCTTTAAGATGCAGTAGCTCAAGAATAGCAGGCGGAACAGCTAGCATCACCGAGCCACCGACTTTGCGAAGATTGGTTGTGTGCATGGCCTACTCCGTTCATATATTATATTTAAGTATAATATAATTTTGTGATTTTGGCGATAGCGGCTACATCGTTTTGTATCACTATGATGGGCAAACTGCAGTGATTGTAGCGGTAAGGCATCAGAGGGAGATTTGCTGTTAAACCGTTGATGTAATTATTTTAGTTGGCATTCGCCAAGAAAAACTCTGGTTGACCAGTCCATTGAATATGCAGAGATATGGAGTAAGCTTAAGTTAAGATCGTTGATTTAGGAGTTTTAAAGTGCCAACTGGCTTAGAATTTGAGCATACGTTCCGATTGTTACTTGGCGATAAAGCTCGTCATTCTGCAAGCAATAGCAACAATCCAAAACGTCGCGCACATTGGCTAAAAGTTGCTTTAAACAAAATTGAACTCGAAATAAATATCCTAGATAGCACTGATCGTCATAAACAGATGTTACTTAATGAAGTTATAGTTGCAAAATAATTCAATTGAATTGTGCTTATAGAACCTCAATTCTTACACAATTTCCAACACCTATGAGCCTTAAAATTGAATTTGAAATCTAAGCCAATTATTTTCGAAAAAAAAGCGTTCCAGCTTTCTATCTTAAGTTATTAAAGTTGTAATTCTTACATGTATCCGATACCTATTTACTTTCTTTGAGCCAGCCATTTCCTGCCATGCAGCCAACATATACTGTATGTTGATCACGTTGTGCATTCGCTTTTGCCGCACTGTTATTATAAGTATCACGGGTGGAAGCCATCATTCCCGCAATATCAGTCTGCGGATTCACTTGTGCGTTGTATTGTGAATTAGCTGAAAACCCAGAATTACTCGTTGTTCGCACTTGTCCCTGTACATTATATCCCTGTGATTGCTGCGCAACAGGGTTGCTTTGTGGTATCTGAATTGCTGAACGCGATTCTTTTGTACACTGCCCATTAGAAATAAGAAAATTTCTTTCAGCCTCAGGACCGACTAATTCAACATGAGTCCATCCTGTTGTTGCACTAAGCGCTAACTCTGATATGAATAACAACAAAATTCCGCTATTCGCAAGACTCTAATACATACTCGACTCCTTCCAAATATATTTAAAGTCATCATAAACAAAAATTACAGCTTTGGATATGAATTCATTTCAACCAATAGTAATCTGAACCGCATACCGTAAAGGCTGTTAGTTAATGACGTACAAGCTTCCAACACCGATGAATCTTTGGGCTGCGCTCGAAATCTAGGTCAATGGTCTTTGCTGAAATATCTTCAACCACTGCAAATTCCGATAATGCGTCAGCGTCCAATTTAAACTTGCGGAAGTTGTTGGAGAAATAGCACACACCATCATCCGACAGCACCGACATAATCGAACGCAGCATTGATACGTGATCTTTTTGCACATCAAAATCTTCGGCGCTGGCCGAGTTGGAGAAAGTCGGTGGATCGCAGAACACTAAATCGAATTTCTGACGGCAATTGCTCAGCCACTCAATCACATCGGCTTTGACTAATTGATGGCTGCCACCTGATATATCGTTCAACTCAAAATTCGCTTCGGCCCAATCCAAATACGTTGACGACAAATCAACGCTGACCGATGCCGTAGCTCCGCCAAGCACCGCGTGTGCACTCACACTTGCGGTGTAGCAAAATAAATTCAGTACGCGCTTACCGAACGATTCATTGAAAATACGCATTCGTATCGGGCGGTGATCAAGGAACAGGCCAGTGTCGATGTAATCGAATAAATTCACCCACAGCTTGGCCTGGCCTTCTTGCACTTGGATGAAATCGTGGGTTTCGTCCATGCGTCCGTATTTACTGCCACCTTTGCCGCGTTTGCGTTTTTTCACCGAAACTTGTGCGCGCGGCAACGCGAATACATGCTCAACCGCGTGCAGTAGCTCGCTGAATCGGCGGCGTGTACTTTCTTCTGGAATTTCCGAAGGCGCTTCGTATTCCTGCACATGCAAGAAACGCCGTTGTTCGCCATCAGCTTCTTGATACACATCAATAGCGGCTGCATATTCCGGCAAATCGGCATCGTATATTCGGTAGCAACTCACTGATTGTTGTGCTGACCATTTATTAAATTTTTTGATATTTTTCTGCAGGCGATTAGCCACCATCAACGCGCCTTCCGACAACACTTTTGGCTCCGTTGATTCAACACGCGGAATGTGAATTGGCGTGCACGTTAACAACACACATTCAATTGCGCCGTTGAAGAAGGCGTATTTTTTCTTAGCGCGTAAGCCGGTTGCAAACGCCAAATCATCGTTGCCGCATAGCAACACCGCGCGCCAGGTAGGCACTTGCTCGCGCAATGCCACACCCATTTCTTTGTATAGCTCGGCATCGGCCTGCAGGCGTTGGTTATACGGCATATTGCAAACCACTAAGCCGTTGTCGTGTTTCGGTGCAAGCAAGCGATTCACTGGCTGTCGATCAAAACGGATAAAATCGGCAAATCCTGCGCGGCTAGAATTAGCGAGCGCTTTATGCAATACCTCGGCGTGGTTATCATAGCCATAAAAAATCGGCGTTAAAGCTGCCCTACCTTGCTCGGCGCGTTGTTTTGCTTCATTTTGCAAAGCTTGCCAACTGGCTTGATCAAAACCCAGCCAACGGGTTGGCAGAGCATCTTGGTGTCGTTGCAACCCGGGGGCTTCATCAGCGGCCATCAGTGCCGCTTCAATTAAAATCGTGCCGCTACCGCACATTGGGTCAAGAATAGCAGCGCCTTGTTTATACAACTCAGGCCATTTGCCCCGAAACAATAAAGCCGCCGCTAAATTTTCCTTGATTGGCGCTTCACCCTGCTCTTGTCGCCAGCCGCGTTTATGCAAAGAGCCACCACCTAAATCAATCGCGATATCGGCTTTGTCTTTGCGGACATGCACATTGATACGCACATCGGGATTTTCTACATCCACATTTGGGCGCTGGCCGGTTTGTGCCCGCAGGCGATCAACAATGGCATCTTTGCTGCGCTGCGCTGCGTAGCGCTCATGGGTTAGGGTTTCGCTAGACACATGCGCATCAATAGACAGCGTTGCCTCCGCGCCAATATGCTTCGACCAATCAATTTCATGCACACCTTGATACAAATCCTGCTCGGTGACGCATTCAAAATGCCCGATTGGCCACAACACACGCGAAGCCAGGCGCGAAAACATCACCAGCCGTTCGGCATCGGCCAAGCTGCCATCCACATTCACGCCAGCAACCGTTGCTGTGCAAGTAGCAATGCCCATCGATTGCACTTCATCAACCAATAAATATTCCAAACCTTTGGCGCACGACACAAAAAACTTCATAGCAAACTTCCTATAAAGAGCGCAAATTGCTGCGCACAAAAATCAACATGTTGACTCAAACGATGATCATCGTTCACCAAGCAAATGCGCGCTTGATGCAGTTTCGCCCAAGCCATTACTGCATCAGCAGGAATCAGCTCATCATGCCAACCATGCACAATCGAGAGCGGCACAGCAGCAGTTTCAAGCGTCATGTCAAAGCCTTGCAGACTAATCGGCGGTGCCATCAAGAATAAGCCTTGCACCGGCACACGTAAGGATACTTGCGCAGAAATGAACGCACCCATACTCGAACCAGCCAAAATAACTGGGCCACGCACAGTGCGCACCGCACTTAACAAACGCTCAATACGTGCCTCAACATCGCCTAGAGGTGGCATTAAAACATCTAAATCACGATAATCCAAGCGTTCACAACTTAAACCCAGTAAATCGCAGGCTTGCGCTAAGGCTGTGGCTTTGCTCGCGTCTGGACCGCTATTCAGGCCGTGCGAAATGATGACATGACCGCTCATGCATTGCTTCCTACATCAAAGAGAACCCTACAAAGCCAAGGCTTAGCAATGGTATTATGTGCATATTATGAATGATTTAAGCCATCAAATACCAATCACCGAGCAATTGCTGCCTTATGTTCAGCTGTTGAATGCTCGCGATTTATCTAACATCGATTTAGTGGTGATTCATTGCACTGAGTTGCCCGATTTGGCCACCGCACGGCAATACGGCGAGCGCGTTTTGTATGATGCAGGCACTGGCAACAGCGGGCACTACTATGTTGATCGTGATGGCGAAATTTATCGGTATATCTCACATGATCGAATTGCCAATCATACCCGCGGCTTCAATCCACGTTCAATTGGCATTGAAATTGTGAACACGGGCCGCTTTCCGAACTGGTTAGACAGTAGTAATCAAACTATGCTGGAGCCTTATACCGAACAGCAAATCCAGCAGTTAATCGCGTTGCTGAACTTACTCAAACAACAACTCCCCAATTTGCAGTTAATTGCCGGCCATGAAGATTTAGATACCGATCAAGTGCCGGCCAGCGATAATCCCGATGTATTGGTGTTCCGAAAGCGCGACCCAGGGCCGCAATTTCCATGGACGCGGATACTTGCCACCACACAACTCACTCCACTTAAGCCGTAAAGGTCAACCATGAGCGACGTCGTCACCGAATTAGTTTCACTATTAACCCTAGAGCGCTTGGAAGAAAATTTATTCCGTGGCCAAAGCCGTGACATTGGCACCAAGTATGTGTTTGGTGGACAAGTGCTAGGACAATCGCTAAGCGCCGCGCAACAAACCGTTGATGCCGACCGAGCCGTGCATTCCGTACACGCGTATTTCTTGCGAGCTGGCGACATTAATGCACCGATTGTGTTTGATGTTGATCGTTCGCGTGATGGCCACAGCTTCTCGGTTCGGCGCGTAACAGCTATTCAACATGGCCAGCCGATTTTGGTATTTGCCGCATCATTTCAGAAATCGGAGCTTGGCTTAGAGCATCAATTGCATATGCCAGAAGTGCCGCAACCGGAAGATATTGCGCCGCAAGAAGCGCTCAGCGTGGAACAAATGGAAAAATTATCACCAAAAATGCAGCGTTGGTTGTCGCGCATGGGTCCATTTGAAATGCGCCCAGTGTATCCGCGCGATGAAATGCACCCAACAAAACGCCCACCCTACCAGCAAGTGTGGTTTCGCTTAACGCAAGCGATTGGTGATGATGTCAATATGCACCGCGCGATGTTGGCGTATGCATCGGATTTTTACTTGCTAGGCACCACCACTTTTCCGCATGCGATTAGTTACTACCAAAACAATGTGCAAATGGCATCGCTCGATCATGCGTTATGGTTTCACCGCCCGTTCCGTATTGACGATTGGCTACTGTATGATCTTGATAGCCCGACCGCACAAGGCGCTAGAGGCTTGGCGCGCGGTAGCATTTACAACAGGCATGGCGCATTAGTTGCAAGCGTTGCACAAGAAGGTTTAATCCGTGTACTTCCTGAAACCGCAGAGAACCAAAAATGAGAATGCTGTTTACCTCAACCCGCTTAGAAAATGTTGAATTGGTGCAAAACTTGTTTGTTGAGGCCGGTATTGCCACCAAAGTGATTGGTGGCCGAAGCTATAAAAATTATTCGCGCCGCGAGTTTAGCTACAACGAAAACAAAGTCGGAGCGGCTGAACAACAGCCGCAATTATGGGTTCTGCACGCTGATGATTACCGCAAGGCGCGTGAAATTCTGCTTGAACAAGGTCTGCTTGAAACGCAGCAGAAGCAATCATTTCTGCCTGAACGTGCCAAACAGAAATTACAGCCCGCGAATACTACTGAAAAATTAAATAAAACCCGAATGCTGTTATTAGCTATCACCATGGCGCTAATTATCTTTCAAGGCATTAGGTTATTGTCGCAGACAAACTAAAAGCCAATTTTACCGCGTTAACCTTTGCATTACCTTCTTTTTTGCTTAAGCAACATTCCTAGCAATCCTGCCACCAAAAGTAGGCCCGCTAGAATCACGAATGGGCTGAAGTACCAAGCACTTGCACCGTTTGCTTTATTCGCATCAAGTTGATTTTGCGTTGATGTTTGTGTTTCAGAAACTTTAGTTGTGTCTGTTTTCTCTAAATCTTGCATGCGCTTGGTGAGTTGTTTAATTTGTGAACTTTGTAGCTCGATTAAACGTTTACTTTCAAGCTGCAAGTTTTCTGCGTCGGTCAGTTGATTTTTGAGTGTTGATATTTCAGCTTGTCGCGCAGCACCCTCTTCTTGCGACAAGGTATTTTCTGCGCGAAGTTCTTGTCCTTGGCCCGATTTACTGGCACCAGATTGACTGCCTGCATTACTCATAACACCTTCCGTTGGAATGATTTTCAAACGCCCTTGATTGACAACCGGCGCAGCTGGATCTTTTTTTGCTACTGACTGAGGCTGGCGTGTTGCAGGCTGGCGATTCAATTTATTAGCAGCACTCAGCGCCGGTGCTGGCTGCGCCATAATTTTATTAGCCCATTGCTTCTGCAACAAATTGGCGGCGTCTTCTGGTAGCAATACCACCACTTGTTGCTCGTTCGGCAAGCGCACAATACTGCCGGTTTTCAGTAAGTTTTTATTGCCATTGATGAACGCTTCTGGATTGGCGCGCTGAATAGCATTCATCATCTGATTAAGGCTAATGCTCGTTGGTCCTAATTGCTGCTGTTGCCGAGTGGCGATAGAGCTGAGATTATCACCTTTCATAACTTGCAACTGATTGCTCTGTGTTGCGGGAATGCGAATGGGTTGAACTGGCGGCACTATGGCTGATTTTTCGCTGGCAGCTGGCGCATTTGCTGGCTTAGTCGACACAGCTTTTGGTTTCGCAACAACTGGTTTAGCAATAGGCTTCACAGCAAGCTTCACTGGTGCAGGCGTAGTGCCAGTAGCAATGCTCGGAGTTCGCACTTCTGGTGCTTGGCTGATTTCAGGCTCGGCCACCACTGGGCTTAATATCACCGTGGGTGTGTCAATGGTTTGCACGGCGGTATTGGCAATATACGGTGGATCAACTAACGCAGTAAATTCGCGAACTAAGCGGCCACCATTTTGCCAATCGGCGGCTAGCAATACATTGAAAAATGGCTCGTTGAATGGCTTGCTAGTTAGCAATTGAATATAATACTGGCCGTTTTCATTACTGAGAACTTGGATTTGAACATCTTTATAGATCTTCGGGTCTAGCCCTAAACGACGAAACGCGTCATCGGTTCCAAGACTTACATTGAGTGATTGCAGATCAGCATCATCGGCATCGTAAACCGGGATTTCTGCCCGCAATGGTTGCCCTAAACTGGAACGCATCTGCACTTGCCCAAGACTCAAGGCGAATACCGCTGAACATGATAGCGCGAGCAATAAAGCGATGCTGAGTTGCTGAAATTTCAGATGCCGCACTGTGTACCCCAATGACTAAGCCGAACGTTTGTTGGCCAGAATTTCTGCAATCTGTATCGCATTTAATGCCGCACCTTTGCGTATATTATCTGAAACCACCCAAAGATTCAGACCATTAGCCATCGACACATCCTCACGGATACGCCCAACATATACAGCATCGGTGCCTGATGCATGGGTTACTGGCGTTGGGTAGCCGCCGGCTTTACGCTCATCAACGACTACTACGCCGGGTGCGTTTTCTAATAATGCACGGGCGTCGGCAGCAGTTATTTTGGTTTTAGTTTCCAAATGCACGGCTTCTGAATGGCCATAAAAAACTGGCACGCGCACTGCGGTTGGGTTCACTAAAATCGTTTTGTCTGCAAGTATTTTTTGCGTTTCCCAAACCAATTTCATTTCTTCTTTGGTGTAGCCGTTATCTAAGAAATCATCGATATGTGGAATCAAGTTAAAAGATATTTGTACTGGGAATCGCTCAGGATTCGGCTCTTTGAAACTCAAGATATTGGCAGTTTGACGACCCAATTCTTCCATCGCAGAACGCCCTGCCCCTGAAACTGATTGGTACGTAGCAACATTAATGCGCGTAATTCCCACGGCGCGATGAATCGGTGCAATAGCCACTAGCATTTGCATGGTTGAGCAATTAGGATTGGCCACAATACCGCGTGGAATGGAATCTAGCGCGTCTGGGTTCACTTCAGAAATTACAAGCGGAACGTCGTCATCCATCCGGAATGCCGAGCTGTTATCAATCACAATCGCGCCTGCTGCCGCGAATTTGGGCGCATAGTCTTTAGAAATTGAGCCGCCTGCCGAGAACAAAGCGAAATCAACCCCTGCTGGATTGAAATTAGCCAAATCCTCAACAATTATCTTTTTTCCATTAAATAAAATATGCTGCCCAGCTGAACGCTCTGACGCCAACACATGCAATTTTTCAATCGGAAATTGTCGCTCCGCCAAAATAGTCAACATCGTTTGGCCAACCGCACCGGTGGCGCCAACAACTGCAACAGTAAACTTTTTCATAGCATTCCTAGTTATTACTTTTCATTCGGTATTAAAGGCGTTTGGGCTAGCACATCGCCACACTGGGCACGGTGCCGCAGAGCAAGATCCATTAGCGTTAATGCCATCATCGCCTCGCAAATGGGCGGTGCACGCAAGCCCACGCATGGGTCGTGTCGGCCTGTGGTGATCACTTCAACCGACTCGCTCAAGGTATTGAGTGTTTGGCCTGGCAGGCGCAGGCTGGAGGTTGGTTTGAATGCAACTTGGCAGGTAATTTCCTGGCCAGTGCTAATGCCGCCCAAAATACCGCCGGCATGATTACTCAAAAAACCTTGCGCGCTAATTAAATCGCGGTGCTGTGTGCCGAGTTGCGTTACTGCATCAAATCCGGCGCCAATCTCAACACCCTTCACGGCATTAATCGACATCATTGCTGCGGCTAATTCCACATCAATCTTTCCATAGATGGGTTGCCCCCAACCAACGGGAACATTTTTAGCTGACACATAAACGCGCGCGCCGACTGAATCTCCAGATTTACGCACTGAATCCATAAATGCTTCCAGCTCGGGTACTTGCCCAGCATGTGGCCAGAAAAATGCGTTACTTTCGACTTCCTGCCAATCAATGGTCTGGCTTACATCAGCTTTGATACTAGCCACTTGATTTACACAGGCATGTATTTCAATGCTGTATTTATCTTGCAACCATTTTTTGGCGATAACTGCCGCAGCCACTCGCATGGTGGTTTCACGTGCTGAGGAGCGCCCGCCACCGCGTGGGTCACGGATGCCGTATTTATGGTGATAGGTATAATCGGCGTGGCCAGGCCTGAATTGCTCAGCGATAGTTGTGTAGTCCTTGCTGCGCGCATCGGTGTTGCGGATCAGTAATGCAATGGGTGTGCCGGTAGTTTTGCCCTGATACACGCCAGACAAAATCTCTACCTCATCGGCTTCATGGCGTTGCGAAGTGTGCCGTGATTTGCCAGTGGCGCGGCGCGTAAGATCAAGGCTAAATTCTTCAGCACTAATGTCGATGCCCGGTGGGCAACCATCAATCACGCAACCGATGGCTGGGCCATGGCTTTCGCCAAAGGTGCTGACTGCAAATAATTTTCCGAATTGGTTGTCTGACACCCGTTATCCTTTAGTGACGCAAATCTGCAAAATGTTGTATTTTTTCATGATGCGCGAGGATATCGTTGCGGTCAATCACGAAGATACCCATCTGCCCCACTTTAAACTCAACCCAAGCAAACGGCACTTCAGGCAATAATTTAATCAGATGCTGCTCGCTCTCGCCAACTTCACAGACTAGCAAGCCGTTTTCGGATAAATGCTCTGGTGCGTCGCGCAAGATTTTCAGTGCTAAATCCAAACCATCATCACCAGCCCGCAAACCCAGATCGGGTTCATGCGAATATTCCTGCGGTAAGGCATCGGTTTCGTCGTTGGTCACATACGGTGGATTGGTCACAATTAAATCGTAGCGTTTACCAGCAAGCGCGGCAAACAAATTGGATTGAATCAATGTGCAATTACTGGCATGCAAACGCGTTTTGTTTTCAGCCGCTAAGCTTAAAGCCGAATCGGAAATATCCACGCCATCAACCTGCCATTCTGGGTTGTAATGCGCCATCGCAATCGCGATGCAGCCAGAGCCGGTACAAAGATCTAACGCGCGTTCAACTGGCAAGCCGCCAAGCCATGGCTCAAAACCGGATTCAATTAGCTCGGCGATGGGTGAACGCGGCACTAGAGCACGGGCATCGGATTTAAAACTCAGCCCAGCAAACCATGCTTCGCCGGTTAAATAACACGCTGGAATGCGCTCATTAACGCGGCGTTGGAATAAGGCCAAAACCGCCTGCTTTTCGTCTGCAGTTAGCTTAGCTTGACCATAGGCTGGGCCAATATCGTGCTGTAAATGCAGCGCATGCAAAACTAACTGGGTGGATTCATCAAGCGCATTATCAAAACTATGCCCGAAGGTTAACCCTGCCCGGCCAAACAGGCTGGCGCCATAGCGGATGAAATCGATAATGCTAGAAAGTTCTGCGCTCATAGCGGCCTCAACACAATAAGAATGCCTATTATAGCGCCCTAAGGCTATAATTTACCCAGACTTTTGCGCATTGTGTGGACTAATGAATAAGAAAATTACCCTGATATTAGTGATGGCCATTGCTGCTGGTTTAGGCCTAGCCTTATCGCAGCGGCTCTTCACCCCTTATGAATTGCCGATTGTTGCAAAGCCAGTCTTAGCCAGTGCTAGTCTTATCAACACACCACGGGCATTACCCGCCTTCAGTTTGCAAAGTGCAAGCGGACCAATAGCTGCTGAACAACTGAAAGGCTCGTGGACCGTGATATTCATCGGCTTTACACATTGCCCCGATGTTTGCCCAACCACACTGACCGACTTGGCGCGTGCGCAAGCAATTTGGGCGGCATCAAAACTGCCAAATAAACCCAAGCTGTTGTTTGTATCGGTTGACCCTGAGCGCGACAACCCAAAATTACTTGCCGATTACGCGGCATTTTTTAATAAAGACACACTCACTGCCACCGCCCCTGAAGCCCAGCTTAGCGAGTTCACCCGCGCTTTAGGCTTGGTGTATATGAAAGTGCCGCAAGCAGATTCATACACCATGGATCATTCGTCTACCTTGGTACTGCTGAATCCGAATGCTGAATTTGCTGGACTAATCCGGCCACCATTTAATCCTGAAACCATCGCAAGTGATTTGCTTGCTCTATCGAAATCGACGCCATGAAACTTTCAATCCTTGCGCAATACCTCCTGCCGCACCGCTTTCTGTCGCGGCTTGCCTATTATTTGGCGCACTCAAAAACACCGTGGATTAAACGCACGTTTATCAACACCATTTTGGCCAATTTCGATGTCAATATGCGTGAAGCTTTAGACTCTAATCCAGACAATTACGCAAGCTTCAATGCCTTTTTTACCCGAGCTCTAAAACCTGGCGCTCGCGTGGCGGATGCTAACCCGCAAGCCTTGTTGCTCCCCGCTGATGGCAAAGTCAGTCAGTGCGGAAAAATTTCCGATGGCCGAATTTTTCAAGCTAAAGGCCACGACTACACAGCCGCGGAATTAGTGGGCGATGCAGAATTGGCCAAAGCGTATGAAAACGGCACGTTTATGAATATTTACCTGTCGCCACGCGATTACCACCGCGTGCATATGCCTTGGACCGGCACATTAACCGAAACCTTGCACGTGCCCGGACGGCTGTTCAGCGTATCGCCAGCCGCCGTGAACGATGTACCGCGCTTGTTCGCACGTAACGAACGTTTGGTCTGCCATTTCGATACCGACTTTGGCCCGATGTGCATGGTGATGGTTGGCGCGATGTTGGTGTCCGGCGTTGAAACAGTGTGGAACGGCGTGAATATTCCCAAATACGCCAATCAACCCAAGCGCCTCGATTTCCGCGGCCAACATATTTCTGTAGCACGCTTCACCGAAATGGCGCACTTCAATTACGGCTCTACGGTGATTGTGTTATTCCCAGAAGGCAAAGTTCAGCTTGATGATTTTGCGCATCAAGCACCCACCCAGCTTGGACAGCGTATGGGTATCGTTACCTGATCCCTGAGCATATCGAAGAGTGGCGCGCCATTGCAGTTGTTAATATAAGGATAATTAAATGAAAATTCAAAAATTAACATTGATTTCATGGAGCCAACATTTGCGTATGCGGGCATTAATGCAATACATCAATGACTAGACGCGATGGCTCGGCAAGTACTTGCGCAGTGTAGCCATGAGGACGAACCACTCCTGCCACCCAGGTTACTTCGCCCTCGAAGTCGCAGGTACGCACTAATTCATGCAACATTTCCTGGTTGATTACTTGACGGCGCGGACCACCGGATTCCTCGCCTGCTTCGGTATGCGCCTGTGCTCCTCGGAATGTGATTTGCAACCAAGCGTCACCGGACACGGTAACCGGTTCGCCGCTTCCGCAATCGAGCAGTGGTTGATCGACATACTTTACTTCCCACTCCGGCAAACCTACGTCATCAAATTCAAACACGATGCGGTCGCTTCCCGGTTGATTGCCAATACGTACTGCACTTACCCTTTGAATCGCATATCCACTATTGGTCCTGCCTGCCAGCGATGTGCCGGTAGTGGGTTTGGCAGCGACAGTTTTAGTCTGATCAGCAGCGGCGTCATTGGCAGTTTGGGTTACCGATGGTGTTGCCGATTCTTCCTTCTTGCCGCAACCAACGCACAAGGCCGCCATCAGTAAAACACTAAAACCAATAGAGTTCGGTACCGCCTTTACGTGATGATCAAGTCCCATTAAGTCCTTCCTTTATTCGTAGGTAACAGCATGCACAAATTAGCTTGAGTGTTTCCGCAATTCTGTGCGCCTTCGTACATTATTCCGGGTAAATTAGTTGAGAGGCTACAGGACAAAACTGCGACAGCACTCGGTTCCTTTTTGCATGCTTATTAGTTGACGTTATTCTAAGTGAGAACCGGACACCGGACTTTCAAATTAGATGCCCGTATAGTAATGATGAACGGCAAGCTGGTGATCTGGCATTTGTCGCAATAAAAATAATTTAATGCAGTACTTATATCGGACCAAGGCGCGACTTAAGCGTTCTGCATCGAAAACAAATACTAGTCCTTTGAATTCCAGCCGACGCCTATCGTAAATGCTCGACCTGGGCCAGGTTCAAAATAACGACCATTTGCTTCGTTTACGATTACCGACCCAACATGCTGCCGATTAGACAAATTGTCGATACGTACAAATCCATTCCAGCCTTGTGCATTGCGTGGTCGCCAATCCATTCGCAATGCGAACCGTGCATATCCGCTAGCATAATCAATATTGCGGTCATCGGTCGCGATACTGTCGCTGCCTCTTGCCTCGAGCGCCATACCAAAATTATCGGCATGTGAGCGCCACTTTAACTCGGCGTAGGCGTCAGCTCGTGGTATTCCGGGAATGCGATTTCCTGATTCAACGGTCCGAATCTGATTAGCACCATTTGCGAAAACGCGGTAGCTGAAGTCTTCATCAAAACGAGCTTGAATCCAATTAGCCGCCAGCACGTATGTCCACTGGCTACCCAGCTTGCCCGACCACCCCAACTCGATGCCGACTCGTTCTGTGCGACCGGCGTTAGAGAAACTGGCCCGACCACCGCGGCTATCGGCCGGTACGATTTCCTCATTACCATTGATACGATAAAAAGCAAAACTGGCTTTACTGTCTCCATGATGCCAACGCGCACCTATTTCGCCGGAAGCAAAATGAGCAGGCTTTAAACTAAAGTTGAATCCTGCACCGCCATCCGGTCGATACGCCAATTCGGTAACCGTAGGCGTTTCAAAGCCACGGCCTACACTTGCGAATATTTCGCCTTTAACAAAGGCCCGCGCAACGCCAAGCGAAGCCGAGGTTTCGTTGTAATTGACCAGTCCGCTGTCATCGCCGTTGTTGGGCGCGAAAAAATGATCATCAGATTTGAAACGAATACGCGAATATCGAGCCGCGCCAAGTACACTCCACGTATCAGCCGGATGCCAATCGCCGACAGCAAAGAGCTCTTTATTCGCGACACTATTAATCTCATCGCGACGCAAACGGCCACGCACGCCCACCCGGTTGCCAATAAAATTTTCATAACCACGTCTTGTCTCTTGCAAATCCCCCGCTTCAAAACCCAGCGTCAATCCGCCCCGCGCTCCAGTCCACTGATGCCCCATTCCTATTCCACTCGTGCGTCTGCCTAGATCGATCACGCCACCTGCGCTGCTTGCAGGAATCTGCGCACCGACTGGCAATGCAAGGAACTGCACCACGTCACGTTTTATGTGATGAGCATTGAGCCAGGCGAGACGTCCTTCGGCATAATCACGCTCCCATTGCAAACCCAGCTTATGGTCCTGGATACTCTTACGCGTATAAAACGTGAGTGCCGCAGCATCGGTGCCGTAATGGTCGTCGTGCAAAGCCTGACGAGTCAGACCCAATGGGTCTTGGGTTTGCGGTTGCGACAAGGAGTTCCAAACGAGCTTGATCCGTTCGCCGTCACGTGGCGTCCATTGCATCACGGCATTTAATTGCGAACGCTGGGCTGCGCTCTGCATGCGCTCACCGCCGGTAGCAAAACGATTTGCATTTATCCGCCATCGCCAGGACGCAATTTCGTTGGCTCCGTCAACACCCGCGGAAGCTCGGTAACTGTCGTGGGTCCCAGCCCAAAAATCAACGCCCGACCCTTGCTCTTTTTCCAAATCGGTGTAGGCAACAATGGCACCACCAGCGGCGTTTCCATATTGCAGTGCCAGCGGACCACGCAGCACTTCAATACGGTCCAGCGCATCGAGTGGAAAACTTCCTGCTTGACCCTGACCATCGGCAGCGGAGTTTGGAATACCATCAACGATAAGTTTTATGCCGCGAATGCCAAAGCCTGAACGCGCGCCGAAACCACGGCTTTGCACTTGCAAATCTTGCGCATAGTTCTGTCGATCCAATACGGTAATTCCGGGCACTCGTGCCAGCGATTCAGACAAACTTACTTTTCGCTGACCTTCGCGCATGGTTGCAGCATCGACGATCGTGACCGAACCAGGAAAATTGGCCAACGATCTTCTTGCTGCGACTACTTCGACTGAATCGAGTACAACAGCATCATCGGGTTCAGGCTGTGCCAGAGCGTTTGAAGATGCAAAAATAAATACAACAACGCCACAAGCGGAAATCACCCAACCCCGATTATTGCAAGGTAATGCCGACATATTCGATCTCCAAAATCACGTTTAATTATAACGCTATGCCTATGCCAGACCTACCGATTTCTATTCAAGTAAATCTTGCTTATGACTTTCCAATTCGATTTCGCGTTCAAATAAATCAATGGCCGATGCTGCTACCTGGGCCGTGTCATAGTAGGCATAAGCTCCAATACCAAGCGCACCTATAACGGGAATCCAGCGTGACAATCCTTTTCCAAGTGCGTGTTGCGTTAGCTTTACTCCGATTTTCTCCGCAATCGATTGCATCAGTTTAAGCGATACTCGCCGAACCAGAACACGCTCGCCTAAGCGCGAGACCACGTCACGAAATACCTGGGCTGCAGTATGCCGAAACAAACAATAGATCATTTGTTCTTGTGTCAGAGATGCCCTCTTTCCATATATCGCCGCAATATCTGAAACCAACTGTGACTGAATTTTCCAAACGGCTATAAGTTCCGGCAGAATCGTCAACCAGCCAATAGGTCCAGGCGGCAATGCAATTACCCCCGAAGCGAGCGCCGCCTTTGCTGCAGCCTGATTAGCTTTTACCCGGGCAACTTCTGCGGGGGTGTTGCTCGCCCGCTCTAGGGACGGCGGAATTTTTGATACGAAATTGAGAATGGCCGTAGCGATCTTTGGTGCTTCAGATACTGGTTGCTCGATCCTGGCAATTTCTTTTGTGGCCACGATTTATCCTTTGTAGCATGGAAGCTAGGTCGCGAATTTGGGAATGCGTGTTTACGCACATTGGTAAGCTAAAAAATCCTCGAAAAAATACGCTTCAATGAGTGCAAACCCGCTCCAAAAAACTGCGGTGACCGACTTTTCGCGGCGGTGACTATCAGGCCATTCGCAAGTCCGGTCCTTGACTCCCGGACGATCGTAAAGGGATTGATAAAAGTCTTCCACGGCTGGCGATGGCTGTCGGCAGTGAATTGTGCATGGCGATTCCAATCGACCAATCGCGTTGGCTTGATTGAAGAAATACCGTCGTTGGGCGTATTATGTATTCTTGCTTCCAACAGCAATCGACCTTCGGCGCCTACACAACGAGCATAGTGAAAAAATATTCTTCCCAGCAACAGCGTAGAGAGTCGCAGGCTTATGTCAGTCTTCAACTGCACATTCGCGCTCGCTCCGTAAAAATCCATGTAATCAAAAATAACTTCTTCTCCCGGTTGCATTCGCTTGCTGTATTAAGTTTATTTTTCTACTCATACACAGTACAGGCAGGTGATTTACCTATTAAACAATTAGACCAGCAGTTTGCACAGGCACAGAAAGATTGGGATGTACCAGGTTTTGCAATTGCCATTGTAAAAAACGATAAAGTGGTGCTTTCGAAAGGCTATGGCATGCGAGAGATGAATAAAACTGTGCCAGTTGATGAGCACACTTTGTTTGCTATTGCATCAAACTCTAAGGCATTCACCGCTGCTACTGTGGCGATGTTAGTCGATCAGAAAAAACTCAAGTGGGACGATAAAATTATTGATCATTTACCCTACTTCCGTTTGCAAGATGAGTATGCAGCAAGAGAAATGACGATACGTGATGCGCTATCTCATCGTAGTGGCTTGGGTACTTTTAGTGGTGATTTAATTTGGTACGGCACAGAATATTCTGAAGAAGAAGTCATCAAGCGTGCCAGACATATTCCTACTGAAAGTTCTTTCCGTTCTAAATACGATTATTCAAATGTGATGTTTACAGTTGCTGGTGAAGTGGTGCATAAAATTAGTGGCACGCCTTGGAAGCAATATGTCAAACAAAATATATTAGAGCCATTAGAAATGCGAGATACCGTGTTATCTGTGAAAGATATTAATGCCAGCACAAATGCCGCAACACCGCATCGTTTGCGTGACGGAAAAAATTTAATCTTGCCTTGGTATCGTTGGGATAATACTTCTGCAGCAGGCGGTATTATTTCTAGCGTGTCCGATATGTCCAAGTGGATACGCGTGCAATTGAATAGGGGTAGAAATGGTGATACAGCATTGTTTAGCGAAGCTAGTTCTTATTTGATGTGGTCGCCGCAAACAATTATCCCTATAAGCGCTGAGAGTGCAAAAGAAAACCCTACTACGCATTTTGCAGCATACGGTTTGGGTTGGTCTTTAAAAGATTACCAAGGTCGTAAAATAGTCCAGCATGGCGGTGGTTATGACGGCATGTTTTCTCGTGTTGTGTTGGTGCCAGAAGAAAATTTGGGTATAGTCGTGCTCACAAATAGTACAACCAGTATTGCCAGTGCGTTAGCAAATATGGTGGTTGATGCTGCTTTGGATGTGAAAGGTAAAGATTGGAGCGCAGACATGCTCAAATCGTTCAAAGAAGCGCAAGCGAAAACAGAAAAAGCACAAGCAAAATGGGCCAGTGAACGCGTGCCTAATACTAAACCCTCTTTAGCTGTGAAAGATTATGTAGGTACATATACTGGCGCAATGTATGGTGATGCCACAGTAACGCAAGAAAATGGCAAGCTTGTGTTACGACTCCTACCGAATAGAGATTTGGCAGCAGATTTAAGCCACTGGCACCACGACACTTATGTACTGAAATGGCGTCAAGATATGCCTTGGTTTGATGAAGGCACAGTCAATTTTGTTTTAGATGCAAATGGAAAAGTGAATGAGATGAAAATTGATGTGCCGAACGAAGACTTTTGGTTTACTGAGTTAGAGTTGAAGCGTGTTAAATAATTTATCTTAAAATAGAGACCTCAATCAAAGGGGATGGAGTTCAATAACGTTTGAATAACAGTTGGCCGGCCACATTTTCGCCAGCCATTTTTTATTCACGCAAGGTATTACTTAATACATCCCGCTTTAGCAATGCCATCATCAACGCTATCTATTCGATAACGAATTTCGCCAATCTGTAGGTCCTGAATAACAGGCAGCACTAATTGATATGTGCCATTCTTCAATGCTTGAATGTCCTTAAAGCAGGATTTCAACGAATCGATAGCGCCATTTCTCACCCACTTGCCTGATTTATCCTGCATCAACAACGCCGCATTCATCGAGCCGGGAATTAACAATTCATTACGTCCATCGGCATCGATATCGAGCATGAATGCATCGCACGTGCTGCTTCGATCTCGCATACATTCTGGCATGGAGTAGTCCTCATTGATTTTCTTCCAGTCCTGATTAATGAACGATGCGGGCAAAACCGATCCCTTCGGCCAGACTGTGATGTTGGCGAGCATATTGGCTTTATTGGGTGCAACCGCCGGTTCCCAGGAATTTTTCTTATCTAATGCTGCCCTAGCCTTCATGGCAATGACGCTGGCATCTTTACCGGATTTACGCCCGGCCAATTCATTCAATGCTGCATTGCCGAAGCGCTTTCCTTCAAAACGCAGGTATTCGTAATCAAACTTAGCGGCGCTAATTTTTCCGCTATTCAATTGAGCCAACTGGCTGTTAACGCTGATCCGAGCAGGATCGAGCAAGGGCGAGAAAATAGCAAATAATAAAAATAAGGCGACAAAAGCTGCCATAACATTCACCGAGGCCACTTTCGACATCCATTCAGGGCTTCTGAGCGAAGCCCATAAATAACCAGTTGCATAACAAGCAGCCATCACAACACAAAAAGCGGCCACTAGGCGATCAGTGGTCCAACCGTATTGCCCAACGCGTAAACTCAATGCATAACTCGCTATAGCAACCAATGGCACTAAACACATTGATGCGGCAAGAGCACTGAACTTAATGAGCTTTGCCACTTCTTTGGCAACACCGCCATCTTGAAACGCGGCATTGATTAAAATCACTAACAATGCCGCAGCCACTAATAATAATGCAGTAGCTTGCTTGGTTGCCCACAAAGGCTCTAAACCCGTAAACGGTAAAGCGAAAAGGAAGCCAGCAATGAGCAGCACTGAAACCGGTAAAATCCATGACAATAATACCAACAGCAAACTGCGAATTCCGCTGACGATGCCCGGCCGTACATCAGTAATATGCAAGGCATAAGCGAATGCGAAGGTGGTGACTGGTATAGCAAACCAGGATTTTTCCAACAGTTCTTTCAGAAAATTCAGTTTAATCATTTCAAACAACGAGGCACCGAGCTGCAATACCAGCCAAAAAAAGCCCGTAAACACAACAGCGAATGCAATCTGAATCAGCAATTTCCACGAACTTTCAAAATAACTGTGATAACTGGCAATTCGTTTGCGATCCATCGATGCGGCTAGCACCATGGATTTTGCAATGAAAAATCCAGCCCACACATGAATCAATAATTCAACCGATGGATAGCGTGCACCTACTACCGTCTCGCTACGTCGCCAGTCAGGCGCGCCAATGCTACGCCACCAATCATAATAAGCAAGCATAGCCAACGCCAAGGCTGCTGGAATTAACCAGCGCCACAAGGATTTAGCCGGCATATGGCCCAAGCCAATAATCAAAAAAACCGGCACAAAACCAACAACTAACAACAGAATGTCTAAAAGCCAAGAATTACCCGGCGTCCAAATCTTATTTTCAACGGCGTGATACAACAAATAAAGGATTAAGCCTTGCACAAGCCCTGTCGCTAGTCGTAAACCAGCAATAGACTGACTGACTGAAGAACGGGGGATTTGACTCTGATATTCATTCATCTAAGTTTTATCCGTATTTGAGTTTCATGGCGAGCACCGAACCCGCCAACACAATGGTAATACTATTCGCAATAATGATTGGCCAAGAGCCCAGCAACAGTCCGTAAATCAGCCAAACCAAAATACCCACAGAGAAAATTGAATACATGCCAAGTGATATATCTTTGGTGTGTTTGCTGCGCCAGACCTGAATCACTTGCGGCACGAAAGAAATGGTGGTTAGTGCGGCGGCTAGATAGCCGAATAATTCGGTTGTGCTCATTATCTACTCTTCGATTTTTACCTAGTATACTCATAGCTTGTGCAGGCGTGAAACGAATAATTCTTGGAGTACTTATGCGTTTGCAAATCTTTCTTCTCCTGCTTGCGAGCTTCAGCACCATGGCCTTAGCCGAAAAATCAATCCGTATTGGTACCTACAACACCTCTTTGTATTCCGATACAGCCGGTGGCTTGATTGAGCGTTTGCAGAAAAACGATCTGGCGGCGAAGAAAATCGCCGCAGTCATTCAACATCAGCGCCCCAACATCTTGCTACTCAATGAATTTGATTACGATGCCGATGGCATAGCCGCTGATTTGTTCCAGAAAAAATATCTGGCTAAACCGCAATTCAAGCAAAAAGCTATTCACTATAAATACCGCTATTTCGCGCCAGTGAATACCGGCGTGTTGAGTGGTTTTGATTTAAATAATGATGGCAAAATTAGCGGCGGCAACGATGCCTTCGGTTTCGGCAATCACCCCGGTCAATACGGCATGCTGGTACTGTCGCAGTTTCCGATTGAAAAAATGGCTGTGCGTACCTTCCAAAAATTTCTTTGGAAAGATTTTCCGAATGCGCTCATTCCAATGAAAGCGGATGGCAACCCATGGTACTCTGCGGATGCATGGAATGTGTTTAGGTTATCGTCCAAATCGCATTGGGATGTGCCAATAAAAACAGCGCATGGCAAACTGCATTTTCTAGTCTCGCACCCCACGCCACCGGTATTTGATGGCTCAGAGGATCGCAATGGCAAACGTAATCATGATGAAATTCGATTCTGGGGCGAATACGTCTTGAACCGTGGCAATGATTGGATTGTTGATGACCTTGGCATACATGGCGGCCTAAGCGACGGTGCGCGTTTCGTCATCGCTGGCGATTTGAATGCAGACCCCATTGATGGCGATGGCATTCCTGGCACGATTGCTGAACTACTGGAAAATCCGATGGTAGCGAGAATTACGACGCCACGTAGCGAAGGTGCTATTGAAGCGGCATTGGCCGATGCTGGCGAAAACCTTTTCCATCGTGGTGCGCACCATCACGATACCGGTAATTTCGGCCCGAAAGTCGGCAACTTACGCGTGGATTATGTGCTGCCTTCGGTTGGGTTGAAGGTGTTAGATAAAGGCGTGTTCTGGCCTAAAAAAAGCGAGATGGGAAGCGAATGGATAGATGCCAGTGATCACCGTATGGTCTGGCTGGATTTGGAAAATTTTTAAACCAATTCAACACCTAATGCAGCCGCTGCACGTCGTGCTTTTTCACGCGCCAGATTAATGTTTTCGCCGCGTGCCAAAGTAACCGCAACACGCCGTGAGCCATCCACATAAGGCTTACCAAATAATCGCAATGCGGTGTTTGGTTCTATCAAAGCCTGCTCAATGTTAGAAAATTCGGGCACGCCTTTGCCCTTGGCCAAAATCGCGCAAGATGCCGATGGCCCTAGCAGATCAATCGCTGGAATGGGCAAACCCAAAATTGCGCGTGCATGCAATGCAAACTCAGAAAGCTCCTGGGAAATTAGCGTCACCAATCCGGTATCGTGCGGGCGTGGCGACACCTCACTGAACCAAACCATATCGCCTTTCACAAACAACTCCACGCCAAATAAACCAAAACCACCTAAGTTATCGGTGATTTGTTGCGCAATGTCTTGTGCCCGTGCCAAAGCCAGCTCACTCATTGGCTGTGGCATCCAGCTTTCGCGGTAATCGCCATCAATTTGCAGATGCCCGATTGGCGCGCAAAATGATGTGCCATCACGATGGCGCACGGTGAGCAAGGTAATTTCATAATCAAAATCAACAAAGCCTTCCACAATGCAGCGCCCTTCTCCAGTGCGGCCACCGGTTTGTGATTTTTTCCAAGCATCAGCAATATCGCGTTCAGATTTGATGGTACTTTGGCCCTTGCCCGATGACGACATCAGCGGCTTGATGACGCACGGCATACCAATGGTTTTTATGGCCTGTAAATATTCGGATTCATTATCCACAAACTGGTAATTCGAGGTTGGCAAGCCCAAGGTTTCAGCCGCCAAGCAACGAATACCTTCACGGTCCATAGTCAAGCGTGCGGCGCGCGCGGTGGGAATCACCTGCAAACCACTATTGGTTTCCATATCCACTAAGGTTTCGGTGTGAATAGCTTCAATTTCTGGCACCACTAAATGTGGCTTAACGCGCTCGATTAAATCGCGCAAGGCAGCAGGATCGAGCATATTGAGGGTATAGCACTCATGCGCAACTTGCATGGCAGGTGCGTTATCGTAGCGGTCGGCGGCAATCACTTGCACACCAAAACGCTGCAATTCAATGGCCACTTCTTTGCCTAACTCGCCAGAGCCTAATAGCAAGACGCGAAAAGCATTTTTGGCTTCAGGCGATCCTAAACTAACCGATTTTTGGCTCATACAATTGTCTGCAAAAGGCGAATGTGTCATTCTATACCAATGCACTTATTTTCCGTACTGTTTAAAACTCGAGCCACCGTATTAAGCCTTGCAACGCTTGGCTTCATCTCACTATCGGCATGCCAAGCTACATCTGAACCGGCCAACTTGCGCTGGTCTGAACCACAGTTTGCGGGAATACCAGAAGCAAAATTAGACGAATTGTCAGGGCTAACACGTTCAAATGTGCATCAAGGAATTTATTGGGCGCATAACGACGGCGCCAAGCCCGCAGAAATCTATGCTATCAACGCACAAGCACAAACAAAAGCAATCTATAGCTTAGAAACTATTCGAAATATTGATTGGGAAGATATCACTAGTTTCCGTTTACAGGGCAAAAATTACTTAGCTATTGCCGATACTGGCGATAACGGCGGGTTACGAAAAGATTTATTTATTCATATTTTTGAAGAGCCTTCAAAACTCACTGCAAATGGAAAAATTATAACTATCCGCAGCATTCGCTTTCAATGGCCTGATGGTGCGCGCGATACAGAATCTTTAGTTGCCGATGAGAAGCGTCAACAGTTTTATTTGATATCCAAAAAAAGAGTACCGGCCGAAGTTTTTGCATTGCCTTTCAATGCAAAAAATGGCGCAGTGCCAAAACGTATTAGCGCGCTTGAGAATATTGCCCAACCTGATGAAAAAACCATGAACATCAAAGGTGATTTTGGCCGTTACCGTTCACAAATCACCGGTGCCGATATTAGCCCAGACGGCCAATGGCTAGCAGTGCTGAATTATCAACAAGTCGTATTTTTTAGCTTATCTGCCAAAAAAATACCAAAACAATTAAATCCGATTCAAACCATTACTTTGCCTTGGTTACCTCAGTCTGAAGGCATTACTTTTTCAGCGGATGGTAATAGTCTATTTATTGGCAGTGAGCAGTCGCCTTCGCCCATTATTCGCTTAGATCGCTTAAAGCCATAAGCCTATTCACAGATATCTAGCTGATTTTATTAGTTTTAAAAAATATTGACATTGCGATTTAATTTGATATCATTTTGATATCTATCAACGAGGTGTCATCATGAAAGAAAATCAACAAAAGTCTCTAGCTGGCATTCCAGTCACGCTTATATCATTGGCGGTAATGGTTATTACGCTTGTTACGCTAATCAATGGTATTGATAATAGCTTGCCAGTTCAGGCAATTGCCAGCGTTGCTGCGCTGATCATCGCCAGTTTCTGTTTAATGGGCCTATATATGGTTGAGCCAAACCAAGCAGCTGTACTCAGTTTGTTCGGCAAATATGTAGGCACAGTAAAAGAACAAGGCCTGCGCTGGAACAACCCGTTCTATAGCAAAAAGAAAATCTCACTGCGAACTCGCAATTTTGAGTCTGGCAAATTGAAAGTGAATGACTTAGAAGGTAGTCCAATTGAAATAGCGGCCGTTGTAGTTTGGAATGTTGTGGATTCAGCTGAAGCGGTATATAACGTTGACGATTATGAAAGCTTCGTACACATTCAATCGGAATCTGCGTTGCGCGCTATGGCCACTTCGTATCCTTATGACCAACACGAAGAGGGCAAAATTTCTCTGCGAAGCCATGCAGGCGAAATCGCCAAGCACTTAACCGAAGAAATCCAAGAACGATTAGCAGAAGCTGGCGTAACTGTGGTTGAAGCGCGCATCAGCCACTTAGCATACGCACCGGAAATTGCCCAAGCCATGCTGCAACGCCAGCAAGCCAGTGCCATTATCGCCGCTCGTACACGCATTGTTGAAGGCGCCGTGAGCATGGTTGAAATGGCCTTAAATGAATTATCGAAACGCAATGTGGTTGAACTTGACCCGGAACGCCGCGCCGCCATGGTTAGTAATCTGTTGGTGGTATTGTGCGGTGAACGCAGCACACAGCCAATTATTAATACTGGCAGCATCTACTGAGCCGGCCATGAACGAGATGCAATCAGGTGGTCTAATTGCGATTCTCAGCGCCTTACCAGGGTTACTCTTTGGCTTAGCGATGTTGATGGGCAGATGGAAACCGGCATCGTTGGCAACCGCGCGTGATCCACACAAAGCGCGGATTGCTACCGGACTCTACTGCTTGACTGTCAGCTTCATGGTAGTTCTGCTCGGCATTGGCTTGATAGTGGTACCAGAGGCTCTCGGCCCTTCTGTAGCCTTCATTATTGTGACGGTTTCTGTATTAGGTGTGATTCCGTTATTGCAGGCAACAAGGACCTGAGTGATGGCAGAGAAAAAAGCCTTTCCACTGCGAATCAATTCCCATGTACTGGAAGCAATCCAGCATTGGGCGGATGATGACTTGCGCTCCTTGAACGCACAAATAGAATATGTTTTGCGTGAAGCGTTGCGACAATCAAAACGCTTACCAAAAAATGAAAGAGAAGCAAACGATCATGACTGAACTAAACACTAAAGAATTTACACTTTCCCCAGTGGGCCCAGGTGCAAAATGGTTTTTTGCAGGAATCGCATTACTTCCTGTCTTGATACTGACAATTGTTTGGCTACTGAACCCAAACGAATTCGCACAAACTCCCGTATGGTTATGGATACTAATCGTAGTTTTAGGTCCAGCCATCCTACTGCTGAGCATGAAAGGTATGCGCAATCCACAAGCCACACTTAGTCATGAAGGCCTAAAGATTCGAGTTAGCTTCGTCAACAAAACCTGGCCACTTTCAAGCATGGATCGCTCTGCTGCCAAAATCGTTAATCTTGAAAACGCAAGTGAACTCAAACCACGCTGGAAACTTTATGGGGCAGCCATGCCGGGTTTGAAATCCGGTCTGTTCAAACTAAAGAGCGGCGATAAAGCACACCTTTATATAACAGACACTAATAAAGTTGTTTATATTCCAACAAGTAACGGGCCTGTTTTATTAAGCTTAGAAACCCCTACGCAATTTATTGACTATTTGCAGAGCCTTTGATGCTAACGCCAAATCAATACTGCTTAATAAACGGCGAACAGCTAGACGCTGTGCCCGCTTGCTTATATACCGCCAAAGCCAACCAGCATGCACGAAACCTAGCACAATCTGATTGGTTGATTCGTGATAAACAAAACGGCAAGTATGTTGCCACTGTACGTAATCAATCAGTAAGATTTCTTCAAAACTCAGCGTTCAACGCAAAACGCCTTGAAGCCATTAATGAACTATTTTCAGTGGCAATGCATGCCAATCAAACACGCCCAATTAACGATGTATTGAAGCTAGTAGAATCTTTAGATATTGATGTTGAACAATATTCTACCGCGCATCAATTGGAATTAGTGGCCGAGCCTTATGTGCTTGAATATGCCGACAAGGATCGCTATCAGCGTGCACTGTGGCTTGAACACAACACAAAACAGGCGTGGATAGGGATGCGGCGCAATGCCAAAAGCGATGATGTGATACTGGAAGCTATTTCAGGCTTTCGTGGCCATCATTATCAAATGGGCATTTTTAAGCGCAAAATGGCACGTGGTTTAACAGTCAATGAAATTTTAAACGTCAATACCGCACCGGGGTTTAGCGAACATCACTCAGGGCGCGCAATCGATATCAGTACGATCGGTGAACCTGCAGCCGAACAGTCGTTCGAACAAACTGCTGCATTTAACTGGCTCAATAAATTTGCCGGTGATTTTAGTTTTCGCTTAAGTTATCCACATAATAATATCCACGGCATTAGCTATGAACCATGGCATTGGTATTACCTAAACAATGATTAATGCTGCGAACGTTTTACGCTTTCTTTGCTGAAATCGGCGATACGCCACAAATAGAAACTGGCCATGGTTTGATTTGGCGACCAAATTTCACCGCGTTGCACCAACTGTTTCGGGCTTGGCATTTGATCTTGTTGATCTAGAATTTGTGCGCCTTTGCGTATGCCCAAATCATCAATAGGCAATACATCATGGCGACCCAAGCGAAACATCAACATCATTTCAACTGTCCATCGACCAATTCCTCGCGTTGGCACTAATATCTCGATAATTTGCTCATTACTCAGATATTGCAACTGCCGCGCTTGCGGAATTTCGCCGATCGCTTCTCGCCGAGCAAGATCACGCAAAGCCAAGACTTTATTACCCGACACGCCACATGCTCGCAATTGCAGATCGCTAACTGACTTAAGCGCAGCGTGGTGAATGCGTTTGTTACAAATGGCCAGCTCAACGCGAGAGACAATTGTGGCAGCTGCTTTGCCACTCAATTGCTGATACAAAATGGCGCGTGCTAAAGCATCCGTTACATCAAAACTTTTCTGCCATCCTGCGCTGTAATTGAGCACACCAATACGCTTAATCCACGGACGGAAAGATTTGTCTGCTTTGATTAACTGTGTTGTAGCATGCGCGCTATCAAAGCCTTTTTTATAACGAGCCATTGTGTACCCGAGAATAGTTGCTTTGCATTCTACGACGCAAATACACGCCCCATGCAATCAATAATAAAAGAATAGGCACACTGAATATGTTTATTATTTTAATAATTTGGCCTAAACGATCAACGTCGTCATTAAGTTCACTTTGTATGCCACGCAACTGTTGTCGCAGCTTAACTTTCTTGGCAATTACCTGTTTATATTCAGAGCTTTCAAGAACTGTTGATGAATTTTTCTGTGCCGCTTGAATACTATTTAATTGATTCTCAACGCCTTGCAAGCTAGCTAGCACTTTTGTTTGACTATCACGGTAGGCTTGTTCTGAAGTCCGTCGAATTTGATCAACTTTTGTAAATGGCCTCGAAACCATGCCACGGCTACGGATCGAAATCAGGTCATCACTGCCTGAGAGCTGGTCAATAATATTAAAAAAGAAATCGCCGTTGCTGGCCTGTGCACTAAAAACTGACTGCCCAAACAAGCTGTTCTCAATCACCCATAAGCGATCACTTAAGAAATCGGTATCCGCTATAACAATAAAATTTGCTGGTTTCTTTGCAGCCGATTTGTCCGAAAAATTGCCAGTGAAACGCGCCGCCAACACAAATGGTTCTTGGCTTGAAATGAATTTATTGAGCAATTGTTCCGGGTCTTCACTGCTTTGCTGTAATTGATCTACAGAAATTAATTTTGATGAATCTGAACTTTGTAATAATGGTTGAATGCTTAACTGACTATTTTCAAGTATGCTCAGCGCACCCGCACTAGAAAAAACGATGCGGTCTAAATTTGCAGCAACCACATCTTGTTGATTCATTGCCTCCGATGGCAAGCTAATTAATGCTGGATTTCTTTTTGGAAACTGATTTTCATTCAATTGCATCAACCACGCATACTTGCTGTCTAACACCACCGTTGTGGGGTCAAAGCCAATGCCCCATTTCGAAAACAACTCACCTACGTCTGAGGCTAAGTAGTCAGATTTGGTTTCATTGGCAACGCCGGCCAAAGCCGGAATAGACTCAGCAAAGGGATCAAGCATTATTACTGCATGCCCACCATTTTCAACATAACGTCTAAATTGCGCAACGGCTGCCGCTGGCCATGCGCGCGGATGCATAACCCAAAGCACATCAACGTCTGGCGGTATACTCGCATTTTGCGGACTGAGTTGAATCAATTCATAGCGTTCGGCTAATTGACGATACACCACCCACGCAGGGGACGCTTGCTCAAACTCGCTTGCCAAAACTCCAGATACAGGCAAATCACTTAACAAGGCAACTTTAGGTTTTTTAATAGCCTGTACAGTCTGAATGAGTTTTGATAATTCGTATTCAAGGTTCTGTTCTGATTCTGGCTTGATAAAGCCAATCGACTGCACTTTATTTTTAGTTCTAGCCGTAATGCCAAAATACAAAGGCCCTGAACCATCTTCAAGAGGAACCGCTGCAATTCCATTTGCAATAGCTTGATCTTCGGAGCTTGAATACGGCTCAGGATCCACACGTGTTAGGGTTATTTTGCCATTAGATTGTGCGGCATATTCTTCAATTTTCTCGATAACACGCTCGGCGTATTGTCTAAATTGCGGATATGGGCGGGCTTCTTTTTCAGAGTAATACAAATTAAGTTGAACCGGAGTATTTATATTTTTTAATATACTGACGCTACCCTGCGATAAGGTAAATAATTTATTCTCGGTTAAATCTAACCGCAGATCTGACATTGCGCGTTGATTCAAAAACATCAACCCTAAATACAGTATAAACAATACCAGTATGCTCAAGAACAATTCTAGGCGTTGCATACTTATGCCCTGCTCTTTTTTGCTTGTAGCAAAAAAATATTGACACAAAGCCAAAACAAACTTGTTGTCGCATAAAAAATCACATCTCGTATTTCCAAAACCCCGCGGGTAATTGATTGCAAATGACTGAGCAAGCTCATTGAGCTGATTAGATCAACGAATGGCTGTGAGAACAGTACGCGAATCGGATTTAATGCCAGCGGGTAGCCGGCCAGCAAGCAAATCAAAAGCACTAATGAGGTAACGATGTAAACAATGAGCTGGTTCTCACTAATGGCTGACAAGCATAATCCAATCGCAATCATGCATGCCATCATCATCGCCGAACCAAAATAGCCGAGCACAATGGCACCATGGTCGGGCTGGCCTAACCAAGACAATGAAATCCAGAGTGGAAAAGACAGAGCTAAAGCGCTGAAGCCGACAGTACATAACGCAACAAATTTTGCTAACACTAATTGCCAACTAGGAATGGGTAAGGCGTCTAAAAACTCCATAGTTCCTGACCGGTATTCTTCTGACCAAGAACGCATGGTGAGTGCCGGGATAAGTAGAAGGCAAACCCAAGGCAATAATCTGAAATACGATTGCATGCTGGCCTGCCCTATTTCATATAAATCGCCTAAATAAAACACAAAACTATTCGATAACAGCAGGAATATGACACTAAATACCAGAGCCAGTGGCGTCAGGAAAAATGACAGAATCTCGCGTTTAACAAGAGCGAAAAAAGCACCCATCAGGTAGCCTCACTAATAATTTTGCTGAATATTTCATCCAACCGGCCGTATTCTAAACGAATGTCTGAAAATGGTACATTTTTCTGGGTTAGTTTTTCAGCAATCATCTGATTCTGTGGTTTGTTGCCTTGCACAAAAACATACAGGCGGCCATCTTGGGCATTTTGTTCAAAACCTGTAATACCGGATAAGCCGTCCAACGCGGCACGTGCGGCAATACTTTCTTTTGCTATAAAAGACACGGCATTATGATATTTCGATTGCATCAGTAAATCATCAGTAGCTTGATCACGAAGCTTTCTACCTTTGGCCATAATAATAGTGCGCGGGCAAAGTGAAAGCACTTCATCAATCTGATGCGTACTCATGATGATTGCGCTATTTTTCGATAAGCTTTGTATCAAGTTTCTGACTACATTTTTTTGAATTGGATCCAAGCCATCAGTGGGCTCATCTAGCAAAAGTACCGGCGGACGATGCATGACTGCCGCCGCAAGTGCCACACGCCGCATTGAGCCTTTCGACAAAGTATGAATCGGCTGTAAGGCGATTGAGTTTAAATTAAGGCTATTAAAAATATCGTCAACAATGCTATTGGCTTGGGATTTCGAAAAGCCGCGCGCCCTTGCTACAAAGTTTAAAAATGACAAAACACCCTGTTCTTTGTAGATTGGGGCATGCTCAGCAAGATAGCCTAATTGGCGCTTGGCAAGTATTGCATGCTTACTGCTGTTATGGCCGGCAATGAATGCCTCACCAGCATCGGGCTTTAAGTAGCCGCTCAGCATACGCATGCAGGTTGTTTTGCCCGCGCCATTTGGGCCGAGTAATGCCACAATTTCGCCCTTTTCTACTTGAAATGAAAAGTCTTGAACGGCAAAGATTGCAGCAAACTTTTTTCGTAGGCCTTGCGCCTGAATCATGCAGAGTTCCCAGTGCTTTTGTTCAGTGTATAGAAAAGCGGCGCGAAAAAAAACTGCCCATAAAAAAAGCGGGCTAAGCCCGCTCTTTTAATTGGATTATTTAATTGGCCAATAGACCTTAAATTTTGCATCTTCAGTCATCATTTGTTGCACAGGCACTAAGTACTCTTCATAGGCGCGATCACGGGTTGAGGCACCGTTAACCAATGCCCAAGCACGCACCACTTGACGCTCAGACTCTAAGCCAGTGGCATAGCCGGTGTAATCGGTGGTTGCGGCGCGGCCTGCAGGAAATTGCTCTAAAGTAACTTCTTGCTCCGTTTTAACATCCCACTCGCCTTCAGACTGGCCAGCTTTAGCAACCGGCTGAACCACATCAAAACTGTATGAATCAGAAGTGAATTCGTTGGTTACAATGCGCATTGGGCCATTTGCTTGCAAGCCATTTGCCGCAATAATCCGATTAATCCATGCCATTTTATTTAGGATTGCAGTGGCGATTTCATTATTGTCACGCTTGGCGATGACAGTGGAAACCAAGGCATTGGTAGCAGGCACATCAACAAAGCTAATTGGCTGCTCGCGGTCTGCGTAGGAAAGCTTTGGAATAGTGGCCAAAAAGGTGCTTAGGCGTTTAGTGCCAGCTTTCATTTGATCGCCAATATTGCGCTCAACATATAAACCCGCATATCGACCAAATAGATTCCAGCCGTACTTCACTTTGTAGGTTTGCACAATAGCGACGTTTTTCTTTAATGGCCCAGTGCGCTCAAGCTCAATGGTCATAGTCTTGTTAGAGCCTTGCGAGCTGTCATCGATATCAAATTTGATTTTCTTTTCGAGTTCACTTTCAACCAACTGCCACTTTCCTTTGCCAGTTGAACGATTTAATGAGCTGTAACTCATGCTTGCGCCAACGCCTGTGGCTGGATCGCTCACTTGCGATTTCAACATGCGATCTGAACGCAAGGTATTCCACTCGTCAAAGCGGCTAAATCCGTTCAACACATCATATACGGTGCCGATTGGACGGTTACTTTCAATTTTATTGACAACGGTACGTGACGCAGGCAGAAATAATGCCACGCTAGCGAATAAAACCACTACCACGACCAAAGAAATCAAAAATTCATAAATTCGATTCATTAAACACTCTCTCCAAGAACAAGCTAGCCCTATGGGCAATCAGCCTTTAAGGATACCACCTAAAATCCAAAAGAGTTAGCCCCTAGCCAGCACTTTTTTACCGCTTGAGCTTATACAATTTTCATTTCAAAGGCTTTCAATACTGCCCGCGTTCGGTCACGCACACCCAGTTTAGATAAAATGTTGGATACATGGTTTTTGATGGTCCCTTCGGCCACATGTAGGGAATTAGCAATCTCTTTGTTGGAAAAGCCACCCGCCATCAGCCGCAATATCTCCGTTTCTCGCTCAGTTAGCGGATCTGGGCGATCTAAGCTGACAAACTGGTTGTTCATGCTCTCAAGACCCGACAACAAACGTTGAGTCATGGCTGGCTGCACCAAAGAACCACCCTTGGACACCACATGAATCGCGCTTACTAATTGCTCTAAGCTCACATCTTTGAGTAAATAGCCTCTAGCGCCAGCTTTAACACCGGCCAAAACCAATTCATCGTCGTCGAAGGTGGTTAATATAATGGTGGGTGGCAATTGTTTAAGAGCACTGAGTTCTTGAATGGCTTCCAGGCCGGATTTAACCGGCATGCGCATATCCATCAAAACCACATCCGGTTTAATGCTGGGTATAAGCTCAATGGCTTGCTGCCCATCACTGGCTTCAGCCACCACTTCTATGGAATCTGCCAACGACAACAAGGACTTAACCCCTTGACGCACCAAGGTTTGGTCATCAACCAACATTACTTTAATCATTTTTATGCCCCCAATGGCAAGGTAATACTCACACTAAACCCATGATTCGGTGAGGTTTGTATCAGCATTTGGCCATTTAACTCTGCAACACGTTCTTTCATGCCCTGCAAGCCATTGCCTAATTTAGCCAATTCCACGCCAATACCATCGTCTTCCGACTTTAAAATCAATAAATTATCCAGTTTTTGTAAAGTCAATTCTACTTTTTTTGCACTGGCATGTTTAATGGTATTGGTAATTAATTCTTGCACACAACGCAATAAAACCTGGGCTTGGGCGGGATCTTCCAAACGCAAGCTTGAATCAGCAATCAGCGTAATCTGCAAATTTGGTACAGACAATAACAAAGGTTCAATGCTAGCCAAGATATCAATGCTACCACCATGGCGCATCTCCGAAACAGCCTCGCGAACATCAGATAACAATAATTTAGCTAACACATGGCTTTGTTTAACATGCTCTTGTGCAACGCCTTCAGTGAGATGCCCCGCCACTTCAAGATTCAAGCTTAGCGCTGTGAGGTGGTGGCCCAGCAAATCGTGCAACTCGCGCGAGATGCGCAAGCGCTCACCCACACGCGAATTTTCAGCTAATAAGGTTCGCGTAGCGCGCAATTCGGCGTTTAAACGCCGCTGCTCTTCTCTGGCTGCGGCCTGCAATTTAGCCACATAGCCAGTTACGAAAACAAAGGTGGAAAAGCCTGCATACAGCAAGCTTTGCATTAAGGCTTCCCACCATGTGAGGTCCATCGGCCCGAACACAAACACCGGAATAACCGTTAAATGGCTGATCACCAACCAAACTAGGCCAAATGAAAGCGGTAATATCCACGGCAAAATACCAGCAATCACCATTAGCAATACGCTGCCAAGCCCTGTCGATGAGTAATAACTCACCGCCACCGCCGACAGGGTTAAGAAAAATAAATACAGGCCGTCGCGCCAGCCTCGCCGATAAATACTTAATTTAGATGCCACCAACACATACAGTGCGCCAAACGCTAAGAAAGACAAGACCCAGCCCATCATTGAGCGCGACAACAATCCATTCTCAGCCAAACCTTGATGCCAAGCATAAACCAGCGGAATACCCACCATCACCCAGGTAAATAGTCCTGCGTAGCGTAATAACTGTTGATGGTTTAACCGTGTGTTCATAAGTCCATGATAATCCTAAATGTTAGGCATTGAGATAGCCAAAAGTCATGGATTGACAGTTTTTTACGTGAAAACTCTAACCGTGCCCGTGAACTCCATGCGATAATTTGCCATTGAATCTTAAATACACGTTGTATTTAGGGTGTTTTTAATTTGTTGGAGTAGTCTCGATGTCGATTATGATCCGCGACGTGCAAGAGCACGAGCTGGACGCCATTTTGGCCATGAATAACGCCGCCGGCAGCGGGATTTTGCCGATGAATAAAACGCAAATACAGTATTTTTGGCAAAATGCCGACTATTTCCGAGTGGCCGAATCGGATAATTGTTTGGTTGGTTTTCTAATTGCATTAAATCAAGACGCTAAATACGATAGCAGTAACTTTAATTGGTTTAAGCAGCACTACACACAGTTTGTGTATGTTGACCGCATTGTGATTGCCAAAGGCCAGCGCAGTGTTGGTATTGGCCGCTTGTTCTATGCCGATGTATTGAGCTTTGCTGAGGTTCGCGCACCGGCTATTGTGGCCGAAGTGTTTATGGAACAAAGCACTCACCCAGCCCTACTCTTTCATGGCAGCTTTGGTTTTCATGAAGTGGGCCAGCATCAAATGAATGAAAGCCCACTGCGTGCGGTCATGTTATTTAAAGCCTTATGTTGCTATAGCTTTGTTAAGCATACCTACGGGCAAACACTGCCGAAAATGCCTTGGCTTCAACAGCGACAACGACCAATTGGTCATACTCAGCTAGCCACGGGAACTTAATATGCCCAATAAAGCGGTGAGCTACGAACAATCTGGGGAAGTGAAATTCGGGCAAGTGGGCATTGCCAATCTACGTGTTCAAAGCTTAGATATTGCTGCTTTATGCGATGAAATGCGCGACCGCGTTTCGCGAGCACCGAAGCTATTTCAAAACACCGCGATTATTTTGGATTTTAGCGCACTGTCTCAGTGCCCAAGCCTTGATATTACCGAACAACTGATTGATGGCTTACGCCTTACCGGTGTGCATCCTGTGGCTATTGCCTATGGCACACCCGCTATCGAGCAATTGGCCAATCAAGTGGGTTTGCCGCTATTGGCCAAATTTCGTAGCAGCTATGAACGCGAAAATAGTGCTGAAATGCCACCAACGAAGCAAGCACAAGCGCCTGTAGCTGTTGAACCTGTTGTTGTTACGGTAGCTGCGCCGCAAGAGCCTGGCATGCTACAAACACAGCCGCTACGCTCAGGGCAGCAAGTGTATGCCGCCAATCGCGATTTAACCGTATGCGCGATGGTTGGTGCTGGCGCTGAAGCCATAGCCGATGGCTCTATCCATATTTATGGGCCATTGCGTGGCCGCGCTTTAGCCGGTGCATCTGGCAATACTCAAGCACGCATTTTCTGCCGCGAATTTAATGCGGAACTCGTCGCCATTGCCGGAACGTATCGTGTGCTTGATGAAGTGCCAAAAAAATTGCTCGGCAAAGCCGTGCAGATTTGGCTTGAAAAAGATCAGTTACGCATTGAAGAATTAACCTAATCCAAATAAAAATACCTAAGACATCTAAGGAGAGCAGTTTTGACAGAAATTATTGTAGTGACATCCGGTAAAGGCGGCGTTGGAAAAACCACATCAAGCGCAAGCATTGCCTGTGGATTGGCCAAAGCTGGTAAAAAAACCGTGGTCATCGACTTCGACGTGGGTTTACGCAACTTAGATTTGATTATGGGTTGCGAACGCCGCGTAGTGTACGATTTCGTGAATGTGGTACATGGCGAAGCCAGCTTGAAACAAGCATTGATCAAAGACAAACGCTTCGATAATCTGTATGTTTTAGCTGCTTCGCAAACCCGCGACAAAGACGCGCTCAGCAAAGAAGGCGTGGAAAAAGTATTGAACGGCTTACGCGATGAAGGCTTTGAATTTATCTTATGCGATTCACCAGCAGGCATTGAAAAAGGTGCATTCTTGGCCATGTATTACGCTGATCGCGCGGTGGTGGTGGTTAATCCTGAAGTGTCCTCGGTACGCGATTCCGACCGCATCTTGGGGCTTCTGGCATCAAAAACCAAAAAAGCCGAGAACGGTGAACGTATCATCGAGCATCTGTTGCTAACTCGCTACAATCCAGCGCGCGTTGAAAAAGGCGAAATGCTTTCTATTAGCGATGTGGAAGAAATTTTAGGCTTAAAAGTGGTGGGCGTTGTGCCAGAATCGCCGGAAGTGTTGCAATCTTCCAACTCGGGCAATCCCGTTATTTTGGATGAAGAATCGCAAGCTGGGCAAGCTTACACCGATGCAGTAGCACGAATATTGGGCGAAGAACGTCCGATGCGCTTCACCACCGTTGAGAAAAAAGGTTTTTTCTCAAAGATTTTTGGAGCATAAGCCATGGGATTATTGCGCAATATTATTGACCAATTAGAAAAACTCGACAGCAAGCCTGGCTCAGCAACAACCGCTAAAAATCGTTTGCAGATTTTGGTTAGCCAAAGCCGTTCCGACCGCAACCAGCCGGATTACATGCCGCGCCTGCGTAGCGAGTTGTTGGAAGTGATTAAGAAATATGTGCAAGTGAATGATGAGTCGGTGAAAGTCAATTTTGAAAAAGACAAGGATGGCATTCAAGAAATGCTAGATATTCAAATTGTTTTGCCTGACAAACACTAAATAATGGCTGTTGAAAACACCGCAGCCGTTGTTCGCATTTGCGACATAGACATCGAACAAGCCCAGTTTTTACTGGGCTGTTTTTCATTGCAGCTCTGTGTTGTTGATGATGGCGTGCCAATACCCGGTAGTTTCTGGGGCGAATGTGAAGCTGGCATCATCGGCTCAAACGTGTATGTGCGCCGCGATACACCGGTGCATTCTTTATTGCACGAATCCTGCCATTTAATCGTACTGCCACCCGAGCGTCGCGCCCAAGTGCATACCGACGCCACAGACTCTGTTGCCGAGGAAGATGCCAGCTGTTATTTGCAACTGCTATTGGCCAACTGTATTAACGGCTTTGGTTTTGAACGAGCCTGCGCGGATATGGATTTGTGGGGCTACACCTTTCGTTTAGGCTCTGCGCGCGCATGGTATGAACGCGATGCTGAAGATGCGCAACAGTTTTTATTTGAATGCGGAATATTGCCACTTTCACTTCCTGAGACCCTACAGCCCGCTCGCGAAGCCTGATATCATCGATACACTCGTATTTACCGACTTTGGAGTTCCTGTGAAACCACAACGTATTTTCCTAGCTTTCGCCATTTCAGCCAGCCTGCTCAGCCTAAGTGCCTGCAAACAAAAGAGTGTTGAAATCGCAGGGACTGAAACTGCTTATAACAATGAAAGTGCTGATGAATTCATCGCACGCGTTAACCGCGAGCTGACCGAAGCTTACCCTGAAATCACCTCTGCGCAATGGCTAGCCGCTACTTATATCAACAGTGATTCTGAGCGCATTTCTGCCAAAACCAACGAACGCTATTTGAGCATGATGAGCAAATACATTGCCAAGGCCAAAAGCTTTCCCGCCGACGCCAAAATGACGCCTGAAACCGCGCGCGCCCTGCATCTTCTGAAAGTTGGCGTTACACTTCCACCACCGAACGATCCGAAAGCGCTGGCCGAACTGACCGGTATTGCAACCAAGCTTGAAGGTATGTACGGATCTGGCAAATACTGCCCAGATAAAGCCAAGCCCGACAGCTGTCTGGATATCGGTGCTGTATCGAAAATCCTCGCCGATTCCACCAGCAGCTATGATCAACAGCTGAATGCCTGGAATGGCTGGCACACCATTTCCGTTCCGATGCGCAAGGAATACCAACGCTTCACCGAACTGTCCAATCAAGGCGCCAAAGACCTTGGCTTCGGTAATACCGGCGAACTGTGGCGCTCCGGCTACGACATGAGCCCAGCCGATTTCCAAGCAGAAAGTGACCGCCTGTGGGGCCAGGTTGAACCGCTGTATAAAGAATTGCAGTGCTACACCAAGAATAAACTGGTGCAGAAATATGGCGATAAGGGCCAGATCAACGGCATGATACCGGCGCATCTGACTGGCAACCTCTGGCAACAAAACTGGTCTAGCTTATGGCCAATCGTTGAACCTTATAAAGGCGTTGGCAGCCTTGACATTACCAGCGTGTTGCAAGCGCATCATGATAAAACCTACACCGACATGTTGGCAAAAGCAGGTGGTGCGAAATCGCTTTCGCCAATCAAAATTGCTGATATCAGCTACGAGGCTGACTTAGAGCATGCCAAAGAAATGGGCCGTCTGTCGGAGAGTTTTTATACCGGGCTAGGCATGCCAAAGCTGCCTGAATCACATTGGAAAAATGCTCAGTTCATCAAGCCACGTGACCGCGATGTGGTATGCCACGCCAGTGCTTGGGATATGAATTTGAAAGGCGATGTGCGCATCAAGATGTGCATTACGCCTAGCGAGGAAGAGCTGACCACGCTGTATCACGAATACGGTCATGTCTATTACTACCTTGCCTACAACAAGCTGCCCCTGCTATTCCAAGGCGGCGCGCATGATGGTTTCCATGAAGCCATCGGCGATACCATCGTGTTGTCTATGACCCCTGATTACCTCAATTCCATCGGCTTGGTTGATAAACCAGCCGTTAGCGATGAAGCGGTGATTAACGGCCAGATGCGTATGGCCTTGGCGAAAGTAGCGTTTATGCCGTTCGGCCTGATGATTGACCGCTGGCGCTGGGGCGTATTCGACGGTTCGATTAAGCCGGCTCAATACAATGCGGCTTGGTGGCAGCTGAAAGCCAAATACCAAGGCGTTGCACCCGCCTCTGCACGCGGTGAGGAATTCTTCGATGCCGGTGCGAAATTCCATGTGCCTGGCAATACACCTTATACCCGTTATTTCCTGTCGCACATTTTGCAGTTCCAGTTCTACAAAGCGTTATGTGATACCTCTGGCTACAAAGGTCCGCTATACCAATGCAATTTTGCAAACAACCCAGAAGCCGGCAAGCGCTACTGGGCGATGCTGAGCAAAGGTTCCAGCCAGCCGTGGCAGAAGACCATGAAAGAACTAACCGGTAAAGAAGAAATGGATGGCTCGGCCGTGCTGGAATATTTTGCTCCACTGCAAACATGGCTTAAAGAACAGAACAAAGACCAGCAGTGCGGTTGGCAAGCACCAAAAGCCTAATGCTATGCCATTAAACTTGCCAAGCGCGGAACTTGCACCACAGGCACTAGCTACCGCCACCGCCCTGCCCGCGCACTTTTATAGCGGCGGCGAAATGAACACCGTCGATCAACTGGCAGTGTTCAACCGGCATTGGCAGTATGTTTGTCATCAATCGCAGATGGCTGAGCTGGGTGATTATGTGGTGGCTGTGCTGGGGCAACTGCCGATTATTTTGGTGCATACCGAGCAAGGCATGCGCGGTTATCACAATGTGTGCCGACACCGCGCCGGACCGATTGCGCAATGCTCGGGTAAAGGTGCCAAGCAATTGCGTTGCCGTTATCACGGCTGGACGTATAACTTAGACGGCAGCCTGCGCACCGCCACTGAAATGAAAGACGTGGAAGATTTTGATGTGAGCAAAATTCGCTTGCCGGAATTGCAGGTACGTGAATTTGAAGGCTTAGTATTTGCCGCGGTTGAAGATGCGCCGGATTTTGAACAATACGTTGAAGGCATTGCCGAACGTTTGGCACAAAGCGGTTACAAACTCGCCGATCTGCATTTTCATCAGCATTTAAGCTACGACATTGACTGCAACTGGAAAACCTATGTCGATAATTATCTGGAAGGCTACCACGTGCCGCATGTGCACCCAGAGCTCAACAAACTGCTGGATTACCGCAGCTACGTAACCACCACCAGCCAGTGGCATTCGATGCAATTTAGCCCACTGGAAAGCGGCGATGATTTATACGGCTCCGGCGATGCGCTGTATTATTTTATGTACCCGAATACCATGCTGAATATTTTGCCTGGCCGCTTGCAAACCAACCGAGTGTTGCCATTGCCGAACAACCGCTGCCGAGTTGAGTTTGATTTTTTCTATACCGCCAGCCAAGGCGATAAAGACGATGCACGCCGCGTGCGCGACCTGGAATTTTCCGATGTGGTGCAAGACGAAGATGTACAAATCTGCCAAGACGTACAAAAAGGATTAGACAGCGGCTC
>JANPOU010000003.1:0-69008 GCA_031428155.1 Arenimonas sp. | reverse complement strand
CACTTCGAGTCGCCTATGTAGACCTGGAGCGGGCAACTGGAGTGGCGATGCAAAACCTAGATTAGTTTTTTTAATAAAACCTTGACTCGCGACCATGGTCAAGGTTTAGCCTGTATCTACCGATGAACGCGTGGCTCGCCTACATTTCATAAGGCTGGCCAAAAGTATAGGTTTTACGTAGTCTAAATTCAGATATGCAACTTTTCAATTCAATAATGCAGTTGTTCCGATTCAATAATATGCAAACCAGGTTTTGCTTCTAACGCCGCACTCAACATGGCACGAGCCACATTTTCTGTTGAAATGGGCAGATACCGCTTTGGAATAATCACAGACAATCGCTTGCTAAACCATAAGCCGATTTGTTCGCCAAAGCGCGCTTCTGGTCGATCGCCAGCATCCAATAGGGAAGGGCGAATGATGGTTAAGGATTCAAATCCAAGTTTATTTAAGTCGCGCTCAAGCTCGCCCTTCACTTTCAGGTAGAAATTACTGGCGCTTGCATCCGCGCCAAGCGATGAGTTCAGCACAAAACACGATGTGTCGACAGAGCGAGCTAATTGTGCTGACTGCATCACGTATTGGTAATCAACATGGCGGAATTGTTGTTTGCTGCCCGCTTGCTTAATGGTTGTGCCGAGCGCGCACAGAACGGCATCTGCTCGCCACCATTCTGCTGAGTTTGGCAGCTTGTTGTAATCCATAATTGGATTGGACAATTTATTATGCGGTTTTAAATTCTTACGCGTTGGTGCAATGATTCTAGCTACTTGGCTCGAGGCCAAAGCCTGCGATACAAGCTGTTGGCCAACCATGCCGGTGCCGCCAAGGATCAAAAAGGTTTTAGAGTCATTCATTTATATATACTAACAGCAATAAAAAAACGGAGCGCTAAGCGCTCCGTTTTTTGTACTACTTTACAACTTACTTAACCATTTAATGCTTTTTCTGCGGCAGCAATATCTGCTTGGCGCTGAGCAATCGCATCACCAATTGGTGGACCTTTAAAGCGACGTTTTTCAAAAGCAAACCATACAATAGCCGTCAAAATAAAGAACCCAATGGTGATTTTAAGTGCCATAGCATTCGGTGGTTGAACGCCGATGATGAAAATGGCAATCATCGCAACAATGGAAAGGAAGGCGAAAAGTTTAAACAAGCCACCGCCAATATCCCAAGGGCCCATTTTCGGCCATTTGTGTGTGCCATGTGCAAACAAACCCAAGGCAATTGGAATAGCAAATGAAAAGAACAAGAAGATCACTGTGCAAGACACTACTATGGTGTACACCGGAGTTGTGCCGCCTGATTCAATCAACTTAGCACCCCACACAAACAACACGGACAAAATGGCGCCTGCCCATATGGCGTGAACTGGCGTGCGGTATTTTGGTGAGACTGATGCCAAAGATTTGGAAAATGGCAGGCCGCCATCGCGAGCAAATGCAAACTTCATACGCGACAATGACGTTACTGTGGCCAAACCGCATAAAAACTGCGACAGAAAGATGCCTACATAAATCAGCATTTTCAAGTTTGGATTGACTTGGCTATCCATCGCCCAGAAGAATACATTCCAGCCTTGTTTAGCTGCATCGTCCATGTTTGGTATCAACATCACAAACGAACACAACATGATGTATCCAAATACAGAAGACCAAAGCACGGATGAAATCATGCCGCGAGGTACAGATACGGCTGCGTTTTTGGTTTCTTCCGACGTGTGCGCAGAGGCATCATAGCCGGTGATGGTGTAAATAGGTAGCAATAAACCTAAAGCAAAAATCCAGCCATTAGATACTGACGGCCATACATTGGCACCAGCTTCGCCAGAATAGTTTGAAAAGGTAAATAGGCGCGCAAAATCCAGACTAGACGCACTAACAATACAAGTAACAGTTAACAGGGCCGCAGTAGCAAGTATCAAATAGCCAGAAAAGTCTGTTAACTTAGCCGTTAACTTAATGCCGAAGTGATTAAATAATGCTTGCAAACCAGTGAGGATACTTAAGAAGATAACCAGCGTATTCAAACTATCTGTAATCCCTAAAGCTGGCCCAAATGCACCTAGGAAAAAGTAATAAGTACCAACGTTAATTGCACCTAGAACGGTAATTAAGCCTAATAAATTAAACCAAGCAGTTAGCCAGCCAGTAAAGCGGTTGCCTAAAATTGAACCCCAGTGGTATAGCCCGCCCGCAGTTGGAAATGCAGAGCTGATCTGCGCCATGGCAACAGCAAATACTGCTGAGATTAAACAACCTAATGGCCAGCCAATACCGATTGCTGCACCGCCAGCGCCGGAGGTGGCCTGTGCTAGCGAGTTAATACCGCCAGAAAGTATGCAGATGATTGAAAACGAAATAGCAAAGTTTGAAAAACTACTCATGTTTCTAGCTAGCTCTTGCGCGTAGCCCATACTGTGTAGCTGCTTGGTGTCTTCATCATGATGACTGTTGGCACCGTTTGGTGATGTTGAACTCATTACTCTCTCCCCACGTGTGAATGAAATAGCGAATGACCTTTTTCGGTGACAGGCTTTGCACAATCCGTGGCAAAGCGCATCTTTTTTATTTCTTGTTCAATCTGTCCCTGAATTTCTTTTAACTAAACCCTGCTCTATAGTAATCACATCCTTGCGTTTGTAAACAGTCCAGTATTATTTATAATGACCCAGACATTGCTGACGCGAAAACTTTCGCTGCAGCTTCTTTGGTGAATGCAATCGGGTTGCTGCCCGCCGATGGATCAACAGCCGCCATCTCGGCAATCATCTCGGCATGGCTATCGGTAATGCCTAAATCAAGCAAGGTATGCGGCACGTTCACGTCTTCGCGAAGCTTTAGCACAGCGGCTAGAAAACTCTCGAAGCTAGGATTCTCTAAGCCCAAATAAGCCGAAAGCCGGGTGATGCGTTCTTCAATGGCGCTGCGATTAAACTGCAAGACATACGGCATAAGTGTTGCGTTAGTCATGCCGTGGTGTGCATCATGAATGGCGCCAATGGGGTGGGCGAGGGCATGCATACCACCCAAGCCTTTCTGAAACGCGGTAGCGCCCATGGCAGCGGCAGCCATCACATCGGAGCGCGCTTCCAGATCAGTAGGGTTACGGTAAGCATTCACCAAAGATTTGAGTATTAAACGCATACCTTCAACTGCTATGCCGTCGGCCATTGGGTGGAAGCCAGGCGCGCAATACGCTTCTAAGCAATGCGAGAAGGCATCCATACCGGTGCCAGATGTAAAGAACGCCGGCATACCAACGGTTAATTCTGGGTCGCATATCACCACACGCGGCATCATTTTCGGATGAAAGATAATGCGTTTGGTATGTGTACGTTCGTCGGTGAGAATACCTGCACGGCCCACTTCCGAACCAGTGCCTGCGGTTGTTGGAACGGCTATAACGGGCGCAATGCCGTTGCTGTCGGCACGGGTCCACCAATCGCCAATGTCTTCAAAATCCCAAATGGGGCGGGTTTGTCCGCTCATAAATGCAATCAGTTTGCCCATATCCAAACCACTGCCGCCGCCGAAGGCCACCACACCATCGTGATTGCCAGCATGATAGGCCAGCAATCCGGCCTGCAGATTGGCTTCAATCGGGTTTGGTTTTAAATCGGAAAATAAAGCGGCGCCAAGCCCTGCATCTTTCAATAATTGCAAAGCAGCGAGTGTAATAGGCGCATTCGCTAAGCCTTTGTCAGTCACTAATAATGGCCGTTCAATGCCATTAGCGCGGCAATGTTCAGCCAGTTCTTTAATGCGGCCCACACCAAATTTAATCGGGGTTGGGTAATTCCAGTTTGCTGTCGGAGTCATATTAAATCTCGTGACGAAGGTGAAAGGATTTAGGGCGTGTTAAATGTTCATAGCCAACGCTTGCTAGTGTTGCACCACGGCCGGTATTTTTAACGCCAGTCCAAACCAATGCTGGGTCTAGGGCGTCGCAGCGATTCATAAATACTGTGCCGGTTTCGATTTGGTCGCCAATGCGTTCGGCGGCAGCAAGATCTTTTGTCCAAATCGAGGCCGTTAAACCAAACTCACTGTCGTTCATCAGTTCTATGGCTTGCGCATCACTTTCAACCGACATAATGCCGACCACAGGACCAAAGCTTTCATCGCGCATCACTGACATTTGATGATTTACATCCACCAAAACTTGCGGCGCAAGATAGGCTGTGCCTTCTTTGTTGGCAGGAAATAAACTCGCATCAATTAAGGCATTTGCGCCCATCTCAATAGCCTGTTTAATTTGGCCACGCACAAACTCGGCGGCTGAAGGTTTAATAACAGGGCCAAGTGTAGTGGCTTCATCAAGTGGGCTGCCCAATACATAGGTTTTGGTTAGTGCAACGAAGCGGTCAACAAACTCAGGATAAACGCTTTTATCCACATAAATACGCTCAATACCGCAGCAGCTTTGTCCGGAATTAAAGAAGCTTCCATCGACTAAGTTTTCAACTGCATGGGCAATATCAGCATCGGCGCGCACATACGCCGGATCTTTGCCGCCAAGCTCTAGGCCCATGCCTAAGAAATGCCCAACTGCCGCGGCTTCCATGGCTTTTCCACCGCCCACCGAGCCAGTGAAGTTAACTTGATTAACTAGCCCCGAGCCAATGATTTCTGCGGTTTGAACATGGTCTAAAACAAGATTGCAGAATAGTCCTTCGGGCAGTTTTGCATCGGCGCAGGCTTTGGCAAAACGCTCACCCACCAGCAGTGTTTGCGAGGCATGTTTCAAGATCACCGCATTGCCGGCCATCAGTGCTGGAATGATTGAATTCACAGCCGTAAGGTAAGGGTAATTCCATGGTGCCACCACAAATACCGTGCCCAACGGCTCACGCCGTATGTAGCGCTTAAAGCCGGTTTTTTCAGTGATTTCAATATCAGCTAAGGCACTAGCCGCAATGCTAATCATATGCCGCGCACGATCTTCAAAGCCACGCACTTCGCCAGCACCATAGCGGATAGGACGGCCCATTTGCCAGGCTAATTCCGGCACAATATCCTCTTTCATGGCCACCATGGCATCTACGATTGCAAGGCAAAAAACGGCACGATCGGCAACAGGTGTACCTTTCCATTTTGCTTGCGCTATTTGTGCTGCCGATAAAGCTGCGTCAATTTGCTGCGGTGTTGCAAAAGCGCGTTCCGCAAAAACACCGCCATCGACCGGTGAAATAAGTTGTGTACTTAAGGTCATTTGATTCTCTTTTTTGATTAATAGCGTTCGAAGCCGCGTTGTAATTCCCAATCGGTAATGCGTCGATCAGATTCTAATTGTTCCCAGTCCGCCGTGTGCGCGTAATGGTCAACCACTTCATTGCCTAGCGCTTCGCGAAGCATTGCTGAGTTTTTCAATGCAATAGTACTTTCACGCAAGGTTTTCGACACTTCAGGCAGTTTTTCACCGCCATAGGCATCGCCTTCAAATGGCGCGGCTAGCGTGAGCTTCTCATCAATACCAGCCAAGCCTGCCGCAATCAATGCCGCAAAGGCTAAATAGGGATTTAAATCGGCACCACCAATTCGGCATTCAATACGAATGCCTTTGCTAGCCTCAGCACATAAACGAAAGCCAGCAGTGCGGTTATCGCGGCTCCACACGGCGCGGGTAGGTGCGAAGGTGCCTACTTGAAAGCGTTTGTAAGAGTTAATGTATGGCGCGAGAAAGCAGGTGATGTCGTTGGCATATTTCAATTGCCCTGCTACCCAAGAGCGCATTAAATCGGTCATGCCGAATTCTTTTTCGGCATCAAAAAACAACGGTGTTTTGCCGTCTAAGCTCCATAATGAATTATGGATATGGCTGCTTGAGCCAGCAAGGTCATAACGCCATTTAGCCATAAAAGTAATTGATTTTCCTTGCAACAAAGCAATTTCTTTGCAGGCATGTTTAATAATCACATGGCGATCGGCCATAGTTAGCGCATCGCAATAACGCACGTTGATTTCTTCTTGGCCTGGGCCCCATTCACCCTTTGAATTTTCAACTGGAATACCAATCGCTTGCAGGTGTTTACGTATGGCTCGCATCACCGGTTCTTCGCGAGTGGTTTGTAGAATGTTGTAATCTTCGATGTAGTATCCGGCAGTTTTCGGGTTGCGGTAATTTTTCTCGTGAATGTCTTCATAGCTTTCATTGAACAAATAAAACTCAAGTTCAGAGGCGAACATGCCGGTGTAGCCGCGCTCGGTTAAACGCTGTACTTGCCGCTTTAAAATGCCGCGCGGGCTGTGCGGAAGATCGTGGTTGTGGTGGTCTTGCACATCGCATAAAACCAAAGCGGTGCCTTCCAGCCAAGGCACACGGCGCATGGTGGCTAAATCCGGTTTTAGCACGAAATCGCCATAGCCTTTAGTCCAGCTGGCAGCGGCATAGCCTGGAACTGGCTCCATGTCGATGTCGTTGGCTAATAAATAATTGCAGCAATGGGTTTCTTCATAGCCGCTATCTAAAAAATACTCAGCCTGAAAGCGCTTGCCAATCAATCGTCCTTGCATGTCTACCATGCAAGCCAACACGGTATCAATCTCACCGGCGGCAACAGCGCTTTTTAGGGCTTCAAAACTTAAGGAAGGCTCAGTCATTGGTAGTTCCTGGTTGTAGTACGGAAAGTGGGGTGTTGAGGTGTGCTGATGCAGTTTGAATGGCTTTAGCTAAGCGCTCTGCCCAATCAGCTTGAGATTGCTGATCTGCAATTAAATCATTGCGTATTTCCAACATAACGCAGGGCAGGGCGTGTTTTTCACCATGCAGTGCCATGCTGTGATACACGCCATCGGTGGGGGCATAGGGTTCATTATCACCAACAATAAGCTCAGATTCAGCGCTAAGTACGCCCAATAAAGCGTCTGCTAAGCGCCGGTCGGTGTTCGACAACACACCAATATGCCACGGCCGCTTTTCGCCGTGATAAACCGGTGTAAACGAATGCATAGAAATCACCATGAGCGGATTACCCGTTTGCAGTCTTTCGGTAATCAAGCGTTCTGCGTCATCGTGAAAAGGTGTGTAAAGCTGTTGACGGTGCAGACGTTCGGCTTCCGACAGCGATTGATTGCCAGGTATCACTATATCTTCGCTCAATTCCACAATAGAATCTGTTGCTTGTAATTCGCGATTGAGATCTAACAACAAACGTGAGTAATTGGCATAGATTAGTGGTGCATCAAGCACATCAGCCATGATTTTGGCCACTTCAAGGGCACCAATGTCCCAGGCTATATGTTTATGTAAATTATCAAGATTAAGTCCTAAGTTATTATAATAAATAGGTATAAAATTACTTGCATGTTCACAAAGTAAGATATAACAGCCTTTGCCTTGGGCACGGTAAACACTCGCTGAATCGCTTAAATTTGGCTTAGCAGAGCTATCATTTGGGCTGGAAATACACTCACCTAATCAGTAATAATAATTACAACTATTGCTAAATACGCAACGATTGTTAATACTCTAACAAAACCATAAGCCTGTCAATACCCAATTGGAGCAACATGAGCAGCCAGTCTATTGCTGAGAAGTTAAGAGAAGGCCTAGACAGTTTTTCGTCCACGGAACGGCGAATTGCACACCGTTTATTGTCTGAATATCCGATTGCAGGTTTGCAAAGTGCCACGGAACTGGCGCGTTCAGTAGGTGTTAGTACACCAACGGTGCTCAGGCTTGTTGCGCGCATGGGCTATGCCTCATACATGGATTTTCAGCGCACATTGCGAGAAGAACTTGCAGCTCAACTCAGTACGCCACTAAGTAAATTCCCTGGAATGCCCACTCAACAAGCTGGGATGCCAGAAACAGCCATACAAGGCTTTGCAGAAGCCGTTCAAGGCAACATACGCGAAACATTTGCAAACCTTACCTTAACTGAATTCCATAATGCGGCACAGCTATTAACAGATCCGCGCTCACGCGTGCATTTAGTTGGCGGCCGGTTCACCGATGCGCTGGCTTTGTATTTGTCGGTTCAGTTGCGCATATTACGGCCCGGTGTTAGCCATTTACAAGAACAAGAATCCAATTGGCGCGATCAATTGCTGGATATGGGCAAACGCGATGTGCTGGTGATTTACGATATTCGCCGTTATCAGCCGAGTTTGCTTCGTTTAGCCAATGCAGCAGCTGGCAGACAAGTTCGTATCATTCTTCTAACCGATCAATGGCTGTCACCAATCGTCCGCGTAGCCACACATGTATTGTCGGCGCGCGTTGCTGTGCCATCGGTTTGGGATTCCAGTGCAGCATTGATGGCCTTGTCGGAAGCGTTGTTGGCTGAAGTAAGCCATTTAGGTGGAGAACAATGCAGGCGGCGGATTAGAGAGTTGGAGGAGATGCAGTAATAGGCATCTCAATATATTTACTTTACATAATATACATTATGCGAAGTTACTACACAGCGTAGTAAGCACCCTAGGCATGCTCAAAACCTTGTAGAACAAGGAAAATCCTTTAAAACGATGCGCCAAATGCTGTCGCTGTCACGCCCTGCCACGGTGAAATTATTGCGCGTTACCTTTGTTTAACAGTAATGCCTTAGGGAAAACATTTGAAGCTTTAAAATTTCAAATTACGGTTCATCGTACAATTGTGTGCGTATGCTGAAATTGCTACGTTGCCAAACATAACTACCAAAAACCAATAGCAATGCACAGATAGTAATTAGAAAAAGTAGTAAAAAAATCACAATATTTAGCACGGTAACTCTCCAGTTTATTGTTTAGAATTGTAAAACGCTATAAAAGCAATAAGGAGGAAATATCTATGCCCTACTACATTCAAATAATAACTTGTAAAATAATTTATCCAAAAGATAAATAAGCGAAAATATATAAAATAAACTCATGATAGTGATGCATAATTTGTGTGTTCATACAAACAGCAATTGAATTTAATCCTTAAATATATACAAATAATAAAGTCTAAATACCACTTGTATCTGTGCGATGACGCACAAAATGAAATTATTTATATTTTTGTTTTAATCGGTTAAAGCTGAATAATTTTTCACACGGATGCTTTTTACCAAGTAGCTTGTCACGCAGTAGCTCTGCGCCAATCAGGCTATAAGTAATGCCGTTGCCGCCATAGGCCATTGCAAAATGAACGTGTGGGCCATGCTGTTCGTGCGTTCCAAAAAAAGGCAGACCATCATCGGTTTCCGCAAAGGTGCCAGCCCAGGAAAAAGCAATTTTTAGCGGCAAGTCAGGAAACATTTCCTTCACGCGCTTCGCCAGTTTTTCTGACTTTCCCGCAACGCGTGCGTCGCGACGCATTGGTATATCGTATTTATCATCTTCGCCACCGACCAATAAACGCTCGTCGTCGGTACTACGCATATAAAGATAAGGCCGAGCAGATTCCCAGACTAAGGTTTTTTTCAGCACGCCTAATTCGCCCGGCATCGGTTCACTGACAAAAGCGTAGCTGCTCCTGTTGCTAGCAACGCGTTGATCTAGCCATTTTTGGGATTCATAACCGGCGGCAAAAATTAATTGTTTGCAGCGAATAATAATTCCGTCTTCGGTTTCCACACGCACGCCGCCACGGACCGGTTTGAAACTGGCAAGTGCTGTGCGTGCATGGACATGGCCACCGAGTTTTTCAACTCGACTCAGCAAGCGATGGGCAAATTGGTAGGGGTCGGTCTCGGCAGCAATGGCAGTGAGCAAAGCAACCGGAGCATCAATGCCAAAGCGCTTGTTTAATGCGGCACGATCTAGAATTTCCAGCTTGAAGCCATTGTCTTTGCGTAATTTTCCTTCGTTTTCTAGCTGGCTTTTGTGATACCAGCGGCTGGCAAAGTACAAGCTTTGCATCGGTTGAAAATCAATGCCGCGCAGGCCTTTGGCAATTTTGTGCAAACTGCCAATCGCTTTTTCGCAAGACTTATAAGCAAGTACTGCATCGGCTTCACCATATTGTTTGGCCAAGTCTTGCAGCTCGGTATCAATTTCATATTGCAATAATGCCGTGCTGGCTGAACTACTGCCCCAACCGGCTTCGCGGCTATCAATCACGCATACATTCATTCCTGCCCGCACCAAATGGTCACTGATTAAAGCGCCAGTAATACCAGCACCGACCACCAGCACATCGCATTGCAAGTCTTCGCGCAGACGTGGATAGGCATGTAGCAAACCATTTTTGACCACCCAAAAAGGTGAGCCGCTTTTCAAATCCATAAATTTCTTCTAATAAAGTCAATTCGTACTTTTTACTGTTTTATAAATTAGACCGATATCAGAACCTTATTAAACTATGCCGGTACCGAAGGCTTTTTCTCTCGGCTCCAATGACGATGTTGTGCGATGGCATTAATAAAATGGGCTGCAATGTCGCTAATTTTTGTATCTCGACCTAGCACGATGCCTGGGTCTATCTCTTCATCACCGACCGGGTCTGCACCTGCATAAGAGGCATCAACTAACTCACAGCCTTCGTCGGTAGCGGCAATGGTTTTGCAATGTTTATAGGCTTCATTGATAAAGTGCGTTGCTTCTGCGGCGTTCAACAATGCCTGCACACTTTCTGTACCGCCGGGAACGTAAACGGCGTCGAACAACACCGAGCTGGTGGTGAGCAGGCTATGATCTATTTTTATTTCGCCGCCATTACTGCCTTTTAGTACGCCGCCGCGTGGCGATATAATCTTGCTTTGCGCGCCAGCCTTCACCAATGCTTTCTGAATTGCGGCTAATGACTTTTCTTCAACACCATCGGCTGCCAGAATGGCGATTTTACGAGTTTTGATTCCACCAGCAGGTTTATTTGCCATACTCAAGGCGTCTGATACACCAATCGATTTTGGCAAGGGCAGCGGCTGGTAATCATCGGGATTGGCATCGGCCGGCACACTCATATTGAGTGGCAAATTTATTTTTTTAGGAACACCGCAACCTAAGCCCTCTGCAACACGGCAGGCCAAAGTGATGTCAATATGATTTAACAAGCCAAGCATGCGCTCCTTAATTTCCTGGGTTTCTACTTTGCCTAATTCAAATTGCAGCGCTTTTATAATATGTTCCTGCTCCCAGTCGGCTTGGCTTTTGAAAAACATGGCAGCTTGGCTGAAGTGATCAAAAAATTTTTCGCTTTTACCACGCATTTTATTGGCATTGATCTTTTCCAAATGACTAACAAAACCACCGATATCTGCGCCTGCTTGCATTGGGCAACCACCACCCAGAGTATTGGGTGAATAGCTCACGCGGCCTTTGTTCACCGCCTGACGCATAGAGCCATCACGCTGATTATTGTGCATGGGCGCAACACTGCGGTTAATGGGAATCTCGTGGAAATTGGGCCCACCCAGCCGTATTAGCTGGGTGTCTGTGTAAGAAAATAAACGACCTTGTAAAAGCGGGTCATTGGTAAAATCTATACCGGGTACCAAATGCCCGGCGTGATAAGCTACTTGCTCGGTTTCGGCAAAATAATTATCTGGGTTTCGATTAAGCACCATCTTGCCAATTCGTTGGACAGGTACTAATTCTTCCGGAATAAGTTTGGTGGGGTCGAGCAAGTCGAAGTCAAAATTATGCTCGTCTTCGTCCGCGACAATTTGCACACCCAATTCCCATTCCGGATAGTCACCGTCTTCAATGGCTTGCCATAAATCACGGCGATGAAAGTCGGGATCTTGGCCAGAAATTTTCAAGGCCTCGTTCCATACCACCGAATGCACTCCCAGTAATGGCTTCCAATGAAATTTTACAAAGCTGGACTTTCCTTCTGCGGTGATAAAACGAAAGCTGTGTACACCAAAGCCTTCCATCATACGTAGGCTTCGAGGAATGGCACGATCCGACATCACCCACATAATCATGTGCATGGATTCGGGCATCAAGGAAATAAAATCCCAGAAAGTGTCATGAGCCGAAGCAGCCTGCGGAATTTCGTTATGCGGTTCGGGTTTAACGGCGTGAATCAAATCAGGAAATTTAACCGCATCTTGAATAAAAAATACCGGCATATTGTTGCCAACTAAATCGTAATTGCCTTCTTCGGTATAAAACTTCACTGCAAACCCACGCACATCGCGCGCCATGTCTGAAGAGCCACGCGAACCGGCCACGGTGGAAAAACGAACAAACACCGGGGTTTTAGCCGATGGATCTTGTAAAAATGCCGCCTTGGTTAAATGCGCCTGCGATTTATAGACTTGAAAATAACCATGAGCGGCTGCGCCTCTGGCATGTACTACGCGCTCTGGAATTCGTTCGTGGTCGAAATGGGTAATTTTTTCACGAAGAATAAAATCTTCCAATAAGCTCGGGCCACGCTCGCCAAGTTTTAATGAATTTTGATCATCATTAATTCGCACGCCTTGATCGGTTGTCAAATATTGCCCGTCACTGTTTTGGGCAAATGCTGCCAAATCAGCAGTTTTGGCATCAATAGCTTGTTTGATTTTAGGCATGGTGATTCATTTTGAGTATATAGAAGCCAACAATGCCCAATGTTTAGAATATTCTCTGTGCGTAATCGAACAGATAAATCAAGCACAGCAGGCCTACTTTATTATTTCTAAATAGTGAGGATAGTGTTGCTAATGCCAAGCATTGATGAAAATAAAAAGGTATGCGACTGCCTTATCATTGGCGCCGGACCTGCGGGCGTGGTGGCTGCCTTATACCTGTCAAGGTATCGCCGCAATGTGCGACTGTTTGATAGTGGTGAAAGCCGCGCCGCAAATATTCCTTTATCGCACGATGTAGCTGGTTTTTCCGAGAGTATTTCCGGTCTGGATTTACTGGCGAGCCTACGCCTGCAAGCACAAAATGCCGGTGTTACGATTGAAAAAGCCAGTGTTGGCCAAATAGAAAAGACGCCGGAATATTTTATTGCCAGCGTCGGGCGAAAAACCATCAACAGCCGTTGCGTGTTGATTGCTAGCGGTGCAGTCGATGACGTCATTCCCGCCTGATCGCGGCGTGTTAGCAACAGCAGGTCGTAGACAACTGGCTCGAGCAGGTATTGTGTTGATAGAAAAGACTCCCCAGCGCGCCAGTTTTTCGGTAAACAATGACGATAAAAAATTACATTTCAGCGACGGTAGTTCTTTGCCTTTTGATGTCTTGTACCCAATGACCGGCGGCCATGCACGTTCTGCCTTGGCCACCGCAATGGGTGTGCGCTGCGACAAGCACGGCGGAATAAAAGTAGGTTCAGATCAACAAACCAATATTCGTGGGCTGTATGCTGCTGGCGATGTTGTTTGCTCACTAAAACAAATTAGTGTTGCCGTGTCGGAAGGTGCCATTGCAGCAACGGCTGTTCACTGTAGCTTGCCGGTGAATTTTAGATAAGTAGTGCGCCATCCACGAATGCTTTTGTCGTGGATCCAGTGACTTGAAACTTCAATATTTGCGATAGGTCCTCATTCCTGGAAAGAAATTCACTGTTAGCGTCGCGATTTCGCGGTGTGCTACGGATGTTCCAATCGGTCCTGTCATGCCTGTCCATCCGACAATGTGTTGACGTGCTTGCTAATGAGTGCCCGCTCATCATCACTCGAATCGGGAGTATGCAGCTGCATTTGATCGACGGGAGCATTTTCCTGCGGGCCCTTTATTATGGCGCCGCCTTCATTATCCCAGCGCGACAAAGCGCGTTCGCGCTGCTGGTGTAAGGCTGGAATAGTAGTTTTATTCATTGAAATTGGCCGCGTATTTTTTTACCCACGTAACGTAGGAATCAATCCAGGTTTGTAAAAACTTTTTACTGGCTTCGCCAATATTGCCATGCTCATCGAACAGACCTTCTTTGGCGTGGATGAATGCCTCTGGTTGCCCCAGTGTTGGCACATCAAGATAGGCAAGAATATTTCGCAAATGCTGTTGCGCCATAGCGGTGCCGATTGCACCGACTGAAACGCCAATAACACCGGCCGGTTTGGCGGCCCATGCACTTTTACCATAGGGTCGCGATGCATGATCAATAGCATTTTTAAGCACCCCAGGAATGGAACGATTGTATTCTGGGGTAACAAAAAGCAAAGCTTGCGCGGCAAGAATTTCTGTTTTTAAGCGCTTGACAGATTCGGCCGGATTAGCATCATCGTCTTGATTATAAAGTGGTAAATCATCGATTTGTACTTGCTTAAAGCTAAAGTTTGAGGGCGCCAGTTTTTCGATGGCCGTGGCCAACTTGTGATTGAAAGAATCACGACGAAGACTGCCCACCACAACTGCAATTACGTATTGGCCCATGGCGATCGTGCTCCCATAAATGTACACAAACTAGAGTTTGAAATAACCATAGCTTCTAAAGGCAGCTTGTCTATAACTTCTTCGGCATCGTCGACACCAATAATGTCAGTAGAAACCCGCAAAAACACCGAGGCATTGCCAAGATTAATCTCTGCGTGGGGTTTAAAGTTTTCGTATCGAATGCTCATGATAACCTCAGAATGGATATGGAATTTCGTGTTTCGGCGATGATTCGGTAGTTATGCAATTTGTTATTTAGCAATTTGTAGCACTTAGTCTGTTGTAATATATGGCGCTTGTCTGTGTGTTGCAGCACTTAAAAATACGCAAGTTCAGAGCAATTAACCATTGTTGGCAGGCTAATTCATAGCTGTTAACTTTACGTCTCAATTTAATGAAGTTTGCAGTACCATCATTGCTTATACCGCTTACGGGTGTCCTGCTCTTCCATGTTTTTATCTTTCTTAGGACGCCTTAATAACAACGATGGGTTTTCTTTGACCTTGGCCGTCACTGCACTTATGTCGGCGATTACCTTTTTTGTTTGATCCTCGATAGAAGAAAACTTCTCTGCAATCTTCGGCATTTGCTCCATAAGCGTGCTGATGCTGCTCTTTTTTGACGGAATTTCCGGAATCTCGCCGGCCGGTGTTTCGGCCACCAGGAATTTTGCCTTTGCACTGCCGTCATCTAGTTCGATGTGATACGTACCCGTAATGCCCTTGAACTGGAGCGAGGTTTTGGTATCGGTCTTGATGGGAGCGTCCTTGTGCAACATCACATCCACTTCAACCCGGCCCGGATCTTCCGGATGGAGGGTCATGGCTTTGACCATGCCTTTACCAAACTTAGTCGAAAAATGAACACGTCAAGGGGGTCGGATTGCCACGCTCTGCGGGCAACCGCACCTCGTGAACCTGATATTTCCCAAGATTTCGTGGCAATACCCATCATCAAGAATCAATCACTTAGCTCTTGCTCTACTGGGCTTGTCTATAATTCAACAAGTGAGAAACTTTTTAGCCAAAATCAGCAAATCCAAGGCTTTCAGAACGGGCTAGTTCCCCCCCTATGTAATACGGGGGGTAAAACTCAACCCCGAGCATCCCAAAATCAACAAAAAGCTGTTGTTGGGGGTGCGCTGTGATGGCTGATGTTTACCGCCCAGAGGATACGTTTGACTGGTTATCCCTGCCCGACCTGCTCAATCTGGCTCAAAACGCCTACAAAGCTGCCTGCCATGAAAGCGTTCCCGATGCAGGGCAAGACTTCATCGACCCCGATAACGGGCTTCAATGGGCTGATAGAGCCGACTTCCTCGAAGCCCTGACTCGTCACCTCGACCAACAATTGCACATGCTTTACGACATGCAGGTTATGCACAAGTCCATAGCCGCTTGCGCCGAAGAAGCGCACGCCATGTTGCGGGCCGAAGCGCCTGTGGGATGCTGTGGACCCTGTGAATAACCTGTGCCTTTTGCTATTTACTTTTTTTGCCCTATAAAGGAAAGAATTCCTTATGATTAAAACTCGACAAAACTATACATTATGCGAAGTTAATTGCGATATAAATAACACTCCCCTCTACCTCAAAATACTCTAATAGTTCCTATTCAATGGCTTATCGCGAATATTCACTGTGCGTAATTGGAATTTCCACAGAAATACATAAACCCGGCTCCCCTATACTTTCTGTTGAAGCTGCGCTCAAATAAATGTGTGCGCCAATTTTTTCGGCGATAGCTTTAACAATAGACAAGCCTAAACCTGATCCAGTTTGCTCATTGCCTAAAACCCTATAAAACGGATCAAATACTCGTTCACGTTCTGATTCTGGAATTCCAGGGCCCGTATCTATAATGCTTAAAATTAATGTATCTTGTCTTAGCGCAAGTGAAAGATCAATTTTACCGCCCTCGGGTGTGTATTGAATAGCGTTATCAAGCAAATTCTTAATAAGGCAAATAAGATCAAACTCTTGTATGGAGAGTTTTACATTTAACTCATTCACAACACCCAAATCGATATGTTTAGCCTCAGCCATTGGCAAAAGATCTTCAAGCGCACTGCGGATTGCCTGATGAACAGAAACTGCAGCTTTTTGATTATTTGTACCTTGCTGTGCGCGAGCAAATGCCAATAGTTGATTTAGCAAAAGCCGAGTTCTTTCCAAGCCATTTTTTAAAGTCGCTAATCGCTCCCTCGCCTGCTCAGACATATCGGCCGCTTCAAACAGTTCAACCTGCAAGGAAAGCGCAGTTAAAGGCGTACGCATTTCGTGCGCTGCATCCGCCACAAAGCGCTGTTGCTGTAATACCGATTGCTCAACTCTCTGCAACATTTGATTAATAGCAGTTACGAAAGGAACGATTTCTGTGGGCAGATTTTTTTCATCTATTGAATATAAATCCTGTACACTGCGTTGGTCTAAATTTTCTGCTAATAGCGTTAGCGGCTTAAACATTTCTCGAATCAAGTAACCGATCAAAAACAACAGTATCGGAATTAGCACTATATATGGAATTAGCGTTGCAATAGCGCTTTCTTGAGCCACCTCATTACGCACTTCGATAAGCTGCGCCACAACTACGCGTTGATGTGAATTTAAGGTTTTGACGAAAATCCGCCATTGTTGATAGCCTAATACAGTAGTTTGAATACCCTCTTTCACGTTATAAGATAGGGCAAGTGGTGGTTGCTCAGCAACTAAAACATCAATTCCAGTTGGGCTAATAATTTGCACAGTTATATGAAACTCTGAATCGGAATTTTGTTGAACATTTTTGTTGTTTTCAATTGCCAAAGGAACCACTTGGCCATGAATTAATGCGGCAACTTGTTTTAGTTGATCATCCTGTAGTTCATTGGCTTCTTCAAATGCTATAGCAAATGAAAAAGCGCCACTCATCAGTGCCATAGCAATAATCGCCATGCATAGCCATGCCGATAATTTAAATTGTAGTGATTGCGTTAGCTTGCTTTTGAAACCATCCACCCTACACCTCTAACATTTTTAATTGAATTACTACCAAGTTTTTTTCTAAGTGAATGGATTAGAAATTCGATGGCATTGCTTTCCACTTCTTCATTCCAGCCGTAAACTCTGTCTTCCAATTCTGTACGCGATAAGATAGCTCCAGGTCGTATCATTAATGTGTGTAATAGGGAAAACTCACGCGCCGATAATCGCTTCGCATCACCATTTATAATCGCTTCCCTGCTTATTGGGTCGAGAGAAATGAGACCATTGCTCATAATAGGCCCCCCAACACCGCCCTTGCGTCTTAACACAGCACGCATACGTGCCAATAACTCAGCCATTTCAAAAGGCTTCAATACATAATCATCAGCTCCAGTATCAAGCCCTTTAATTCGATCCTCAACAGCATCACGTGCAGTAATAATTAATATCGGAATAAGATTGCCATTGGCGCGAAGACTAGCCAATACCTGCAAGCCATCTTTTCTCGGCAAGCCTAAATCTAAAAGCATCACATCATATGTATGGCTTGCTATTGCCAACAACGCAGCCAAACCATCACGGACCCAATCAACTGCATAGGTGGCATCGCGCAATGCGCATTCGATTGCCTCACCAATCATTCGATCATCTTCGACCAGTAGTACGCGCATTACAAAGCTCTTGTGTTGGGCAAGTTATAACGATAATTATGATGACATAATTACTTGCTTTCTAGGCAGTGTTGTATTAATTAACTGGGAATTAATGTGCTTTTTTGGCGGCTTTATGTGAAAAGAATATAATGCAGACAATTATTAATAATAGCAGGAATGCAGAAGCCGAATACCGGCTTAATTCTAAACCACCTTGACTCACAGGCTTATCCAAAAAATCACCAACAACTGCACCAAGTGGCCGAGTAAGAATGAATGCAGCCCAAAAAAGTGCTGTGCGAGATAAGCTAGTTGCATAATACAAGATAACGAGCAGCGCTAGCATGGCACCGAAAACTATTGCTGCGCCGCCGTAACCCAAGCCTACAGAATCAGCAGTCCAATCGCCAAGCGCGGTACCCAAAGTCTGTGAAAACATGATGGTTAGCCAATAAAACATTTCGGATTTTGGCGAACTCACGCTATTCACTGCAATCGAGCCAAGCGCGCGATGCCAGACAAATAATGACGTCATCAGCAGCGTAAACAATATTGTTGTACCGCCCAAATAACCAATTCCCAAAGAACGGTCTACATAGTCTGCAAGCGTCGTGCCCACGGTGGTGGTGGCTATAATGGTTGTCCAATACAATACCGGGTGAAATTTCTTTGCAGATATTTGCGCTATTACGGTGGCAATAAAAATAACTGCAAATATCCATGTGCTAACAAGATAGCCAAGATTCATTGACATCGATACCGCATCACCACCTGTCTCGCCTAGTGTTGTTGCAAGAATTTTAATAACCCAGAAAATTAAGCTTACTTCTGGCACCTTGCTGAGTATATTTTCTTCGGTAGCTTTCATTTTGACTCGTTTAGTATTATGGCGATTGATACGGAGAATTTTTAAACGCTTTCATTTACGTTTAACAAGTGTGCACCTAAATACTTAGCCAAACATTAGGGTTTACTTAGCAAGTGCTAATTTTACAAATGAAATCTATCACTACACTTAATTAACTAAAACATTTGGTGTTTAAACATGATTGCTCGCTTACGCCATCAAGCCTTGTACATACCCGTACTCGCATTACTAGTGAGCATATTTTTTTCAAGCTTAGCTAGAATTGGTTTGCTTGTAATTACATGGAAAAATATTAATCACGATTTTAGTGAGTTATTATCAGTATTTTTAAATGGTTTTGCGGGTGATTTGTTATTTGGAATGGCATTAGCAGGATTCTTTCTCATTTTTACTGCGCTAAGTCATAGCAACAAACCCTGTTTACTGATATTCAAAGCAAAACGAATATTCGCCGTGCTGTTGCTTATTGCGTTTTTACTATTTGTATTTATTTCTGAATTTATTTTTTGGGAAGAATTCGGCGCACGATTTAATTTTGTCGCTGTCGATTATTTAATCTACACCAACGAAGTAATAGGCAATATTCGTGAGTCGTATTCCATGCCCTTAGTGTTCGGCGGTATGCTGCTGGGCGCATCACTGCTTGGCGCACTAGTTTTACGTTTTTGGAAGCTAGCGCCTGGAAAAAGCTTTGGGCTTGCATCTCGCTTCGGGACAGCGATACTAGGCGCCACACTATTTTATTTGGTAGGATCATTATCATTAAACTATGCCGACCGAACTAATAGCCAGAATCAGTTTAACCAAGAAATTTCACACAACGGCCCAGCCAGTTTCTTTCTTGCAGCTCGCGAAAACAAGCTCGACTTCAAACGCTACTATCGCACACTACCGGATAAAACCTATAAAGCACTTGCGCCTAAGTGGCCAGACCCTGATCGTGATCAGCCTAGCTTAACGCCGTTAAATCCAAAGCATGTGATACTTATTGAAATCGAAAGTTTTAGTGCTAGTTTTATGAAATCATATGGTAGTGAAAAAGCTATTGCGCCGAATCTTGACCAATTAGTTCATGAAGGAATCTGGTTTTCCAATCTGTATGCTACTGGTACACGAACGGTGCGTGGTTTAGAAGCTATGTCAGCGGCCTTGCCACCATTGCCTGGGCAGTCGATTGTTAGACGATCAAATAATTCTGACCTGTACACGCTCGGTGGAATGTTGCGTAAAAAATCATTTGATCCAATGTTCATGTATGGCGGCTACGGCGTATTCGATAATATGAATGCCTATTTTCGTGGTAATGGCTACGCCATTAAGGATCGCAGTGATTTTTCTGAGGCCAACAATAGTTTTGCAACTGTGTGGGGCGTTGCAGACGAATTATTATTCAACGAGGCGATAGATCAGATAGATTACGATACAAAAAATGGCACGAAGCGATTTTTGCACATCATGACCACTAGTAATCATCGGCCATATACCTACCCCGCTGGGCGAATTGATATACCATCAAAAACAGGCCGCGATGGCGCAGTGAAATATACCGATTGGGCCATTGGAAATTTCTTGCGGCAAGCAAGAAAAAAACCATGGTTTAACGACACACTCTTTATAATTGTTGCTGACCATAATGCGTCGGTAGCGGGAAAGCAAAGTTTACCGCCGAATAAATATCTAATTCCTGCTGTGCTGTATGCGCCAAAAATGATAGCGAGTACTGAGATTAAGAATATGTCCAGCCAGATTGATTTAACGCCCACTGTGTTGGCAATGTTGGGTATTCACACAAACGGTGTATTTTTTGGTCAAAACCTGCTTGCTTTAAATCCAGAACAAAGAGCTTTTTTGGTCAACTATCAGGAACTTGGATATCTAACACCAAGCTCTGATGGCCTCCGCCATCTTACACTTTTAGGTCCGAAAAAACGGCTTGAAAACTATTCTGTTAGCGCTGATGGTGACTTAACCAAAGTCCCTGATGACAGCTTGAATAGTAATAAAGCAATTGCCTTATTCCAGCGTGTTGATGAAGTGTATAGCAGTGGCAAGTATCGTACAAAATAACCATTTGCATATTTGTATTAAACATTTCAAATCATTACAGATGGCTTCGCATTGTTTAGTACAAGCTACCGACAACCAACACATTCCATCTTTGTGCTGCTATTGAGCAGTTCCCCCGTCTGACCTCAATGAATGCATTTCTAAAAGTGCCACCGGAGCGTGGATGTCTGAAGTCCGCCTGTCTGCTTCGGATCGGAAGCGGCCACTGGTCATCTAGTTATTTTTCTGGCATACCACATCATGGTGGATGAGGGCCTTGGAGTTTTTCACTAGGTTGTCCTTTTCCTCGATTGTCGTTTTGAGGTTATTGTCGCTTCCCAGGATGTAGGTGCCCTCGCCTGGGCGCTTGGTTGAACCCTGACAATACAACGGCGCGACGCTGCTGCCAGTCATCCAGCATTCGCTTGATTCCTACCATTATTGGCTGGAAACGCCAGAATTGCTTTGAGGGCAGTGCTTAACCATCAGCCCGGTAGGTGCCATGGCAGTGCATTTCCACCAGCCTTCAAGCGTATATCCAAGATTTGGTGGCTGCGTACAGGACACATCCTTCAATGGCTTCAGATGCGGTGTCTCCGTCATGCTGCGCATCGCCAACTCACGAGTCTTTTCCGCGTACCCGAAGATCTTGCGGAAGCCGGGTGCTTCTGAGCATTTCGACTCCTTCTGGGTCGCGGCAGTCGGGATCGGCCGCGGCTGGGCATCAGGGTTGCTATTGGAGCGTGCTGGGTTGCTACTACGAGAGTCAAGTTTTGCTTGGCGCGAACGCTCAGCGGCAGCCTCGGCATTTGCAGCAAGGACTTGTTCTTCGTTATAGCGACCCTGTCGGTCCTGAGCTGCGCGCGCCTGCGCCTGCGCCTGCTGCTGCGCCTGCGCCTGCTGCTGGCGCTCAACGGCGGCGGCATTTTGGATGTCTGCCACGGCCGCATTCAAATTGGCCTGGGATTCGGCGTAGCCTCCTGTGTTGACTTCCCCCAGGCCTTGGGCCACGCCTTGCATCACCGCCCCAAACAATTGTGACCTCTCAGCGCTGCGCTCGGCTTTTTCTGCCCTTTGTTGTTGCTGATACGAGGCAATCCCCGCGTGCATGTCGACAATCGCCTGGCCATGAATCTGCTTGCCGCGGTTTTCGAACATTTCCAGCTCAGAGCCAGAGTAGCGCCTGTATGGCACCTTATTTTCGGCGAGGGGGAATTGCTCAGGTTTGGGTAGAGTCCGACCGTTGGCGAAATCTCGGGAATATCGCCCGTCCTGCGTGAACGTTATGCGGTCTCTCCAGAACAGTCCCTTTTGAAACTTGAACCAATCCGAAGATAGGACGTCGTTGCTTTCGTGTCGAAATTTCACTTTCACTTTCGTGCCGCTTGGATACCGAATGACAGCCTGAAGTACGCCCGGCTCGTTAGTCTGACGAAACACGTACTGCGTGAAAGCATGTCCGTACTTACGCTCAGTGAGCTCTATCGCACTTCTGCCGTCGTCGCTCCAAACGAACTGATGTAACTCCAAGTCAGTATTGGTGAGCAAGTCCATTGGCTCTGTGATGGACCAACTGGTTCCCACCAGCCTTGCGAGTGGTCCCCAAGGGGATGACTGTGCGTTCGTGGAGGACTCAGCCTGGGGGGATTGCTGGCCTTGCAATTTGGCGACTAGGGATTTTGCGAGAATCTGGCACGCTTCGGACTTCGCTGGGTCCGAACACAGCTTCGCGTAACTTTCCTCGAGCGATTGTGCGCCCAGATTTCCCGATACCAGCAGGGCAGTAAACAAAACAACGAATGTTGAGCGCATCAAAATCCCTAGGTATTTTCTTAAATGCAATCTTAACGCATTTCTAAAAGTGCCACCTGATCGTGGACGTCTGAAGTTCGCTCTGGGTCGAATGGAGCCAGTCAGCACCAGCAGACGAATCACAGTAACCGGTGTGGTCTTTAAACTAGGCCCGTGTCTGTAAAAACCTTTACTTACTCAATGTTCGCCCGCCCATCACGCTGATGACGAAATTTCGATAGCGCTTTGTAAATCGCAATGCGGGCTCGGTTAAGACCGCCGATTGCTGCGTGTGCCGGCAAGGTATTGCCGGGTGAAAACGAGAGCATTTCTGCCAATTCCTCGCGTTCTTGCGTCTGAAATTTTTGTTTTGGTATTTGCAGGGTGGCAACTTTTATAAATGGTGATTGGGATTCGTCCCAAAGCACGCTGGCGTCTTCTATCGGCATGCCCTCTTTCTGCATTTGCAGGCAAAAATCAAAACTTGCCACGTGTTTATCAAGATGCTTTTGCATGGCATCGCTCAAATATGAATCGCTTAATTTTTTTGAGAGCTTGCTGCGATGCTTTGACGTGGGTAGCAGTGAATATTTTACCGCACGGTTTTTACCCAATAAATACGGCGTTGTGCTCCAATAGCGTATATCAAAAGGTGAGCTTGGGCTGATGCGAAGCTTCAGAAGCTCCAGTAATAGCAAAGCATTCCCAGTCACAAAAAACTTGGCTGCCAACCATAACGGTGAACTTTCAATGGTGTAATAAACGGCATCGCGAAACAACGCAACAGTGCCGAGCGGCATAACGGGTGAACTCATTAAAACAAAATCCTGGCCTAGCGGTTCTTCACCTTTAACATTTTTTTCTGTTGTCACCATCAACTTAATCGCAAAGCCACGTGCGTCGCTAATAGCGTCGGATTGAATTTTGCCGCTGGCATTGGAGGTTCTCACATAACATTCAAAGCTTTGGGCTTTTTTGAAAATACCTACCCTAAGCTCGGCAGGCAAATCGGCTGTAATAATAAAGTTCGCACGCAGCAGCCCAACTGTCTTGGGATGTGCATCGCGTTTGGTATCTCCCTTGGCATAATCGCTCTCCATCTTGCGGCGCAATATGTCAGTCATTTCCGCAATATTATCGACTTCGTTGGGTTCAAGGGTTTCAAACGATGTGAGTTTGGTCATGCTAATTTTTCTAAAAGTAATTTTGCTGCAGGCCCTGAAGAAGCTGGGTTTTGGCCGGTAATCAATAAGCCGTCGCTAACAACATAGGATTCCCAATCGCCGGCCTTCGAATAATTGCCGCCATTTTTCTTCAACATGTCTTCTACAAGGAATGGAACAATGTCGGTTAGACCAGACGCTTCTTCTTCGGTATTGGTAAAGCCCGTGACTTTTTTATCTTGTACTAAGGGGCGACCACTGGCGGATTTAGCATGCTGTAATACGCCAGGTGCATGACAAACCGCGGCAACAGGCTTATCAGCTGCCCACATAGCTTCTATTAGTGCGATTGAATTTTTATCTTCCGCTAAATCCCAGAGTGGGCCATGTCCACCCGGATAAAACACGGCATCAAAATCATTTGCATCAACATTGGACAATTTTGTCGTGTTTGCCAGCGCCATCTGTGCGTCCGTGTCAGATTTAAAGCGCTTGGTAGCATCGGACTGAGCGTCCTCTTCATCGCTTTTTGGATCCAGTGGCGGTTGCCCTCCCATCGGCGATGCAAGCGTAATAGTTGCGCCTGCATCTTTGAATATGTAATACGGTGCAGCGAATTCTTCTAGCCAAAAACCGGTTTTCTTGCCGGTGTCGCCTAGTTTGTCATGCGATGTGAGTACCATGAGTATGTTCATAATTTTCTCCGTTGTAAGCAATTACAGTAAGCTTATTGAAGTTTCGAGTCTGTGTGTCAACACACTTAAAGATTAGCAAAGGTTTGAATAATCTGAAGCCTCATAAAGATTGAAAAATTAACTACCCATCATTTTATAAGCTGAACGAAATATGTCTGAATAATTCCTATGTGCACTAGCGCACAGTTTGGAATTAATCAAACGGACAAACTAACAACTCACAAAGCGGAATAAATCCGTTGGAGATTGCTATGAATAAAACTATTGTAATTACAGCATCTGGTCTGCTGCTAGCTGGTGTAGCTTTTGCTGCCTATAAAAATGGCAATTTTGGCCCGCAATACGCAGATGTCACATCGGTTACACCGATTACCGCTCAGCAAAAAATGTATGGCGATGTAATTGCTGTGGACGCGATAACTCAAGCTACGAGCGGCAGTAAACAAGTTTGTGAAAATCAGACAGTGCAGAGACGCCAATCTGAGCGTTATGGCAATAAAGACGGTGCCATTCTGGGTGTTGTCGTAGGTGGGTTGGTAGGTAATCAAATAGGCGGCGGTGATGGCAAGAAGCTAGCTACTGTAGCTGGTGCGGTTGGCGGCGGTTTTGCTGGTCGTGAAATTGACGAGCGCCATGTGGGCGGTCAGAAATACACTACTACTGAACGCGTTTGCCATAACGAAGCCACCAGCGGCACTAAAACTGTTGGTTACAATGTGCAATATCGAACTGATGATGGTCAAACTTTAAGCCGCCGCGAAAATAAAAAGCCCGGTGATCGTTTGTATCTCGGAACTAAAGATGTTGTTACCGGTTATGACGTGACATGGCGTTACGATGATAAAACCGGCAAGTTACTGATGGAAGAAAAACCAGGTGATCGTTTGGCCATTAAAGATGGCGTGATACTGGTTGCTGACAAGAGTTCTGAAAGCAATAACTTATAAGCGTTAGACGCTATATTGTTAAGATCAAGGGCTGAATTTCAGCCCTTGATTTAGTAGTTTTAGCTGACAAGCTAAAAGTCTGAATAGCCATCGTTCATTGGCTTTGTAGCTTTAGGCTTGTAAGCTTGGTGTGCGAAACGACTAGAAAATCCTTAGGCATTACTTTTTGGCGCATTGCCGGAAGCGAAACAGGAAAAGTGATGATTAGCCTTGAATGCATAAAATTTGCGAAAGTTCCATGATACGCAGAAACAGGCTTAAAGTATTTTATCGAAGCGCCATGATGCGCTTGCAAAATTGGCAGCGACACCATTTAGGTTTATATGAGCCCAATGATCAAACACCACTCCGTGCCGAGCTATTTAGCGCCGATCAAATGGAACAACATGGCAGGGTTTTAGCGGGGCGACATGTTTTAGGGAAATTCAATACTCAAAATCGATTATTGAAAAGATTGGACGAAAATCAGCAAGTCTTGCTGGATACTCGTGGCTTACTTACAAATGCTATTAAAGACAAGCAACCGATTACGCCAGCGGGTGAATGGCTACTCGATAATTTTTATTTAATTGAAGAGCAAATTCGTACAGCCAAACAGCATTTACCGAATGCATACAGCCGCGAATTGCCACGATTGGCAAAAGGACCGTCGCAAACTCTTCCGCGTGTTTACGATTTGGCGTTGGAGGCAATATCGCATGGCGAAGGCAGAGTGGATTCTGAATCACTGTTGCGTTTCGTGGCCTCCTATCAAACCATTACGCCGCTCACCTTGGGCGAGCTTTGGGCATTCCCGATTATGCTGCGTCTGGCGCTGATTGAAAACCTTCGGCGCCTAGGTACGCGTATCACCGATGCCAGAATCCATGTCAACCAAGCGCAGAAGTGGGCTGACCAGATGATGGAGATGGCTGATTGCGATCCGAAAAATTTGATTTTAGTCATCGCGGACATGGCACGCTCAAACCCTCCTATGGTGAGTGCATTCGTTGCTGAACTTGCACGCCGTCTGCAAGGGCATGGCCATGCTCTGGCATTGCCTCTAACTTGGATTGAACAACATCTCGCCGAGTCCAGTTTGACCATTGAGCGAATGATATTGTCAGAAAATCAGCAGCAGGCAGCAGATCAGGTATCAATCAGCAATACAATCGGCAGCCTACGTTTTTTAGGAGCTATGGATTGGAAGGAATTTGTCGAGAGCATGAGTCTTGTCGAGCATGCGTTACAGCAGGATATTAATGGCATTTACGGTAAGATGGATTTCGCAACGCGTGATCAGTATCGCCATGTTATAGACAAACTGGCAAAATACAGCAAACTTTCTGAAACCGAAATTGCCAAAAAAGCCATTCAACTGGCGCATGATAGCGCCTCCACTCATGACCAGAATGACTATTCTGGACATGTAGGGTTTTTTCTGATTGATAAAGGTTTGCCAGAGCTGGAACGTGCCGTCAACGCAAAACTGCATATCGATGAGATCATACGGCGCTGGCTTGGGCAATCACCGCTTTTGATCTATCTTGGTAGCATTTTATTTTTTACCGGAATATTTACCTGGTGTTTGTTGTTGATTGCATTTGCCAATCACATACATGGCTGGCAACTAGCCTTACTCGGCTTACCGGCTGCTTTGGCCACAAGCCAACTTGCATCCGCTCTAACCAATACATTTGCCAGCCTGCTGGTAAAACCACAGACGTTGCCACGAATGGATTATTCGCGTGGATTGCCAGAGCAAATGGCTACTCTGGTTGTTGTGCCAACGCTTTTGACCAGCACCAATGCGATTGAAGAACTATTGGAAGCACTGGAAGTTCGATTTCTTGCAAACCAGGATAAGCACCTGCATTTTGCACTGCTGACTGACTTACGCGATGCAGGGCAAGAAACACTTGCCACCGACGGAAAGTTGGTGCTAACGGCGCAGGCTGGAATTGACAATCTCAATGATAAATATCGAAGCACAGGCCAAGACCGATTCTTTCTGCTGCATCGCCCAAGGCTTTGGAATGAAGCCGAGCGTGTTTGGATGGGCCGGGAACGCAAGCGCGGCAAGTTATCGGATCTGAATTTATTGCTTCGTGGACAAGGACGTGACCAGTTTTCGCTGGTCATCGGCAATCAAGAGGCTTTATCAAAAATAAAATATGTCATAACACTAGATACTGACACGATTTTAGCGCGCGACACTGCGCGTCAGTTTGTTGCAACCATGGCACATCCGCTGAACCGGCCGCGCTTTGATGAAAGTCGACAACGTATTTGTGGTGGTTACAGCATCTTGCAACCGCGTATGGCAGCAAGTTTGTCCGGTGAAAATCGTTCGCGGTATTCAATATTGTTTGGTAGTGAACCGGGTATCGATCCCTATACTCGCTCAGTCTCGGATGTTTATCAGGACGTGTTCGGCGAAGGCTCGTTTATCGGCAAAGGTATTTATGATGTCGATGCTTTTGAGCATGCGCTGAAGGGACGTTTCCCAGATAATCGCATTCTTAGCCACGATTTGCTGGAAGGGTGTTATGCTCGTTCGGGGTTAATCAGTGATGTTCATTTATATGAAGAATACCCAGCGTGTTATCAAGATGATGTAAACCGCCAAAAACGCTGGATTCGTGGTGATTGGCAAATTGCAGATTGGTTATTTGCCAAGGTACCCGGGGCCAACGGTCATAAATCAAAGAACCCACTATCGAATTTGTCTCGCTGGAAAATATTCGATAATCTTCGCCGTAGCCTTAGCATATTGGCACTGCTTTTATTATTCCTTTATGGCTGGGTATTTTTACCGAATGCTTTGCCATGGACGGCAAGTCTAATTGGTATTGTGTTTCTGCCAGCGCTGCTTTGCATTTTGATCGATGGATTACGCTGGCCCCGCGATGTCCACTTAAGACAGCATTGTTCCGACGTTTTGCACACTGCGTGGCAAAATGTCTTGCAAGCCAGTTTTAAAATATTATGCCTACCATACGAAGCAACATACACCATAAATGCAGTCCTGCGCGCAACATGGCGCCTACTAATATCGCATCGTAGGCTACTCGAATGGGCCGTGGCAACTCCGAGAATTCCGAAGCTAGCAAATATGGGTGATAGTTCGGATTTTAATTTTAAAAAACTTGCTCTTGTAGCTTCATTTCGGCGCATGTGGGTAGCTCCGATTGTGGCATTAGCAGCAGTTACGATTATTTTATATTTAAATACAAATCAATTTATTATTGCTTTTCCGGTAATTTTTTCATGGCTGATTGCACCGGCTATCACATGGTGGATCAGTGAACCACTGGTTCGTCATGAAACCAGACTCAGTGACGAACAAGCTAGGTTTTTGCATAAGATCGCTCGCAAGACATGGGCGTTTTTTGAACGCTTTGTAGTGGCTGAAGATAATTGGTTACCACCGGATAATTTTCAAGAGCAACCCGGCCCCATCATCGCGCACCGAACATCGCCGACTAATATCGGCATGGCACTGTTGGCAAATTTATCGGCTTATGATTTTGGCTACATAGCAAGCGGACCCTTGCTAGAACGCACAGCCAACACTTTTAACAGCATGCTATTGCTCGAGCGTCATCAAGGTCATTTTTATAATTGGTATGACACTCAGTCACTCAAGCCATTAGCGCCCCGCTACATTTCATCGGTGGACAGTGGCAATCTTGCCGGTCACTTGCTAACGCTGCGAATGGGTTTATTGGCACTTTCTGATCAGACTATTATTTCTACACGCGTATTTGATGGTATTCAAGACACTTTAGGCATTTTGATAAATGCAAACCCAGATGCCAATAACGCCAACATGACGCAATTGCAGACTGTGCTAGACACTGTTCGTGCGCTGGAGCCCTCAAGCCTATCGGCTACCTACCAGGCACTTGATAAAATTTGCAGTATCGCAAAAACCCTAATGCTCAGCCATGATTATATTGGCACTGATAATACCTCTAATACCTCCGAGGATGACGCGCAGTATTGGGCTATTGCTTTTGAACACCAGTGCCGGGCACAACTCGAGGAATTAAAATTTCTCGTGCCTTGGCTAGAATTGCTCATCAGTCCTGTCGGCGCCGAATTTTATTCTTCATTCAATGCAAGCTTAGTCGTAATTCCTACATTACAAACATTGGCATCTGGTCAACTAAATTTCCTCGCAGAAATAAAAGCCTTGCATGCAGACACAATTACGCCGGCGCAACAAGCTTGGCTTATCGCACTACAACGACAAATAGACATAGGTACAGAACGCGCATCCGAACGAATCGCGCTCTGCGAAAAACTGGCATTGCAGGCAAACGAATTTGCAACGATGGAATACGAATTCTTATACGACCGCAATCGCCATCTGCTAGCTATTGGTTACAACGTCGATGAATTCCGACGCGACAATAGCTTTTATGATTTGTTAGCTTCAGAAGCAAGATTAGGGAGTTTTATTGCGATTGCTCAAGGGCAATTACCGCAGGAAAGTTGGTTCGCATTGGGCCGCCTTCAAACCAGTGCTGGCGGTCCACCGATCTTGGTGTCTTGGAGTGGCTCAATGTTTGAATATTTGATGCCATTGTTAGTCATGCCCACTTATGAAGGCACCCTACTCGACCAAACCTATCAGGCCGCTGTATCCCGGCAAATCGCTTACGGCAATCAATGCGGGCTTCCGTGGGGTGTATCGGAATCTGGCTATAACACGGTCGATGCTAATCTAAATTATCAATATCATGCATTTGGCGTGCCCGGGCTCGGGCTCAAACGCGGGCTCGCCGAAGATTTGGTCATTGCACCTTATGCTTCGACAATGGCGCTGATGATTAACGCCGACGCTGCTTGCAAAAATTTACAACGATTAGCATCAATCGGAATGGAAGGTCGCTATGGTTTTTACGAAGCTATTGATTACACACCTTCACGAATAACCCGAAGTGAATTACCCAATAGCGTTCAGCGTGATAGTGCGCAACGTGAAAATACAATCAATGATTATAGCGTTATCGTGAAATCGTTTATGGCGCATCACCAAGGTATGAGTTTATTGTCACTGGCTTATGTATTGTTAGACCAGCCAATGCAAAGTCGTTTTGCTTCTGATCTTTCATACCAAGCCACATTATTGCTGCTACAGGAACGCATCCCGAAAAATACCATGCTGCAAAAGCGTAGTATCGAAGACACTGATAGCGCCGCTTTTTCCTATGCGCCGGAAACATCAATATTAATGCCGATGGATGCAAATACTGCAATACCGGAAGTCCAGCTACTATCTAATGGCCGCTATCAAGTCATGGTCACTAATGCTGGTGGTGGCTATAGTCGCTGGAAAGATTTAGCCGTAACCCGTTGGCGCGAAGACAGTACCTGTGACAACTGGGGCACGTTCATTTATGTACGCGATATTACCACTGGCGAATTTTGGTCTGCAGCACATCAGCCCACGCTAAAACGTGCACAAAGTTACCAAGCGATGTTTTCCGAGGGCCGCGCAGAATTCCGGCGTTGCGATAATGACATCGAAACCTATTCTGAAATTGTAGTGTCGCCGGAAGACGATATTGAATTGCGCCGAGTACGCATTACCAATCGTTCAAGCACCCGTCGCACCATTGAAATTACCAGTTACGCAGAAGTTGTCTTGGCCGCGCCAGCAGCTGATATAACGCAACCCTCGTTTGGCAACTTATTTGTACAGACAGAAATTATTGATAGCCGCCATGCAATTTTAGCCACACGCCGACCACGTTCTGCCGATGAACAGACGCCCTGGATGTTTCATTTGCTGGCCGTGAACGGGACTGATGTTTTTAATGTGTCTTATGAAACTGATCGCATGCAGTTTATTGGTCGCGGTAATACGCTAGCCGAGCCACAAGCCATGAGCGATAGCATTAATGCGCTGTCGGGTAGCGAAGGTTCGGTGCTTGATCCAATCGTTGCCATTCGTTGCCGTATTACACTCGAACCCGAGCAATCGGCCATCATTGATTTTGTTTCCGGTGCTACTGAAAATCGTGACGATTGCATGGCATTGGTCAATAAATACCAGGATCGACATTTGGCAGATCGGGTTTTCGATCTTGCTTGGACTCATAGCGGCGTAAGCTTGCGACAAATCAACGCCAGCGAAATCGATGCACAGCTGTATCGGCGTCTAGCCGGGTCGGTTATTTACGCCAATCCTTCACTTCGCGCAAAGCCTGACATGCTGATTCAAAATCAACGAGGGCAATCAGGCTTATGGGGCTACGCCATTTCAGGTGATTTACCTATCGTGCTCTTGAAAATTGCCGACACTGCCAATATCGACCTAGCTCGGCAAATGATTCAATGCCACGCATACTGGCGGCTTAAGGGCCTTGCAGTCGATCTGGTAATTTGGAACGAAGATCACATTGGCTATCGCCAACAGCTTCAAGATCAGATTATAGGAATGATTGCCACAGGCAGTGAAGCACTGGCCATCGATCGTCCTGGCGGTATTTTCGTTCGTTCATTTGAGCAGATTTCAAATGAAGACCGCATTCTATTGCAATCGGTTGCGCGCGTGATCGTAGCTGACCGAAATGGCAGTCTTTCTGACCAGTTCAATCGCCGTGTGCTTTTAAATAAACGTGGACCAGGTTTAATTCCAACACGAGCCCATCGTCATGAGCAAGCTTCATTGCCGGATGCGCCGTGCAAAGACCTACTATTGGCCAATAATTATGGCGGCTTTAGTGCCGACGGTGACGAATATGTAATCACCACGGCACAGGGTCACAAAACACCATTGCCATGGGTGAACGTATTGGCGAATACACATTTTGGTTCGGTGATTAGTGAAAGTGGATTAGCCTACACCTGGAGCGAAAATGCCCATGAATTTCGACTAACACCTTGGAGTAATGACTCCGTTGGTGCTTCGGGTGGCGAAGCCATTTATTTGCGCGATGAAGAAAGTGGACATTTCTGGTCACCTACCCCACAACCCTGTAGCAGTTCAATGCCTTATGTGACGCGTCACGGCTTCGGCTACAGCGTGTTTGAACAAACCACAGGCGGGATACATTCACAACTTTGGATTTATGTTGATCTACATGATGCAGTAAAATTCTCAGTGCTGAAAATACGCAATGGTTCTGGTCGTGCACGCAAACTTTCAGCAACAGCTTATGTCGAATGGGTGTTGGGTGACTCACGCTCGAAAACCGCGATGCATGTGGTCACTGAAATCGATGCTGACAGCGGTGCATTATTTGCTCGAAATGCCTACAACAGCGAATTTCCAGGGCGCGTAGCTTTTTTAGATGTCAATGATATTTCTCGTAGTTTAACTGGCGATCGCACCGAGTTTCTTGGCCGTAATGGTTCACTAAAACATCCTGATGCTATGACAAGAGCTAGGCTTTCCGGGCGATTGGGTGCTGGCTTGGATCCTTGCGGTGCTATCCAAGTTCCTTTTGAACTAGCTGATGGTGAAGAACGTCAAATCATCTTCCGCCTCGGTGCCGGGCTTGACGTTACTCAAGCGCGTGAGCTAGCCCAACGGCTGCGTAAACCCGGTGCGGCACGTGCATCATTTGAAAACATACAAAAGTATTGGCAGCACACACTACAAGCGGTGCAAGTAAAAACACCTGATCCATCATTGGATGTATTGGCGAACGGTTGGCTGCTGTATCAAACACTGGCGTGCCGTGTTTGGGCGCGTAGCGGTTTTTATCAATCTGGTGGTGCATTTGGTTTTCGCGACCAATTACAAGACGCAATGGCATTAGTGCATGCGCAGCCAAGTTTGGTCCGCGAACATTTACTGCGTTGCGCGGAACGTCAATATCCGGAAGGCGATGTGCAGCATTGGTGGCATCCTCCGGCTGGGCGTGGCGTTCGTACGCGTTGTTCAGATGATTATTTATGGCTGCCATTAGCGACTTGTCGCTATGTTTTGAGCACGGGCGATATGAGCGTGCTCGATGAAAAAGCTCACTTCCTCAATGGTCGTATACTCAATGCCGATGAAGAGTCATATTACGATTTGCCAGGGCGCTCAACAGACACGGCTAGCCTTTACGAACATTGCATACGTGCCATTGAACACGGCTTACGGTTCGGCGAACACGGTTTGCCGTTAATGGGGTCTGGCGACTGGAACGACGGCATGAATTTGGTCGGTATTCACGGTAAAGGCGAGAGTGTTTGGTTGGCATTCTTTATGATTGAAGTGCTATCGTCTTTTGCCGATTTAGCCGACCGCCGAAATGACGAGGTTTTTTCAGTGCGTTATCGTAACGAAGTTGAGAAATTGAGGAAAAATATAGAAGCCCATGCCTGGGACGGCGAGTGGTATCGGCGAGCGTATTTTGATGACGGCACACCATTAGGTTCTAAACTCAATTCAGAATGTACCATCGATTCTATTTCACAAAGCTGGTCGGTGTTATCAGGTACTGGAGATACAGAGCATTCACGTATAGCGATGAACTCGCTTGATAAATATTTAGTTCGGCGCGAAACCGGCTTGGTGCAATTACTTGACCCACCGTTCGACAAATCGCCGATGAATCCCGGCTATATTAAAGGCTATGTACCCGGCGTGCGTGAGAACGGTGGTCAATATACCCATGCCGCGATCTGGGCGACGATGGCATTTGCCAAAATGGGCGACAGCAAAAAAGCCTGGGAATTACTGGCATTAATCAATCCGGTAAATCACGGACTGAGCGCTGAAGCCATTGCGACTTACAAAACGGAACCCTATGTGGTCGCTGCTGATGTGTATGCCAAAGCACCGCATACCGGACGCGGCGGCTGGAGCTGGTACACCGGTTCAGCCAGTTGGCTTTATCGACTAATGATCGAATCATTGCTCGGATTAAATCGGCAAGGTAATACGCTAAGTTTTACACCGTGCATTCCCGAAACCTGGCCCTCGTACTCGATGAGTTATCGCTTTGGCGAAACCACTTATCAAATTAATCTTGTGCAAACCCTGTTTGATGATCCACAAAAACTGGCCAGCACTAGCATTGCACTCGATGGAGTTACACAAAGTAATACACTTGTAACATTAATCGATGATCGCCAAGAACATCGAATTGAAGTTAATATTCACCGACTTCGTAGTGGCTCAGAGAGTATTTCGCAATGACTGCCCACCATTCTAATGCCTTGGTTTTTTTCGGCGCCACCGGCGATTTAGCCTTCAAGAAAGTATTTCCGGCATTGCAGGCCTTGATTAAACAGGGTGACCCTGCCCTGTTCACTCGCGACGACAGTGTGGAAGCCGCATGGCGCGTGATTGATCCAGTATTGGCTGCGGCATCGGCGAACATTAGTGAATACGAACCCGGTACTTGGGGGCCGAAAGCTGCCCTGCACATTATTGATGACAACGATGCATGGCACAACCCGCAAGCAGAAAAAATATTACCATGTTGAGCTCAGTGCCAGTGGTGTTTTTATTTGATGTCGATAATACCCTGCTCGATAACGACCACTTTACTGCCGATCTTACAGCACACCTCGATGCTGCTTTTGGTAAGTCAGAGCGCGAACGTTATTGGGCTATTTACGCCGAGCTGCGTCAGACACTGGGTTATGCCGATTATTTGGCAACGCTGCAAAGTTTTCGCAAAGACAGTGTCAAAGAAAAAGACTCTGCACTATTGCAGATGTCGTCTTTTCTGCTGGACTACCCATTCGATGAGCGACTATATCCAAATGCGCTAGAAGCTATTCAACACCTTGGTCTATTGGGTATTACCGCCATATTGTCGGACGGCGATATGGTATTTCAGCCGCGTAAAATTCAGCGCTCAGGCTTATGGAATTCGTTTGCAGGCCGAGTGATGATTACAATACACAAAGAGCAAAGCTTGCAACCAATACAAGAGCGATTTCCGGCAACCCATTACGTCATGATTGACGACAAGCCCAAGCTACTTGCCGACATGAAAAAAGCACTCGGCGAAAAACATAGCACCGTTTTTGTGCGACAAGGCCATTACGCTCTTGAGTCATTCGCAACGCCCATCACACCTGCACCAGATATTAGTATCGCGTGCATTGGTGATTTACTCGCTTTACAATTGTCGGATTTTATTCCGATAGCTCAGGAGAAATAATGAAACCGACTGAACAATTGCAAAAAATTGGTCAAAGTATTTGGGGTGCTCATGCATTTGTAAAGTCCTGGCAGCAATTACTACAGCGCATTGCTGACAAAAGTACTGCGCTCAGCGGCAAAACGATTACTACTGAAGAATTAAAACAATGAGTTCTAAAATAAATCCTTTGGCGGGGCAAGCAGCAACCAATTCAGTGCTGGTTGACGTGTCAAAGCTACTAGCTGCTTATGGTAATTTACAGCCTGATCCCCAGTCGCCAGCACAGCGTGTCAGCTTTGGTACTTCAGGCCATCGTGGCAGTTCGTTTGAGCTCAGTTTCAATGAGTGGCATGTGCTCGCAATTACGCAGGCGATTTGTGATTACCGTATTTCAAATAATATCAGCGGCCCCCTATTTCTTGGAATTGATACCCATGCCCTATCACAACCTGCATTTGAAACGGCACTTGAAGTATTAGCCGCTAACGGTGTTGAAACCTTTATTGCAGGTCGCAATGATTACACACCAACCCCGGCTATTTCGCATGCCATCTTGGTCTATAACCGAGGTCGCACCACGGGTTTAAGCGACGGTATTGTCATTACGCCATCGCATAATCCACCTGAGAGCGGTGGTTTCAAATACAACTCGCCCAATGGCGGTCCGGCCGACACCACGGTAACAAACTGGATTCAAAAACGCGCGAATAATTTACTTGAAACCGGACTAAAAGAGGTTCGTCGGATTCCGTTCACGCAGGCACGTCTTGCAAGCACAACACACGAGCATGATTTTCTAAATGCTTATGTGAATGACTTGGAAAATGTTCTTGATTTTGACATTATTCGTAGCTCTGGTATTCACTTGGGTGTAGATCCACTGGGCGGCGCAGGCGTAAATTACTGGGCGCGCATTGCCGAATATTACCGACTCAATCTCAGCGTGGTAAGCGAAGCTGTTGACCCGACATTTTCTTTTATGAGCCTGGACTGGGACGGCCGCATTCGCATGGACCCGTCGTCATCGTATGCGATGCAAAGACTGATTGACTTGAAAGATAAATTTGATGTTGGCTTTGCTTGCGATACCGACCATGACCGTCATGGCATAGTTGCGCCCAGCGTTGGTTTAATGCCATCGAATCATTACTTGGCTGTTGCCATTGATTACTTGTATCGAAATCGACCAGGCTGGAATGCAGAAAAAGCTATTGGAAAAACGGTAGTTAGTAGCGCCATAATCGACCGAGTGGCGGCACACTTGGGTCGAAAACTTTATGAAGTGCCGGTCGGCTTCAAATGGTTTGTCGAAGGTCTATTTGACGAATCACTCGGTTTTGCTGGTGAGGAAAGTGCCGGTGCCACGTTTAGTCGCCTTGATGGAAGCGTATGGACAACCGACAAAGACGGTATTGCGGTAGCTTTGCTATCTGCGGAAATGTCAGCGCGCTGTGGTCGTGATCCTGGTGAACTCTATCGTGACCTAAGCCGTGAATTAGGCGAACCGTTTGCCAATCGCGTTGAAGCCCACGCCACCATCGAGCAAAAAAGTAAATTAGCAAAACTGTCACCACAGCAAGTGCAAAGTACCAAATTAGCAGGAGAGAAAGTTGAAAGCGTGCTCGATCGCGCACCGGGTAACAACGCAGCTATTGGTGGTATAAAAGTAATCACTGCTAATGGCTGGTTTGCTGCACGCCCTTCCGGCACCGAAGACCTCTATAAAATATATGCCGAAAGTTTTCTCAACCAAGATCATCTGCAAAATATTTTGAGCGATGCCCAGAAGATTGTCGATAAGGCATTGCTAGCTCAATGAACGACTTGGAAAACAAACCGATAGCCACTACCGTTACAGCACTAAACTATGTCCAGACTTTAGTGCTAATTGCGGTGACGGCCCTCGGTATTTATATTTGTTACCGCATGGCAGCACCCTTCTTGCCTGCAATAGCAGGCGCCTTAACGCTGGCTGTTTTATTCACACCCATGCAACGCTGGTTTGAATCTAAATTAAAACATCCTAGTCTCTCCGCACTGATTTCAATATTGCTGATAGCGGCAATTGTGCTTGTTCCGTCGGTGTTAGTGTTGCAGCCACTTGTGGAGCAAGCTGCCAAAGGCGCTGAACTTATTGAAACTAAAGTTGCCTCTGGCGAGTGGCTCGATTCGCTTCAATCACAGCCGCGTATGGCCTCTTTCATAAATACGATAGAACAGCAACTTGATTTACCTGGAACAGTAAAAGATTTAACAAGCTGGTTAAGTGTTAAAGCGGGGTCTTTTGTAAAAGGTTCAGTGTTTCAGATCATTGGCGTGTGCCTGACCTTCTATTTGCTTTTCTTTTTCCTGCGCGATGGACGATCAGCTCTGCAATCGATCCGGTCACTATCACCATTATCAAAAACAGAAATGAGTCTGGTATTTAGTCGGGTTCATGACACTATTTTTGCCACCATCTATGGAACACTCGCGGTCTCTGCTGTGCAGGGTGTTTTAGGTGGACTGATGTTCTGGGCCTTAGGCCTGTCGGCACCCCTGCTATGGGGAGTGGTAATGGCCTTACTGGCGGTGGTGCCAGTGTTAGGTGCGTTTATTGTCTGGGTGCCTGCCGTTGCATTTTTGGCCTTGGAAGGCAACTGGGGCAAAGCACTGATTCTTTTGTTTTGGGGTGTGTTGGTGGTAGGCACGATTGACAATTTGTTGCGCCCAATCATGGTCGGTAATCGACTCAAACTTCACACTGTTCTCGCTTTTATATCGGTGGTCGGTGGCCTGATTATATTTGGCGCCTCTGGTCTTATTCTCGGTCCTATTATGCTCACCATCACCATGGTATTGCTGGAAATTTGGACTCTGCGAAACACCACGCATACAGTGAATACAATCAGAATTGATTAGAGGTAGGGGAGCATGCTTGCTGCGTCCAGAGCCATGCATTTATTTTCGTGTTTTATTCTTTTTTTATTGCATGCCCACCAAATTGATTTCGCATGGCCGCTAATAATTTATTACTGAAGGAATCCGGATCACGCGAGCGCAAGCGCTCAAGCAAGGAGAGCGTAATCACCGGCGCAGATACATTTAAATCTATGGCTTCGGCTACGGTCCAACGGCCTTCGCCAGAGTCTTCGACATAGGCAGCGATACCCGTCATTGCCGGATTTTTTTCAAGCGCGGCCGCTGTCAGATCCAGCAGCCAGGAACGCACCACACTGCCGTGTCGCCAGATCTCGGCGACCTGATGCAAGTCGAGATTAAGTTCGGCTTTTTGCTGCATGATGGAAAAACCTTCGGCATAAGCTTGCATCAAGCCGTACTCGATACCGTTATGTACCATTTTGCTGAAATGCCCGGCTCCGCTCGGACCGACATGGCCCCAGCCGCGATCTTTTGCCGGCGCCAAGGTTTCAAAGAGAGGCCGCAGACTTTCGACAGCAGTTTTATCACCGCCAATCATCAGGCTATAGCCTTCCGCCAAACCCCAGACGCCACCACTGGTGCCGCAATCAATGTAATGAATATTTTTATCGGCGAGCTTTTTTGCCCGACGCTGGCTGTCTTTATAATTCGAATTTCCGCCATCAATCAGCGTATCGCCGGACGACAACATCGGTAAAAGTGAGTCGATCGTTTTATCGACAATATCGCCAGCCGGGACCATCAGCCACAGTGCACGCGGGCCTGATAGTTTTTGCAAAAGTGCAGCAAGCGAATCGGCAGTCTCGATACCCTTGTTCTGGACACTTGCACGTGTTTCGTGATGTGGATCAAACCCGACCACGCGATGCTTAGCCAGCAACAAACGCTGCGCCATATTCGCGCCCATGCGCCCCAATCCGATCATGCCAAGTTCCATGTTACGCCCCTAAATTGTCAAGAGGCTGCTACGGCCATCCTGGATGTTGAGAGTAAGGCAAGGCGCGCTTGAACGTACCTTGTCCTTCATTACTTTGAGCCAGAACGCTGGCTACCTATTTTCCTGTGAACACAACTCATGTGTGTGCAGTGCAATTTGCATATCTTCCTGTGAAGCGAGCACTAGCAAGGCACAGCTGGAAGTAAGCTTGTGAATCGGATTGCTATGCGCATCGTTACTCGTTTCATCGAGCAGTATACCAATCCATGACAGACCCGAGCAAATCTCGTCACGCACCACTGCATCGTTTTCGCCAATGCCACCAGTGAAAACCAGCATATCGATCCCTTCCATCGCGGCAATCATTCCGGCAATTTCCTTTCGCACAAAATAACAAAACATTTTTATTGCCAGCTTTGCTTCTTTTTTGCTCGATGCGGCTTCATGCAATACCCGCATATCACTGCTAAGACCGGAAATTCCCAGCAGACCCGATTGGTGATTGAGCAAGTCTTCCAGTGTGTCTGCATCAATCTTCTTCTCCTTCAAAAGATAAAGCAGCACACCAGGATCAAGATCACCGCTTCGTGTGCCCATCATCAGGCCACCCGCTGGCGTCAGACCCATACTGGTATCAACCGATTTTCCATCTTCGATTGCAGTCACGCTGGCACCATTGCCAAGATGCGCAACGATCAATCGTTTCGGCATATTGGGTTCCAATTGCCGCAGCACCGATTCGCAGGACAGGCCATGAAAACCATAGCGCTGAATACCTTCCAGCTGTAATTCCCGTGCTATCGGCAATACACGCGATACGTCGGGCAAATCATTATGAAAAGTGGTGTCGAAACAAGCCGCCTGTGGCAGCTCCGGGAAGTGCTCCCTGCAAAAACGAATTACCGACAATGAAGCTGGTGTATGCAAGGGTGCAAATACAACCGCCGCTTCCAGTTCGTGCAAGACGTCTTTATCAATAAGGCAGTGGTTACGTAGTTTTGGCCCGCCATGCACGATGCGATGCCCGATCGCGTCCGGCATTGGCAATTGGCCTTCGGCGAATAGTTTTTCTATCCGGATGATTGCTTCGTTATGATTGGCAACCGCAACTGCCTCGGACAGTAAAGTATTTTCGAGCGAATCACGTAGCAGGAATTTGCCTTTATCATCACCAATGGATTCAATCTCGCCACAAAATAGCATTTTGCAACTCAAAACATCAGCCTGAAATAAACCGAATTTCAGCGAAGACGAACCACTATTGAGTGCCAGAATATTCATCGTCTTCACGAACTCCACTGCCAGTCGAGTACTTCCGGCATGTCTTCGCCGTGTTCGGTGATGTAACGCTTGTGACGCTCGATGGTGGCCCAATAGCGGGCTGTCGCAATATCGACCTGGTCACTGAAGCGAGGAATTCTGCGGATGGCGTCCAATGCCAGTTGATAACGATCCAGGTTATTTAGCACCACCATGTCAAAGGGTGTTGTAGTTGTGCCTTCTTCCTTGAAACCGCGCACGTGAATATTTTCGTGATTGTGTCTGCGGTAGGTCAACTTATGAATGGTCGCTGGGTAACCGTGGAAAGCGAATATCACTGGCTTGTCGATAGTGAATAATTCGTCGAAATTATGGTCTTCAAAGCCGTGCGGATGCTCGCTTTGTGGCTGCAATATCATCAAATCCACCACATTAACGACGCGTATGCGAATGCCCGGCAAATACTCCCGCAATAAGCTTACCGCCGCCAGGGTCTCTAGTGTTGGTACATCGCCGGCACAAGCCATCACCACATCGGGCTCACCGCCATCATTACTGGCCCACTGCCAAACTCCCGCGCCAGCCGTGCAATGACGAACAGCGGCATCAATGTCCAGCCATTGCCATTCAGGTTGCTTGCCTGCGATGATTAGGTTGACGTAATTGCGGCTACGCAGGCAATGGTCGGCGACCGATAACAAACAATTGGCATCGGGTGGCAAATAAATGCGCACGACATCCGACTTTTTGTTGCCAACGATGTCGATAAAACCCGGGTCTTGATGCGAATATCCATTATGGTCTTGCCGCCATACATGCGAAGTCAACAAATAATTTAGCGATGCAATAGGTTTTCGCCATGGAATGTTTCGACAGACTTTTAACCATTTCGCATGCTGATTAAACATGGAATCAATAATATGGATAAAGGCCTCGTAACAGGAAAACAGTCCGTGACGGCCGGTCAATAAATAGCCTTCAAGCCAGCCTTCGCATAAATGCTCGCTTAGTACTTCCATGACGCGGCCATCAGCACTGAGGTTGGTATCGTTCACCTCGGTGTCTGCCATCCATTCTTTGCCGGACACTTCATAAACTGCCTGCAAGCGATTGGATGCCGTTTCATCGGGGCCAAATAATCGGAAATTCTTTTTATCAAGATTGAGCTTCATTACATCACGCAAAAATGTACCAAGCACTTGCGTTGCCTCGGCTTTACAGTCCCCGGGACGCGTAACAGCGACCGCATAATCATAAAAATGCGGCATGGTTAAAGGCTGTAATAATTGGCCTCCATTGGCATGCACGTTCGACCCCATACGATGTTTTCCGGTGGGTGCCAACAGAGCGTATTCCTCGTGGAATTTTCCTTGTGCGTCGAAAAGTTCTTGCGGTCGATAGCTTTGCAGCCAATCTTCAAGTTGTCGCAGGTGCTCAGGTTTTTTAAAATCCGAAATCGGCACTTGATGTGAGCGCCAGTGGCCTTCGACCGGTTTATCATCGACAAACTTTGGCCCGGTCCAGCCTTTGGGTGTTCGCAAAATAATCATGGGCCAACGCGGGCGCTCCGGTGTTTGCTGAATATTGAGAGCACGCGCATCGGTTTGAATCTTTTGAATCTTTGCCAGGACAATATCCAGTGTTTCAGCGAGACTTTGATGCACTAAGTCAGGATCGTCTCCTTCTACAAAATATGGCTCATAGCCATAGCCGCGCATCAAGTCTTCAAGTTCTTCATGGCTAATACGTGCCAACACCGCCGGATTGGCAATCTTGAATCCATTCAAATGCAGAATTGGAATTAACGCACCATCGCGGGCAGGATTTAAAAATTTATTCGAGTGCCAACTGGTGGCCAATGCGCCGGTTTCCGCTTCGCCATCGCCCACAATGCAAGCCACTATTAAATCCGGATTATCAAATGCAGCACCAAAAGCATGCGCCAGCGAATAGCCCAATTCGCCACCTTCATGAATCGAGCCAGGCGTTTCTGGCGAGACATGGCTGGGAATGCCATTGGGCCAGGAAAATTGGCGAAACAAACGCTCCATGCCATTTCGATTTTGCTCAATCGCAGGATAGTGTTCAGTATAAGAACCTTCCAAATAGGTATTGGCCACAATACCCGGGCCGCCGTGCCCGGGCCCAACGACTACGAACATGTTCAAATCATTCTGTTTAATCAAACGATTCAAATGCACGTAAAGCAAATTCAAGCCCGGCGTAGTGCCCCAATGCCCAAGCAAGCGTGACTTGATATGTTCAAGCGTCAGCGGAACTTCGAGTAAGGGATTACCCTGCAAATATATTTGACCCACCGATAAATAATTTGCAGCGCGCCAATAGGCATGCATCTTTATTAATAGTTCGGGTGTTAAAGGCGTGTGCATCAAAGACTCCGTCGGAATAGACATGCTTTAGAAAAATGTATCCAAGCACTGAACTGCGTGACTAGCGCTTAAGACAAGCGGCTACTGTATTAATAGCGAAGGATAGAATGTTCCGTCTGTACGGCAACGTACCTGCATGGCGCTGAATTCATGACACCATTTGCTTTTGCGAATCAACACAATCTCGTCTGCCAACACCTCAGCCGTCTGAAATAGAGACTCAACGCCGTTGCGAATAGCAGAAGCTTTTGTCGGCGTGAGATCCCTCAAGGCTCTTATCGCGGATGACGCGCCCGTGCGTGCACGCATTTTCAACCAGTGGCCGAGCAGAATAAAAGCCAACAGCACCGCCACGGCTTCGAAGAATTGACCGCCGACTTTAATAATTGGCGGCACTGGCCAGCAAAAACAGCCACAGATTCAGCTCTATGCCAAACGGCGGACTTGGCGGCTTAAAAAATTCGCCCATCGGTGCATAGATAAAAATCGGTATCGTGAAAAATAGACAAATCCAGAAACGATTTCGCATGTCGCGCACCATCGCGGTCAAATCGCCGCCCCCATGGCCCATTTCATGTGCCATGTCTGCTGACATAGACGATGGCTTGCTTGGCATTTTGTGGCCGGCATGTGGGTCAACTTTGGTTTCAGGCTTGGGTGTTTTAGGCGCTGCTTGAGGAGTATCAGTGGTCTGCGCGGCCGGTGCGGTTTTCGGTTCAGTGGTGGATGGGTCTGTAGACATTTCCGCATCCGTGACTACTGGCGTTGCAGCCTTTGCGTCCGGCTCCGCTGGGTCTTTGTCAGCACCGCTAATCGTATCCCGTACCCAAGCAGTTAGCTTACCAAGCGCTCCCGGTTCCTCATGATCCTCGTGCTCGTCGGCGGGAGGAGCGGCCGCGGTTTTGTCGGAATCATTCGTGGGAGGTTTCGATTCAGTGGCGGATGTCGGCGCCGCTTTGTCGTGTTGACCGTCGTCTGGCGTATTGGTGGGTTTGGGCGCATCGGCAGAAGTGCTTGGTGCCGCTTCTGTCGTTGATTTTGTTTCAGGACTTTGCTCCGGTTTTTCTTCCGACGTATGTTCGGGTTTTTCTTCTTTGTCATCTTTGGCTTGCGATTCGTTCGGTGGCTGCTGTCCGCGTTGATGTATGAGTACCTTGATGTCGGCGACTTCGAGCAGGGTTTCGTCGTAGCGCACCGTGGCGTTTTTCGCATCGTAATTGACCGTCGCGCTTTCGACACCAGCCACATCTTCGATTCGCTTTTCCACCTCGTCCACAGTCAATACCGACAGCAGATCGCGCACTTCAATGACGCTGGTTTTCATATCGGCTCCTCAGTGATCTTCATATTCAAAATGTCTTATTTCTTGTCTGGCGGCGGCGCGATCGGGTCTACTTTGTCCTTCGGTCCGTCGCCTGCGGCGGCGGGCTTGGGCGTGGTGGCGGAGGTGGCCGGGTCGGCTTTCGGTGAAGCGGAGGCCGGTGCCGCTTCCGGCGTTGGTTTTAGCCCAGGCTTTTCTTCGTGCTTTTCTTCGGGTTTATGTTCGGGTTTAGGTTCGGGCTTATGCTCGGCTTTATCTTCCTTTCCATCTTTGGCGTGCGATTCACCGGGGGGATGCTGCCCGCGTTGATGTGCGAGCACCTTAATGTCGGCAACTTCGAGCAGGGTTTCGTCGTAGCGCACCGTGGCGTTTTTCGCGGCGTAATTGACCGTAGCACTTTCAACACCGGCCACCTCTGCAAGTCGCTTTTCCACTTCGTCCACAGTCAATACCGACAGCAGATCGTCCACTTCAATAACGCTGGTTTTCATATCGTCTCCTTGAGGGTCTTCATATTAAAAATGTCTTCTTGCAACTTATATCGCGGGCGCACTGATTTGTCTGCGCGCCTGCCTTGCTTGCGTCAAAGCGTGACTCACCCATTTGCGCAACTCGCTGTACCACAGCACCACGCTGGCCATCGCCGCACAGAGCAGCCATTGGTTGAATGCCAGTGGCACCGTGCCGAAAGCAACGTTGAGAAAGTGCAAGTTGACCACCGCCACCTGCAACGCCAACGACAATGCGATCGCGCCCCAAAGCCACCGGTTGGAGAACAGGTGCGTGAACGCACTCTTTGTGTCCGAACGCGCGTTGAAGGCGTTGAACAGGTGAGCTAAAACCAGCACGGTGAAGCCCGCAGTACGCGCAGTGGCGAGGTCGTGCTTGCCCTCGATGAGCCCGCCCGGCAGGTAGAAGTCGATCGTTAGCAGCGTCACGATAGCCACCACCAATCCGATCTGGATCACGCCCGCCCACATGCGGGCGTCGATCACCCGGTCACTCAGCCGTTGTGGCTTGCGGGCCATGACGTCGTCGGTGGCGGGGTCGACGCCCATCGCCAAGGCGGGCCAAGAGTCAGTGACCAGGTTGATCCACAGGATCTGCGTAGCGAGCAAAGGCAGCACCACCGCGCCGCCGGCACCTGAGAGCCCGATTACTCCTGCTCCAATGACCCCCAGGAAGACTGTCAGCACCTCGCCCATGTTCCCGGACAGCAAGTAGCGCAGAAATTTTCGGATGTTATCGATGATGCCGCGCCCTTCGCGCACCGCCTCGACAATGGTGGCGAAGTTGTCGTCGACGAGAATCATCTTCGCCGCTTCCTTGGTCACCTCGGTTCCGGTCACTCCCATCGCAATACCGATGTCGGCCGACTTTAGCGCCGGTGCATCGTTGACGCCGTCACCCGTCATCGCGACGACGTTGCCATCGGCTTGCAGCGCGTCGACGATTCGCAGCTTGTGCTTGGGCGCCACCCGCGCGTAGACGGAAGTGTTGCGCACCGCCTCGGCAAAGGCCGCATCGTCCAGCTCATCGAGCTCAAGTCCGGTCAGCGCGCCGGCTCCTGCCTCCACAATGCCGAGATCCGCAGCGATGCGAGCGGCAGTACGCGGGTGGTCGCCGGTGATCATAATCACGCGAATGCCAGCTCGTTTCGCCTCGCGGATGGCCGCTGCCGCCTCTTCCCGTGGAGGGTCGATGATGCCGACGGTGCCCACGAACACGAGGTCGCGTTCGAGCGATTCAGCGGCCTGCGGGTCCTCGCCGGGAACAAGCGGGCGATAGGCCACGGCAAGGGTGCGCAGTGCCGCGTCTGAAAGCGTGTCCACACCATCCAATATTAGAGCCCGCCGCGCCTCATCGAGGACAACCAGATCCATCCCCACCCGCTCCCGGGTGCACCGCTCGAGCAGGACGTCCGGGGCTCCTTTGGTGATCACCACAAGCTCGTCGTTGTGTTCATGGTCGATATCGATCGTCGACATCATCTTGCGCTCGGATGTAAACGGGACTTCGCCAATGCGCGTAAAACGCAGTTCGCGTCGCTCGGTGACGCCCAGCTTGCGCTCGGCCACCAAGAATGCCGCTTCGGTAGGATCGCCGTGTATTTCCCACTCGCCGTCCGCACCCTGGCGCAGATCGGCGTTGCCGGCCCGGCTGCCGCCGCTGAGCACCACGAGCTGTTCGGCGTGCAACGGCCCGCCTTCAAGCTTGGCGCCCTCGTGTTCAACTTGCCCCTGAGGTACGTATCCCACCCCGGTCACATGAGTGCCGCCGGAGGCGGTCAAGACCTGGACAATCGTCATTTCCGCGCGAGTCAGAGTGCCGGTCTTGTCCGAGGCGATCACCGAGGCAGAACCGAGCGTCTCCGCCGATGACAGTTTTTTGACGATGGCGTTATGTTTCGCCATTCGCTGCACCCCTAGGGCAAGCACCACCGACAGGATCGCCGGCAGGCCTTCGGGCACGGCCGCCACCGCCAACGACACGCCGAGCAGCAATACGTGCATGACATCGCCGGCGTTGCGAATATCGGACATCAGCAGAATAGTCCCCACTACCACCATAGCAATGATGACGACCGCGATCCCCAGCGTGCGTCCGATGCGTCCGATTTCTTTCTCCAGCGGCGTCGGTTCCTCCGCGGTAGCCTCGAGCATTTCGGCAATCGAGCCCATCTCGGTGGCCATCCCGGTCGCAGTGACCACAGCGCGGCCGGTGCCTTGCGCCACGTCGGTGCCCTTGAAGACCATGTCGAGCCGGTCGCCGAGCGGTGCTGGTTCACGCAACGTGGCGGCGTCCTTGAGCACGGCTTCGCTCTCGCCGGTCAGTGACGCTTCCTGCACACTTAGTGACGTGGCCTCAAACAGACGCGCATCCGCCCCGACGGCGTCACCTTCGCCGAGCACGAGCAAGTCTCCGCGCACCAACCCGGCACTTGGCACTCGCAGCACCTGACCGTCGCGCATGACGGCCGACGTTACTGCGGTCATCCGGGCCAGCGCGGCCACCGCGTCCGCTGCCTTGGCTTCCTGCACATAGCCTAGGACGCCGTTGAGAACAACGATAATCGCGATGACGATCGCATCCACCGGCCAGCCGACAAGTCCCTCGATCGTCCAAGCTACTAGGGCGATGGCTACGGCAACAAGCAATAAATAGACCAAAGGATCGTGGAAGTGCGACAAGAAACGGCGCCACGCTGGTCGCCGCGGAGCAGAGCGGAGTTCGTTAGGGCCGTCCTGCGCAAGCCGGCGCGACGCCTCCGCCGATGTGAGCCCGTTATTGAGATCTACCCCGAGAGCGTTGGCTACTTCGTCAGCATTCTTGATCGATGGATCGTCGGCGCTGCCTGCTTTTGCCACGGAGGGGTTGGGAGCTGGACGAGGTGCTTCCGACGCAGGTAGAACAGTTACGGGTGCCGAAACAGAGGCCGGTCTATCTTCCGGCGTTGGGTTTACAGCGGGCTTATGTTCGGGTTTTTCTTCGCTCACAGCCTTCGCGTGGAATTGGCTCGCGGACTGCTGCCCGCGTTGGTGTATGAGCACCTTGATATCGGCGACTTCGAGTCGAGTTTCGTCGTAGCGCACCGTGGCGTTTCTCGCAGCATGGTTGACCGTCGCGCTTTCCACGCCAGCCACATCGGTAATTCGCTTTTCCACTTCGTCCACGGTCAATACCGACAACATGTCTCGCACTTCAATGACGCTCGTTTTCATCGTGTTTTCTGTTGTTGTCTTTGTACTTAAATTTTCGATTTCATCTTGTGATCAGCGTGGCGCTTTCCATCGATTGCACTTTCATTTGACACCATTTCGCAAACGGCTACCGGAGCCGATTGATCAGCGCGCCAGAACCATCCCACCGGCAGAAAACTGTTTTTCTGGATTGCGATTTCTTTTGCCGCTTTGAAGGACACTTCCAAGCCAGACTCCACCTGTACAACATCATCGCCTAGCATTTGGAATGCACCAGTTTTTTCGTCATGCATGTGTGGCATGAAAATACCAAGTTGGAATTCAGATAATCTTCGAAGCATTTTTTGAACTTCCGGAAGATTGAGTGCGTCCTGGGCGCTTATCAAACCTAGTGGCAGACCATGGGTGCTTGTTTGTGAAATATTGGAAATTATCATGGTGTTCTCCCAGATTGATGTGGTTGCCGCACGTGTTGCTGATGTTGATCTATGGTCTCGTCTCGAACGCCATAAAGGCGTGGGCTGCGAATCGTATTATTTGTAGCGTGATTCATCGGCGTTTCAGCAACTTGAACAAGTAAATGTCGCAACGAACCAACGATTCATGAGCCTTCGCATCGTGTTCTTGGTCCCGATCAATTCGCAGCGTTTGTTAACGTCAATAATGTTCCAGCCATCCCCTGCTATCTGTGCGTTGACCCACATTGAGAGGCTTAGTGGCTTGATAATTAAAAATGACTGGTACATTCCTTATTCTGCTGGATTACAGCTCGCCATTTATCAGGAATTACGAATTAAAGTGAAGGCAATTATGCAAGCAGCTTTACAGGTTGTTAGCTATCGAGCACTAATCAATTTGACCTTGCCATTGAATGTGTGCAAGCGCACCAACTGTCTGCATTCTTGGCTGCATTAAAAATAAGTGACAAGAGTCAAGCCGTAAAAACATACGAGAAGTAAAACACTTCAGATGCGATGTCGGATGACAGTAACAGATCTTCGTCATCGAAAGGGGCTGCACCACTGGACTATGGCTCCGGGCCTTGATTGCTTCGGCCAAGATGGCTATTTTATTTGTTGGCAACTTAAGCGATAAAATGTCATGAACGGTTTGGTGACCGGTAACAGTATGTGAAGCTTACTAATATTTCTTTTATACCCATTATTCAGTTGAAGATAAACCACAACATAAACATGTAGGATCTGCGACCATTTGGGTTTCATGAAAGTGCATGTTCAGCAAATCCACATGCAGTAATCGGCCAAGTAGTGGCTCACCAATTCCTAGTAGGTATTTCAAGGCTTCACTGGCCTGCAAAATGCCAATCATTCCTGGAGCAACACCCAAAACCCCGGCTTCTGTGCAATTTGGTGCATTAGAGCTGTCTTGTGCATCCGGAAATAAGCACCTGTAACAACCCGTTAGACAATCGGGTATCGATGCATGAAACATACTAACCTGCCCTTCAAACCGGTATACAGCTCCATAAATCCAAGGAATGCCAGCCTCGGTGCATGCATCAGATATTGCGTAGCGTGCAGTAAAATTGTCAGTTCCATCAATAACTAAATCAATATTATTAAGATATTGCTTTATGTTTGCACTTGCAATTGTGTCTTGATGTGTTTCAATGCAAATCGCTGGATTTAGCTCATTTAAAGTGGTTTTAGCTGAACTTACTTTGCTTTCACCGATATTGTGATTTTTGTGCAATATTTGTCGTTGCAGGTTGCTTAAATCAACAGTATCGTTATCCACCAAACAAATATACCCAACACCAGCGGCCGCAAGATAAAAAGCGGCAGGTGAACCTAAACCGCCTGCTCCAATCATCAAAATACGGGCGTTGGCGAGTTTTTCCTGCCCAGCTCGGCCTATATTCGGCAAAACCATTTGACGGGCATAACGCAGATCAAAATCCGTCGCTGTGTAGGTTTGCATTGGCATATTGGCGGCTTGCCAAACCAATGTACCACCTTGTACAGAATGCACGGCTGTATAACCCAAGGCTGTTAGCGCTAGAGCACAGGCATCAGAGCGCTTGCCACCAGCGCATAGCAACATTACAGGTTGATCGAAATCGACCAGATAGTGACAGGTATTTTTCTCTAGCTCGGCTTTGTTGATGGTTTTGGCGTGTTTAGCAATGCCTGTTGCCCATTCATCAGCTTCACGTATGTCAATCAACTGCATGCCATTTTGCTGCATGGCATAAGCCTGGGCAACGCTGACCGCAGAAATGGGCATACGAGATTATTTACGTTTATTGTGGCGAATTAGACGCTTACGCTTTTCCAGCTGGCGATCGTTCAGCACGTTTTTCTTGCCTTCATACGGGTTTTCACCGTCTTTAAAGACGAAACGGATTGGTGTACCAATTAGCTTGAAGCGTTTGCGGAAGAAGTTTTCTAAGTAACGACGGTAGCTATCCGGCAGTGTTTTCAAGCGCGTGCCGTGCACAATAAAAGTTGGCGGGTTTGTATTGCCCGGATGCCCGTATTTCATTTTTGCCACATGCCCACGCACCACTGGTGGCGGAAAGGTTGTGTAGGCAATTTCGATAGCTTTGGTCACTTCAGCGGTGGTGAATTTGCGAGTTGCACTATCGAAGGCTTTATGAATGACTTTAAACAACTCAGCCATGCCAGTACCGTGCTTAGCTGAAATAGTGACGATTGGTGCCCATGTGCAAAAAGACAGTTTTCGGTCTAATAAGCTCTTGGTCTGCTCACGTTGGTAAACACTTTGGTTGTCCCATTTATTGACCGCAATCACTAAGGCTCGGCCAGAATCTAGCACATGGCCCAACACAGTGGCATCTTGCTCAGTAACACCCTCACCGGCGTCTAGCAATACCACCGCAACTTGGCAATCTTGAATGGATTGCATAGTTTTAAATACCGAGAATTTCTCAACCGCTTCTTCCCGTTTGCCACGCTTACGCAAGCCAGCGGTATCAATCAGACGATATTCATGACCATCACGATCTAAGTCCACTGAGATAGAATCGCGTGTTGTGCCAGGCACATCCGAGGCAATAACGCGCTCTTCACCGAGCAAGCGATTAACCAATGTTGATTTACCCACATTAGGGCGGCCGATAAACGCTAAGCGTAAGCGGCCATCATCCACCAGTGTTTCATCGGTATTTTGTTTTGGCAGAATTGAGGTGATCAATTCTATTAACTCAGGCACACCTTGCTGGTGCGCGGAAGCTATGGGTAAAACATGTTGAAAACCAAACGATGCAAAATCGTTAATGGTGTCGTTCGAGTTTTTGGTATCGATTTTATTGATGACTAAAATCATTGGCTTGTTGAGTTTTCGCAAGCCTAATAATATTTCATGATCAAGCAATTCTGGACCCGATTTTGCATCGACTATAAACAGAATTAATTCAGCTTCTGCAGCGGCCCGCCATGATTGCTTAGCGGTTGCTCCAGCGAGGCCTTCGTCTTCGCCGGATACACCACCGGTGTCGCAGACAATAAATGGGCGCTCTGGATCTAGCCGGCAATAGCCGTAATGACGGTCACGGGTAACGCCTGGTTCATCATGAACCAGTGCATCACGGGTGCGAGTTAGACCATTGAATAATGTTGATTTACCGACATTAGGCCGACCAACGAGTGCGACCATATCCAGCATATTTATTGCGCCAAGCTATAAGCGGACAATTCACCGTCAACACTTTGGATGAGTAAAACGCCGTCGTCGGAAACCACTGGGCTTCCAACAACTGCTGAACTTGCTTTAACACGGCCTTTTAAATCACCGCTTTGTGCGTCAAGCCAATGCACATAGCCTTCTCTATCGGCAACCACAATGTAAGCGCCTTGCACAACCGGAGTGGTTAAGTAGCGTTTGGTTAGTGCGCTTTGTTTCCAAACATCGGTGCCACCATTGCGATCTAAAGCCCATACATTGCCAGCAGTATCAGAAACCACAACGCGATCAGATAATAATGCAACGCCAGCATAACCACCAATATCACGCGACCAAATAGGCTGGCCGTTCGCTAAAGAGATAGACATAGTTGAGTTACGGTAAGAATTAGCAAATAATTCGCGGTCGCCCACTTGTAACTCGCCATCAATATCAGCCATACGCTCTAATTCATTACGGCCATCAGGTTTGGCAACTAACTGCTCCCATACGCGCTGTCCGTCTTGCTGGCGCAATGCGATGATAGTGCTGTCTTCGTAACCAACAAAAATCAAACCAGGGCCAAGTACGGGTGCGCTATTACCACGCACGCTAAGTGTTGGAAGGCCGCGATCAAATTGCCATTTCTTAGTACCATTCGACAAATCAAGGCCAATCACTTTACCATCGTTAACTCGAACAATGACGGTGTCAAAAGTAATTAATGGCGCGGTAATCACAGAAGATGCAACCATGGTTTTCCATAGCAACGAACCATCTAATGCGTTGTATGCAAACACTTCACCGTTTCTGCCGCCAATTGCAACTAAGCCTGAATACACAGCTGGGCCGCCGGTTAAAGCAAATGGTTGAGCAGCTTTCTGCCAGAATTTCCAGCCACCTTTCTTGGCTTCGGTATTCGGGCTGACTGACCATTTAATTTTGCCGGTGGTCTTTTCAAGCGCAACAAGACGATTGGCCGAATCGGCAGCAAATACTAAGTCGTTTTCTATCGCTGGTTTCTGACGAACACCCAAATCACCTTCGCCCTCTCCCACCGATACTGACCATAATTTTTTTATAGTGATTGGATTAGCGATATCCGTTAAAGGGCTCGGCTCTATTGATTTTTCTTTGTCATTCTTAAACATATTGCTCACGGTTGAGCAACCTGTCATGAGTACAAGGGCGGTAGCTAGGGCAAAAGTTTTATTGACCATTAACGGATCTCCGATGGTTTGCTGGCAATACCGCCAGCTTCTGATAGCTTCATTTCAATTAACATGCGTGAACTCGCTGCTGTATCTAATTTACTAAGAGCACTTTGATAAAAACTAGCAGCTTGCGCCGTTTGGTTTTTCGCTAGGGCTAAATCACCTTGCAGTTCATCGTAGGTGGCTAAGTAATACTGTGGTTTAAATGCTTTGAGTTGTTTGTTAGCTTGCGTGTAATTGGCTTGCGAAACAGACACCTGAACTTTACGAATAGCCAGCAATTCAAGCTGTTGTGGGTTGTGTGCAACGCTTTTAGCGCTTTCTAGCGCGCTCATGGCCAACTCAGGCTTGCCTTGCTCTAAATGCATCTTTGCCATGCGCAATGAAGCCAAAAAGGCAAAATCGCTTTTGGTGTAGTTTTTAATAAATGCATTGCCAAGCACAGTGGCTTTAGCTACGTCAGGCTTTTCGATGGCAGCAATGAACGTTTGATATTGGTTAGCCGCTTCTTGGGTGTCTTTATTTTGCTTGCCTTGCCACCACTGCCAAGCGCTGATTGCTGCAACGATTAGTAAAATGAAGGTCAAAATATTTGATCCGTTCTTTAATACCCATTGCTTAACGCGTTCGCTTTGTTCGTGTTCGTCGTATTGTTCAGACATAGTCGTTTATTCAGATCCGAGAGGTGAAGGTGTTAAAGCTACAATACTGCCATTTGCGTCAACAGTGAATCGTGCAACGTCATCATTTTTGATGAAAGACGCAATATTTTGAAGACCGTTATTAATGAGCAATTCAACAGTGCTAGCGTTGCCTAAAGTGATTTTACCAATTTTTTCCAAGCTTTGTGTGCGCTCTTGGTTGGCAGGAATAAGTTCACTGAATAGCACTGCATTATTGCTATCTCGAATTTCAAGCCAGGTTTCTTGCTTGGTACGAACCAACAATACAGGCTTAGCCGATGCAACTACTTGAGGCGGCGGCAAGGGCAATTGATTGTTGTTTGCTGTTGTTGCTGGCAATGCAGTATTGACTGAACTTGGTGCAGCAGGCGGTGGAATGCTTGTATTTTCAGAGACTGAAAGTGGGATACTGCTATCAGTTATTGCAGTTTCAACTGACGGATTTCGGTTGTATAAAAAAACGAGCAATGCTGCTAAGCCGATTAAAGTGACCATGGCTAGAATTGATTTTGATTGAATACCTGCCGGCTCAACACGGGTTTGTGTGATGGCTTTTAATACGGGCGTTCCAGAACTTAAAGTTGGGATTTCATTTTTAATCGACTCATCCATTCCGAGCAATTTAATATAGCTTGAGATATAGCTTTTGGCGAAAATGGCCGGGCCTAAAACATCCCATTGCTCGTTTTCCATTGCTTGCACTAAATGAGTACCGAACTTCATGTTCTTTGCTGCTTCATCAATAGACATCCCAAGCGCTTCACGCTTACTTCTAAACGATGTGCCAACGGGCTCTTTGAATAATGGGTTTTGTATGGGGTTCATAATGTTTATTTAGGTATGTGTAACGCTGTTAATGTGCATTTTTGAATTAAATGTTGCTTGGCGTCGCGTTTTATCCATAACCTGACCTTTAAGCTGCCCACAAGCGGCATCAATATCATCACCACGTGTGCGGCGCACCATGGTTAAGACACCCGAATCAAGCAAAAGTTTCTGGAACTCGCGAATTTGGGCGTCGTCAGAGCGTTCGAAGCGTGTACCTGGAAACGGATTAAACGGAATGAGGTTTACTTTGGCGGTGTTTGCGCGCTGCACACGCGCATCGATTTTACGCATTAACTTGCCAAGTTCTCTGGCGTGCTCTGGAAGATCGTTAACGCCTTTCATCATGGTGTATTCAAAAGTGATGGAAGTACGTGGCTTACGCATCGCATAGCGAACACAGGATTCCAGCAATTCTTCAATTGGGTATTTTTTATTTAGGGGCACCAATTCTGTGCGCAAATCATTGGTTGGTGCATGCAGTGACACGGCCAACGACACATCACTAACTTCAGAAAGCTTATCAATCATCGGTACCAGGCCCGCTGTTGAGAGTGTTACGCGTTTATTGGCCAAACCAAAACCGTTATCATCACGCATAATGCTCATGGCGCGAACCACATTGTCGAAATTCATCAACGGTTCGCCCATGCCCATCATTACCACATTGGTGAGTTTGCGTTGAAAATGCGGCACATTGCCTAAGTGTTTTGCCGCCACCCACACTTGCCCAATAATTTCTGCTGTAGATAGATTGCGATTAAAGCCTTGTGTAGCAGTTGAACAAAAATGGCAATTTAGCGCGCAACCCACTTGGCTAGACACACATAGCGTGCCCCTGCCCTTGTCTGGAATAAACACCGCTTCAATTGCATTGGATTGATCCATGCCTAACAACCACTTATGGGTGCCATCCGTTGAGGGTTTATCAAGAATAATGGCTGGCGGTGCAACAATGGCGCGCTCTTGCAATTTAGCGCGCAAAATTTTACCCAAGTCACTCATTTGTTCAAAATCACAAATATGGCGATGATAAATCCACTTCATCACTTGCTGGGCGCGGAAACGCTTTTCACCGAGTTCATCGGCAAAAAACTGCTCCAGACCTGGCCGGTCAAGGTCTAGTAGATTGATTTTCGCCAAATCGTTCATGATTTAGCGTGCAGACACTTCTGTGGCAGCAAAGAAATAGGCGATTTCAATGGCAGCATTTTCCAAGCTGTCAGAGCCATGCACAGCGTTTGCATCGATGCTTTCAGCAAAATCAGCACGAATGGTACCAGGCGCTGCATCTTTAGGGTTGGTAGCACCCATCAGTTCACGGTTTTTCAGCAGGGCATTTTCGCCTTCCAGTACTTGAATCATCACTGGGCCGGAGATCATGAACTCAACCAAAGCATTGAAAAATGGGCGCTCACTATGCACAGCGTAAAAGCCTTCGGCTTCTTTGCGGGACAAATGCTTCATTTTTGCGGCAATGATTTGTAAGCCATTGGTTTCGAAACGCGAATAGATTTTACCAATCACATTCTTGGCAACTGCGTCGGGTTTGATGATTGAAATAGTGCGTTCAATGGCCATGCGTGAAGCTCCAAATTTAAAGGTTGATTAAAGGAGCTATTTTAGCATTTTTTATCGCAACTTGCCGGTTTCTGAATGATTTAAACCGAAAGGATTTAACGTAAATTCAAGCATCTACAGAGTTTACTTGACCTGTAATTAGAACAAGCATACGATTAAAACAAGCGTTTAATTCACTGAAGCGAACTTATGTCGAATCATTTCAATACCAAAGAACGTATTTTGCACGCCGCAGAAGACTTGTTTGCTCAGCATGGTTTTGCTGGAACCTCACTTCGCCAGGTTACTTCGCGTGCAGATGTCAATATTGCTGCTGTCAATTATCATTTTGGCTCGAAAGAAAATTTGGTGCATGAAGTATTCAAGCACCGAATGGACCAAATGAGCGAGAAACGACTGGCGAGTTTAGCAGTAGCAACCGAAAAAGATCCGCAAGACCTAGAAGCTATCCTGTTGGCATTTATCCAACCTGCCCTAGCCTTAACGATGGATCGCCATGGCGCATCCTTTGTACGTGTGCTTGCCCGCGCCTATGCCGAGAAAAACGACGGTCTGCGAAATTTTCTGTCTGAAAACTACGGGCAAGTGCTGCGTGAATTCGCCAAAGCCATTGCATATTGCCTGCCAACACTCAGCAAAGAAGAGTTGTATTGGCGAATGGACTTCACCGCTGGCGCACTCACTTACGCAATGGCCGATTTCGGCCTTATTAAACGGCAAGCTGGAGTATCTGAAAAGGTTCACTGCGAGAAAGCCGCCCAACAACTGATTAAATTCGCACAAGCTGGCCTGAAGGCCTAATTCCTGGAGTGTTACATGACTGACTACCATTTTAAAAAAGTTGCCGTTCTCGGTGCTGGTGTTATGGGTGCGCAAATCGCCGCGCATCTGGCCAATGCCAATGTACCGGTGATCTTATTTGACTTAGCCGCCGAAGGCTCAGACAAAAATGCCATTGTTGCTAAATCCTTGGCTAATTTAGGCAAACTTTCACCGCCGCCATTAGCCAGCAAAAGCATTGCACAGCACATTATTGCGGCTAACTACGATGAGCATCTTGAGCAACTGAAAGACTGCGATTTAATTATTGAAGCCATTGCCGAGCGCATAGATTGGAAGAAGTCGCTGTATGCGAAAATACTGCCGTTTGTGGGTGCTAATACCATTTTGGCGTCGAATACCTCTGGCTTATCAATTAACGCGCTTTCCGAGGTGTTGGACGAATCTCTGCATCACCGTTTTTGCGGCCTGCATTTCTTCAATCCACCGCGCTATATGCATTTAGTTGAATTAATTCCGTGCGCCAAAACAGATGCCGATGTTCTTAGTAGTCTTGAGGGCTTTTTAGTCAGTAATTTGGGTAAAGGTGTGGTGTATGCGAAAGATACACCGAACTTTATCGCTAACAGAATTGGCGTATTTTCAATCCTATCAACTTTGCATCATACCTTGCAGTTTGGCATGGGCTTTGACGAAGTGGATGCCTTAACTGGCCCGTTAATAGGCCGCCCAAAATCGGCAACCTATCGAACCTGCGATGTTGTAGGCTTAGATACCATGGCGCTAACCATCAAAACCATGGCCGACACCCTGCCAGCTGACCCTTGGCATAATCACTTCAAAGTGCCAGATTTCCTACAGCAGTTAATTGCCAATAAAGCTTTAGGGCAAAAAACCGGTGCGGGCATTTTCAAAAAAGTTGGCAAAGACATACAAGTTCTCGATTTAGCCGCTGGCGAATACCGTTCAAGCGCTGCGCAAGTGGCCCCCGAAGTTCTGGCAATATTAAAAGATAAAAATCCGCAGAGTAAGTTTCAGGCTTTGCGTGCTAGCCAGCATCCGCAAGCACAATTTCTTTGGGCCTGTTTCCGTGATTTGTTCCACTACTGCGCTTTTCATTTAGCCGACATTGCTGAATCGGCGCGTGAGTTGGATTTTGCGATTCGCTGGGGCTATGGCTGGAATCTTGGCCCGTTGGAATTATGGCAAGCCGCCAATTGGAAACAAGTTGCGATTTGGATTAACGAAGATATTCAAGCTGGAAAAACAATGAGTAACGCGCAATTGCCGAATTGGGTGAACAGCATTGATGCTGTGCATACCGCACAAGGCAGCTATAGCGCAGGCCAAGCAAACTATTCACCACGTTCAAGCAATCCAGTCTACAAACGTCAACGCTTCCCTGATGCGCTGCTGGGCGAACGTTTCGCGCCCGGTGAAACAGCCTATGAAGATGATTCGGTGCGCTTATGGCACGATGGTGATGGCATTGGTGTACTAAGCTTTAAATCTAAAATGAATACCATTGGTGATGGTGTGTTAGCTGGCGTGCAAAAAGCCATTGGTATTGCCGAACAGCAATTTAAGGGCTTGGTGCTTTGGCAAACTAAAGAGCCATTTTCTGCCGGTGCCGATTTATCGGGCGCACTCGCTTCGTTGCAAGAAGGCAGAGTTGATGATTTCCGTGCCATGATTGCTCAGTTTCAGGCCACCAGCATGCGTATTAAATATGCGCAAATTCCCGTTGTTGCTGCGGTTCGTGGTATGGCATTGGGTGGTGGTTGCGAGTTTCAAATGCATTCCGCACGTACTGTGTTTAGTTTGGAGAGCTATATTGGTCTGGTGGAAGCGGGTGTTGGTCTGTTGCCGGCCGGTGGCGGCTTAAAAGAGATTGCGGTGCGTGTTGGTTCTACTGGCGGCGATGTATTTGCAGGCTTAAAGCCCTACTTCGAAGCGATTGCGATGGGCAAAGTATCTGGCTCTGCGCTTGAAGCGAAAGAATTGAAATTAGCCCGCGAATCGGATGTGGTGGTCTTTAATGCCTATGAACTGCTGTATGTGGCCAAAGCGCAGGCAAAAGCACTGGCAGAATCAGCCTATCGTGCGCCTATGCTTGCTAAAAATATTCCAGTAGCAGGCACGATTGGAATCGCAACATTTAAAATGATGTTGGTTAATATGCTGGCAGGAGGATTTATTTCCGAACACGACATGGAAGTATCAACACGCATTGCAACGGTATTGTGCGGCGGCGAAGTTGATCGCGGCACCTTGGTTGATGAGCAATGGCTCTTGAACTTAGAGCGTGAACACTTCGTGGCATTGGCTTTAATGCCAAAAACGCAAGAACGAATCGCGTATATGTTGAAAAACGGCAAACCACTGCGTAACTAATTCAGGACAAACTCATGAAACAAATTCAAGAAGCATATATCGTATCGGCAACCCGCTCGCCTGTTGGTAAAGCGCCACGTGGTGCCTTTAAAAACACCCACCCTGCCGATTTATTGGCACATTGTCTTAAACATGCGGTAGCACAAGCGCCAGGTATTGATACGTCGCGTATCGACGACATCATTATTGGTTGCGCCATGCCGGAAGGCGAGCAAGGCATGAACGTAGCGCGTATTAGCGCTCTACTCGCTGGTTTGCCGCAATCGGTATCAGCGCAAACTATTAACCGCTTCTGTTCATCAGGCTTGCAAGCAGTAGCTTTAGCCGCTGATCGCATTCGTTTGGGCGAAGCCGATTTGATGATCGCTGGCGGTGTTGAATCGATGAGTATGGTGCCGATGATGGGCAATAAAATTGCCATGGCACCTTCTGTGTTCGAAAACGAAAATATAGCCATTGCTTATGGCATGGGCATCACCGCTGAAAATGTTGCCAGTCAGTGGAAAGTCTCGCGCGAAGACCAAGATGCGTTCGCTTTCGCCTCGCATCAAAAAGCCATGGCAGCCATTCAAGCTGGGCATTTTAGCAAAGAAATCTCGCCGTATGAAGTCATATCCAACTCAGCAAATTTAAGTACTGGGCAAATCATTACCCGCAACAAACTCATCAGCAATGACGAAGGCCCACGTGCAGACACCAGCTTGGAAGGTTTAGCAAAACTTAAAACAGTATTTAAAGCACGCGGCTCAGTCACAGCAGGAAACAGCTCACAAATGTCTGATGGCGCAGGAGCTGTATTACTGGCCTCCGAACAAGCCATTAAAGATTATGGACTGACGCCACTGGCTCGTTTTGTCAGTTTTTCAGTTGCAGGTGTAGCGCCAGAAATTATGGGCATTGGCCCCATTGCCGCCATACCAAAAGCCTTGAAACAAGCGGGTTTGAACCAAGATCAACTCGATTGGATAGAACTCAACGAAGCATTTGCTGCGCAGGCTTTGGCTGTTATTGGTGATTGCAAATTGGATCCGAGCAAAGTGAATCCATACGGTGGTGCAATTGCGCTTGGACATCCATTGGGCGCAACCGGAGCCATCCGCACCGCAACTATTGTGCATGGTATGCAACGCACTAAACAGAAATACGGCATGGTCACTATGTGTATCGGCACAGGTATGGGTGCTGCTGGGATATTTGAATCCTTGTAATCTGCTGACATTGGTATAAAAAAACACCGCGATTGCGGTGTTTTTTATTGCGGTAACGTATGAGGCGCATCGCGATGCGCACTTACTTCATCAATGCTGATGTCCACCCTCGCCATGCACATGACCGTGGCTTAACTCTTCTTCAGTTGCTTCGCGAACGGAAATTACTTCAACTGCAAAGAATAATGCTTGGCCAGCTAACGGGTGATTGCCATCAACCGTTACGGTAGATTCATCAACGGCCGTTACTGTTACAGTCATTTCGCCTTGCGGCGTTTGCGCTTGGAATTGCATGCCTGGCTCAATGTCATCAACGCCTTGGAAGGCTTCACGCGGCACTTGCTGCACCATAAAATCGTGATGTTCGCCATAACCTTCTTCAGCGGATACATCAACATTCAATTTATCACCTACTGATTTACCGGTTAAGGTGTTTTCTAGGCCTGGCACAATTTGCCCAACGCCATGCAGATAGGTTAAAGGCTGATTGCCTTCCGAACTATCGATGACTTTGCCGTCTTTATTGGTGAGTGTGTAATGAAAACTGACTACGCTATTTTCTGTGATTTGCATGAATATTTCCTGGATGTGATAAAACAAAAACCCCGAATTAACGGGGTTTTGTAAAGACCTTGAAGTCTTTAAATTACATAGGTTCAACTTCGTCAGCTTGCATGCCTTTTTGGCCTTTAACAAGCTTGAAGCTAACTTTTTGACCTTCTTTCAACGATTTGAAACCGTTGCCTTGAATCGAACGAAAATGTACGAATACATCTTCACCGCTTTCAGGGGTAATGAAACCAAAACCTTTAGCATCATTAAACCACTTCACTGTACCAACTTGACGATCTGACATTTTATAACTCCATAAAAACAAGAATACCCACGGTTAAGTAGGACTGTTTTGCTAGGAATATCGCGATGTTACGATGAAGCGGACACAAAATCTACCGCATCGGGCCACAAGCCACATTGGCCCTGAGCAAAATCAGTACGAGCACTATACAGTAATAATCAACAAAAAACAAATAAATGCTTGATTTTCTTTACAGTTGCTTGAAAACAATGCTGTGCGTTCATAAAAGAATTATCATAGCCGCATGTAATTTGCAATTTGCAATTATGGTTTTACATCAATAAACTAACTTATTTAATTGATATATAAGGCTTTAATGAGCTCAACATACATAAAAGAAGCCGTACTCGATGTGCGCCACTGGACCGATGATTACTTCAGTTTCACGGTTGCCCGTGATGATGGCTTTCGTTTCGAAAACGGCCAATTTGTGATGATTGGCCTTGAAGTAGACGGCAAACCATTAATGCGCGCATATTCCATCGCTAGCGCAAACTGGGAAGAGCACCTAGAGTTTTTTAGCATTAAAGTGCCGAATGGTCCATTAACGTCGCGCTTGCAGCATATTAAAACCGGCGACACATTATTGATTAGCCGCAAGCCAACCGGCACCTTGCTGATAAGCGATGTGCATCCTGGCAAAGTCTTGTACTTACTTGCAACTGGCACAGGTTTAGCGCCATTTTTGGCAACCATTAAAGATCCAGAAACCTATGAGCGTTTCGAACATATTGTGCTTGTGCATGGTGTTCGCTATATCAAAGATTTAGCTTATGCTGATTATTTTCGCAAGGAATTACCGCATCACGAATACTTAGGTGAACAAATCAGCAAGCAGTTGCATTATGTGCCGGTTGTTTCGCGCGAGCCATTTGCTTTGCATGGACGTGCTACAACCTTGCTTGAGAATGGTGACATACCGAGATCACTTGGTTTCGCGCCATTGAATGTTGACACTGACCGCGCGATGATTTGTGGTAGCCCGCAGATGTTGGCTGACTTTAGAAAAATTTTAGATGCCAAAGGCCTACAGGCTTCCAGTAAAATTGGGCAAGCGGGCCACTATGTTTTTGAGCGTGCATTTGTTGAAAAATAACAAGCCAAAAAAGCCTAGATAAGGCATAATATTAGGCTGATAACGTCGGTTATCAGACCACCACCCCTATACTTTCAGGAGCCCTCCATGTCCGACTCCTTCGCGACTCGCGATCAACTGTCCGTCAACGGCCAGAACTATACCATCTTCAGCTTAACCAAGCTCGGCCAGCAATTTGATATTAGTAAACTGCCCTACTCGATGAAAATTCTGCTGGAAAACCTGTTGCGCTGCGAAGACGGCGTATCGGTCACCAAAGCCTCGATTCAGGCCGTCGCGCAATGGGATGCCGGCAAAGAGCCGGACACCGAAATCGCGTTCATGCCGGCGCGTGTGGTGCTGCAGGATTTCACCGGTGTACCATGCATAGTCGATCTGGCCGCAATGCGCGATGCCGTGGTCAAGCTCGGTGGTTCAGCATCTAACATTAACCCGCTTATCCCATCTGAATTGGTCATTGATCACTCAGTGCAGGTCGATTCCTTCGGCAAGTCCAGCTCGCTGGATGAAAACGGCGAAATTGAATTCGCACGCAACGGCGAACGCTACAGCTTCCTGCGCTGGGGCCAGAAAGCATTCAACAATTTCAAAGTTGTGCCGCCCAACACCGGCATCGTGCACCAGGTCAATCTTGAAAACCTGGCGCGTGTAGTCATGGAGCGCGATATTGACGGCGTACGTTATGCCTTTCCAGATACCGTGTTCGGCACCGATTCGCACACCACCATGATCAACGGCATCGGCGTGCTCGGCTGGGGCGTGGGTGGCATTGAAGCCGAGGCGGCCATGCTCGGCCAGCCCTCCTCAATGCTGATTCCACAAGTGGTTGGCTTTAAACTGACTGGCAAACTGCCAGAAGGCGCCACAGCAACTGATTTAGTATTAACCGTTACCCAAATGTTACGCAGTCTGGGCGTAGTCGGTAAGTTCGTCGAGTTCTTCGGTGACGGCCTAAACTATCTGCCATTGGCCGACCGTGCCACTATCGCCAACATGGCGCCTGAGTACGGTGCGACTTGCGGTATTTTCCCGATTGACCAGGAGTCGATGAACTATCTTCGACTGTCCGGCCGTGATGAAGCGCTGATTACTCTCGTTGAAGCATATGCCAAGGCACAAGGCTTGTGGCGCACCGATGTCGAAGCCAATTACAGCGCCATTCTGCAACTGGACATGGCTGAAGTCAAACCCTCGCTGGCTGGTCCTAAACGTCCGCAGGACCGCGTGTTACTGACCGACATGAAAGCCAACTTCACAGAAAATCTGGCTGGATTCGTAGCTAATCGTAAATCGCGCAATGGCGCGCTGGAACGATTCGATTCCGAAGGCGGCGACCAGCCGCAGGCGGAACATCTAGTGACCAAGCCGAAATCGAAAATCCGCATCAGGGATGAGGATGCCGAATTAGGCGACGGCTCGGTGGTCATCGCTGCAATTACCTCCTGTACCAACACTTCCAATCCGGCCGTGATGCTGGCTGCTGGCTTGCTGGCACGCAATGCGGTCGCCAAGGGCCTCAAATCCGCACCATGGGTAAAAACCTCGCTTGGACCAGGCTCTCTGGTGGTCACCGATTATCTCAAGAAAGCCGGCGTGCTCGACGACCTTGAGAAACTCGGCTTCTTCGTCGTCGGTTACGGCTGTACCACCTGCATCGGCAACTCAGGCCCATTGCCTGACGAGGTGTCCAAGGGCATCGCCGACAAAGACCTGGTGGTTGCATCGGTGCTGTCCGGCAACCGCAACTTCGAAGGCCGCGTGCACTCCGAAGTGAAGATGAATTACCTGGCCTCACCGCCGCTGGTGGTGGCTTACGCACTCGCGGGCACTGTCGACATCGATCTGTCTCAGGATCCGCTAGGTACTGGTACTGATGGCAATCCGGTATTCCTGCGAGACATTTGGCCGAGCAATCAGGAAATCAGCGACTTCATCCTGCGTACCGTTGGTCCGGAAATGTTCACCAAAAACTATGCCGATGTGTTCAAGGGCGACAGCCGTTGGAACCAGATTGCCTCCCCGGAAGGCGAAAGCTATGCATGGGATGCCGCGTCCACTTATGTCAAGAACCCACCCTACTTCGACGGCATGTCGATGTCTGTCGGTACCATTGAAGACATCCATGGCGCGCGTGTTCTCGGGTTGTTCGGCGATTCGATCACCACCGACCACATTTCGCCAGCAGGTAATATCAAGGCCAGCTCACCGGCCGGTCAGTTCCTGCAGTCGCGCGGCGTTAAGCCAATCGATTTCAATTCGTACGGGTCACGGCGTGGCAATGACGATGTGATGGTGCGCGGTACCTTCGCTAATATCCGCATTAAGAACCTAATGTTTGGCGGCGAAGAAGGCGGCAACGCCATACATTACCCATCGAATGACAAGCTAGCCATTTACGATGCAGCCATGCGTTATAAAGCCGATAAAGTGCCGCTGGTGGTTTTTGCAGGCAAAGAATACGGCACCGGCTCGTCGCGTGACTGGGCCGCCAAGGGCACCATGTTGTTGGGCGTGAAGGCGGTCGTGGCGGAAAGCTTTGAACGAATCCATCGCTCCAATCTAGTCGGCATGGGTGTACTGCCCTGCCAGTTCATGGAAGGCCAGAACGCTCAGTCGCTAGGCTTGAAAGGCGATGAGGTATTTGATTTCGTCGGTCTCGATGACGGCAAAGCCAAACAGGCAGAAGTTACCGCTACACGCCCCGATGGTAGCCAGCTAAGTTTCAGTGTGCAGGTGCTGCTGTTGACGCCGAAGGAAGTGGAGTACTTCCGTCATGGCGGCATATTGCATTATGTATTACGACAATTAGCGAGCCGTAAAGCGGCATAACTAACATGTTTTAAGTTAAAAAAAGCGGCTTCGGCCGCTTTTTTTTATGTTTGTAAATAAGCGCTTGTTAGTTTATAGAGCATATGCTCAAATAAGTAAAACCCTAACCCGCGCAGACCCTTTATATGAGCATAGATCGTCCTTGGCTTAAAAGTTATTTACCTACCACACCGCATGAAATTGATATTAATGAGTATTCATCGATCGTATCGGTTTTAGATAAAGCTATACATGAATATGCCGATCGGCCGGCATTTTCTAATTTCGGCAAGCAGATGACTTATCGAGAAATTGATAAGCTGAGCAGCCAATTTGCCAATTACTTAATCCATGATTTGAAGCTGAAAAAAGGCGATCGTGTTGCCTTGATGATGCCTAATGTATTGCAGTATCCGATTGCTATTTTTGGAGTATTGCGTGCTGGATTAACAGTAGTTAATACCAATCCTCTATACACAGCACGCGAATTAAAACATCAATTAGTAGATTCTGGTGCATCAGTTTTAGTGGTGATGGAAAACTTTGCTGCTACCGCGCAAGAAATTATTAAAGATACAAAAGTTAAGCAAATCATAACCACCTCTATTGGTGAAATGCTTGGCGCGAAAGGTATGTTCATCAATTTCATGTTGCGGCATGTAAAGCAAGCTATCCCCGCATTTGATTTACCTGGCTCGATTTCATTTAAAAATGCTTTGTCACTCGGCAGTAAGCATACCTTGCCAGCAATCGATTTACGTCACGAAGATATTGCATTTCTGCAATATACGGGTGGCACAACGGGTGTTGCCAAAGGCGCAATGCTGAGCCATGGCAATTTAGTTGCCAATATGATGCAAAGCTCAGCGTGGCTTGGCCATGATTTAAAACCTGGCGAAGAAATCATTATTACCGCATTGCCGCTGTACCATATCTTCGCGCTAACCGCGAACTGCTTGGTGTTCATGAAGTTTGGTGGATTAAATTATTTAATTACTAATCCGCGCGATATGCCGGGTTTTGTGAAAGAACTGAAAACCAGCAACTTTACGGCTATCACTGGCGTGAATACTTTATTTAATGGTTTATTAAATACGCCAGGCTTTGATCAGCTGGATTTCTCTAAAGTAAATTTCACGCTTGGCGGCGGTATGGCCGTGCAACGTTCGGTTGCTGAGCGGTGGAAAAAAGTAACCGGTGTAACTTTAATTGAAGCGTATGGCTTAACGGAAACATCCCCAGGTTGCTGCATGAATCCATCGAATTTGCAGGACTTCAATGGCGCTATTGGTCTGCCAATTTCATCAACACATTGCTGCCTGAAAGACGATGATGGCAATTTAGTGACTGGTGATAATGTGGGTGAATTGTGCGTAAAAGGACCGCAAGTGATGGTTGGTTATTGGCAACTTGCAGAAGAAACCGCCAACGTTATTGATGCAGATGGTTGGTTGCATACTGGCGATATTGCTAGGATGGATGATAAGGGTTTCTTCTATATTGTCGATCGCAAAAAAGATATGATTCTGGTATCAGGCTTCAATGTGTTTCCGAATGAAATTGAGGATGTTGTGTCGGCCATGCCAGGCGTCCTGGAAGTGGCTGCAGTTGGCGTGGCCGATGAAAAATGTGGCGAAGCCGTGAAACTAGTAGTAGTGAAGAAAGATCCAAAACTAACTGCCGAAGACATTAAAGCACATTGCCGCGAAAATCTGACTGGCTACAAACAACCGCGCATCATTGAATTCCGCACCGAACTGCCGAAAACTAATGTTGGCAAAATTCTGCGCCGCGAATTGCGCGATACGGCGAAAGTGTAATAAAGAAAAGGGCGCTTAGCGCCCTTTTCTTTTAATCAATCATTCACTGGCCGCATGTAGGGGAACAGCAACACATCGCGGATTGAGCTTGAGTTGGTCAGCATCATCACCAAGCGATCAATGCCCACGCCCAAGCCGCCGGTTGGAGGCAGGCCAACTTCTAATGCGCGGATGTAATCAGCATCGAAATGCATGGCTTCGTCGTCACCACCGTCTTTCTGGTTCACTTGTTCAGCAAAGCGCGCTGCCTGATCTTCGGAGTCGTTCAATTCAGAAAAACCATTAGCAATTTCCTTACCGCCAATAAACAACTCGAAGCGGTCTGTTAAGCCGTCATCTAAATCATTGGCGCGTGCCAACGGGCTAACTTCGGTTGGGTGTTGGGTAATAAAGGTGGGTTGAATTAATGTGTGCTCAACAGTTTTTTCGAACACTTCCAATAGCAATTTGCCCCAGCCGTATGTTGGCTTGAAACGAACGCCTAATGCTTCGCAATGAGCACGCATCTTGGCCACATCACGCAGATCTTCAAGCTTAATTTGCGGATTATGTTCTAGCACGGCATCTGTCATGCTCCAACGTTTAAAAGGCTTGGCTAAATCAATTTCTTGACCATCCCATTGTGCATGCATGCTTGGCAATACTTTATCTGCCGCCGCACGGATCATGCCTTCGGTTAGGTCCATGATTTCGTTGTAAGTGGCATAAGCCTCATATAATTCCAGCATGGTGAACTCTGGATTGTGACGAGTTGAAACGCCTTCATTGCGGAAGTTTCGGTTGATTTCGTAAATGCGCTCTAAGCCGCCCACGGTTAAGCGCTTCAAATACAACTCAGGTGCTACGCGCAAGTACAAATCCAAATCTAAAGCATTGTGGTGAGTCATAAACGGTTTAGCGGTTGCGCCGCCTGGAATGTAGTGCATCATCGGCGTTTCCACTTCTAGGAAGCGCTGCGAATCAAGCCAGTTGCGAATCGCCGAAATAACCTGCGAACGTTTGATGAATACCTCACGTGCTTCAGGAGTTACGATTAAATCGACATAACGCTGACGGTAACGCTGTTCAACATCCGATAAGCCATGCCATTTATCTGGCAGCGGCCGCAGCGATTTAGTTAGCAAGCGAATAGCTTTGCCCTTAACCGACAGCTCACCGGTTTTGGTGCGCGTTAACGTGCCCGTTACACCGATAATATCGCCAACATCCCAATGCTTGAATGCTTCATACGAATCACCTAATTCAGCACCCGCTAAATACAGCTGAATGCGCCCGCTCATGTCTTGCAATTGCGCAAAACTGGCTTTACCCATAACGCGTTTTGCCATTAAACGACCAGCCATTTGCACAGTTTTTTCTAAGCCTTGCAAGGCTTCGGAAGTCCATTGATCTTTATCGGCATAGGCATCTTGAAGATCTTGCGCATATTCAGCGCGTTTGAAATCATTCGGATACGCAATGCCCTGTTCGCGCAGTGCATTAAGCTTACTGCGACGTTCGGCAATCAGTTGGTTTTCGTCAATCGGCAGGTTTTCAGTTTGCTCAGTCATAATCATTCTTTGGGTTAATTGCTGCGGCCAGCACCGGCAGAAACGCCGGCTTTCAAGCTTGCTTCCACGAATACATCAAGATCGCCATCCAACACCTTTTGAGTATCAGTGCGTTCAACACCAGTGCGCAAGTCTTTAATACGGCTTTGATCGAGCACATAGCTGCGAATTTGGCTGCCCCAGCCAATATCAGACTTGGTAGCTTCCAGCGCGTCTTTCTCAGTATTACGTTTCAGCACTTCCAGCTCATACAGTTTGGCTTTCAGCATTTTCATCGCGGTATCGCGGTTCTGGTGCTGGCTACGGCCGGTTTGGCAAGCGACCACTGTGTTAGTAGGAATATGTGTGATTCGAACCGCTGACTCGGTTTTATTGACATGCTGGCCACCCGCACCGGATGAGCGATACACATCGGTGCGTAAGTCAGCTGGATTGATGTCGATTTCGATGTTGTCGTCCACTTCCGGGCTTACAAACACCGAGCAAAACGAAGTATGCCGACGATTATCTGAATCAAATGGTGATTTGCGTACTAAGCGGTGTACACCGATTTCTGTTTTGAGCCAACCATACGCATAT
>JANPOU010000002.1:0-22923 GCA_031428155.1 Arenimonas sp. | reverse complement strand
TTCGCTTGCCGATACAACCGCAAAATCTTTTAAATTTAATTGCATTAACATATCGGCTATTTTGCCTGAATTGGCTCAGAAAAAACGCGGCAATATCGGATTTTTTTGTCAGAAAAACTGCCAAACCCTTGCTATGCCGGCCGTATGCCCTAATCTATACAGCATGATGACTTCACTTGACCCTCGCGCCAGCCGACTATTGCATGCCTTAATCGCGCAGCATATTCGCGATGGCGAACCGGTCGCCAGTAAATCGTTGGCCAAGCTGGCTGGGCTGGAAGTTAGCTCTGCCACCATCCGCAGCATTATGGCTAATCTGGAACACGTTGGCTTATTGGCCGCGCCACACACGTCGGCGGGGCGAATTCCCACTTCGCAAGCGTATCGTGTGTTTGTGGATTCGCTGCTGGAAGTTGAGCCCTTGCGGGAAACCGAGATTAATCGTTTGCGCGAACAAATGATGCCCGGCGTAAGCACCCAACAATTATTAGCGCAAGCCAGTGAAGTGTTGTCGTCAATGAGCCAGTTTGTGGGCGTGGTAACCATGCCGCAGCGCGGTCAATCGGCGTTTAAACACATTGATTTTGTAATGCTAGACGACAACCGCGTTCTGGTTATTCTGGTGTTTCCCGATAACGTGGTGCAAAACCGCATTGTGCAATTGCCGCGCGCAATTGAAGCGCAAGCCTTGCATCAAACCGCGAATTATTTGAATCGGCATTTTACTGGCCTAAGTTTTGCCCAAATACAGCATCATTTATTGGCTGAAATGCAGCAGGCCAAATCTGAAATGGATCAGCTGATGAATTCGGCGCTGGAAATATCCCGGCAATTAATGGTGCAGGAAAATAAGCCAAATGACATGCTATTAACCGGCCAAACGCGCTTGATGGGTATGAGCGACATGGCTGATATAGACCGCCTGCGCAGCTTATTTGAAGCGTTCTCGCAGAAACGCGAGATTCTCGGCTTGCTCGACTCCTGTGCCAATGCGCAAGGCATTAAGGTGTTCATCGGCGAGGAAAGCGGCTTGGCGCCTTTGCAATCTTGTACCGTGATTACTGCGCCTTATTCCAGCCAAGGCCGTGTGTTAGGCGTGTTGGGCGTGATTGGCCCAACCCGGATGCCATATGAGCGCGTTATCCCTATTGTTAAAGCCACAGCCGATTTGCTCGGTGAAGCCTTGAAACTTGCGTAGTCATCCCCACATAGTTTGAATACCCGACTCGGGTGGTTTTTTTACGGAACGCATTATGCACTCAAACAACGAATACCCAGAAGCGTCAGAATCTTCAGAACCCAGCCATAGTCCCGAATTCGATACCGAGCAACTACTTTTAGCTGAACTTGAGCAATTAAAAGCTGCTGTCGTAAACATGCAAGAAGAGCGCTTGCGCGAACGCGCTGAGCTGGAAAATCAACGCAAACGCTTAGTGCGCGATGTTGAGATGGCGCGCAAATTCGCCAATGAACGCTTGCTCGGCGATTTACTGCCAGTCTTCGACAGCTTAGATGCTGGTTTAATGGTCGCAGGCAGTGAAGCCAGCCCATTGCGCGATGGCTTGGAATTAACCTTTAAGCAATTATTGAAAGTAGCCGCCGATAACGGCCTACAGCAAATTGACCCAGTGGGCCAAGTGTTTAATCCAGAACACCACCAAGCGATTAGCCATGCCCTAGCGGGCGACTCTGCGCCAGATTCTGTGGTGCAAGTGTTCCAAAAAGGCTACTTGCTGAACGAACGCTTGCTACGCCCAGCACTGGTTGTTGTGGCTGGCGCTTGAAAAATGTAAAAACGCACACATTAAGTATTCATGGCACAAGACGCCGCTCACAAAAATTTTAGGAGATTGATCATGGGTAAAATTATCGGTATTGACTTAGGCACCACCAACAGCTGCGTTTCTGTGATGGAAGGCGGCGTGGCTAAAGTGATTGAAAACTCGGAAGGCGATCGCACTACGCCATCTATTGTTGCGTTCACCAAAGACGGTGAAGTGATTGTTGGCGCATCGGCTAAACGCCAAAGCGTGACCAACCCAAAAAATACGTTCTACGCGGTGAAGCGCTTAATCGGCCGTAAATTTACCGATGCCGAAGTGAAGAAAGATATTGGCTTAGTGCCCTATAGCATTGTGGCTCATGAAAACGGCGATGCGTGGGTGCAAACCTCGGATGGCAAATTGATGGCGGCGCAGGAAATCTCAGCACGCATCTTAGAAAAAATGAAGAAAACTGCCGAAGCGTATTTGGGCGAAGCGGTGACTGAAGCGGTTATTACCGTGCCTGCCTATTTCAACGACAGCCAGCGCCAAGCCACCAAAGACGCCGGCCGCATTGCCGGTTTGGAAGTGAAGCGCATTATCAATGAGCCAACCGCAGCTGCATTGGCTTACGGCTTGGACAAAAAAGGCGGCGATCGCAAAATTGCTGTGTACGATTTAGGCGGCGGAACATTCGATGTGTCGATTATTGAAATTGCCGAAATTGATGGCGAAAAACAATTTGAAGTATTGGCCACTAATGGCGATACCTTTTTAGGCGGCGAAGATTTCGATTTCCGCATTATTGATTTCTTGGTTGATGAATTTAAGAAAGAACAAGGCATTGATTTACGCAATGATCCATTAGCTTTGCAGCGACTGAAAGATGCTGCTGAGCGCGCCAAAATTGAATTGTCCACTTCGCAGCAAACCGATGTGAATTTGCCGTATGTGACCGCTGATGCTTCAGGCCCGAAACATCTAAACATCAAGCTAACACGCGCCAAGTTGGAAGCTTTGGTTGATGATTTGGTCAAGAAAACTATTGAGCCTTGCCGCACCGCAATGAACGACGCCAAATTGCAATCCTCAGATATTTCCGAAGTGATTTTGGTGGGCGGTATGACCCGCATGCCGAAAGTGCAAGCTGCTGTGGCCGAGTTCTTCGGTAAAGAGCCACGCAAAGACGTGAACCCTGATGAAGCGGTTGCCATTGGTGCAGCAGTTCAAGGTGGCGTGTTGGCTGGCACTGTGAAAGATGTATTGTTGTTGGACGTAACCCCTTTGTCTTTGGGCATTGAAACCATGGGCGGCGTGTTCACCAAAATCATTGAGAAAAACACCACTATTCCAACTAAAGCATCGCAAACATTCTCAACCGCTGAAGACAACCAAAGTGCAGTGACTGTGCACGTGTTGCAAGGCGAGCGTGAGCAAGCCCGCTTTAATAAATCGTTAGCGCGTTTTGATCTGCAAGGTATTGATGCTGCACCACGTGGCATGCCACAGGTTGAAGTCAGTTTCGATATTGACGCCAACGGAATTATTCATGTGTCGGCGAAAGATAAGAAAAATGGTAAGGAGCAGCGCGTTGAAATTAAAGGCGGCTCGGGTTTAACGGAAGAAGAAATCCAACAAATGGTCCGCGATGCCGAAGCGAACCGTGAAGAAGATAAAAAATTCCACGAACTGGTCACCGCCCGCAATATGGCCGATGCCACTGTGCACAGCACACGCACCGCCATTAAAGAACACGGCGCAAAAGTACCTGGTGAGCAATTAGCCAATATTGAGTCGGCTTTGGCAGACTTAGAAACTGCCATGAAAGGCGACGACAAAGGCCAAATTGAAACCAAAACGCAGAACTTGCAGCAGGTGGCTCAGGCCTTGTTTGCGGCAGCGTCAGGTGGCGAGCAAGCTGGCCCAGAGGGCGATGCGAAACCTGCCAATGATGATGTTGTTGATGCGGAATTTACTGAAGTTAAAGACGAACAAAAGTAAATTGCAGTGAAAAAAGACCCACGCCAACGGCAAAAACTGCTGGCGTGGGTTTATCCATATTTATTGGTGAGTGTTTATGAGTAAGCGTGATTTTTATGAAGTGTTAGGTGTTTCCAAAAGTGCTTCGGAAGAAGAGCTTAAAAAAGCCTATCGGCGCTTAGCCATGAAGCACCACCCTGATCGCAACCCAGACGACAACAAAGCCGAACATGCCTTTAAAGAGGCAAAAGAAGCCTACGAAACCTTAAGCGATACCAATAAGCGCCGCGCCTACGATACCCACGGGCACGCAGCATTTGAACACGGCCATGGCAATCCTGGCGGTGGCGGTGGTGCTGGCTTTGGTGATATGGGCGATATTTTCGGTGATATTTTTGGCGATATTTTCGGTGGTGGCCGGGCGCAGCAACGTGGCCCACGGCGTGGTTCTGATCTGCGTTATGTGATGGAGCTCGATTTAGAAGAGGCTGTTTTTGGTGTCGAGAAAAATATCGATATTCCTACCATGTTGGCTTGTGAGCCTTGCAATGGTACGGGCTCAGAAGATCGTAAAGTGGAAACTTGTAAAACCTGCCAAGGCCGCGGCCAAGTGCGTATGCAACGCGGTATTTTTTCGGTGCAGCAGCCTTGCCCAAACTGCGGCGGACGTGGTGAAACCATCGCCAAGCCGTGCAAGTCGTGTCATGGACAAGGTCGTAAGCAAAGCCAGAAAACCCTGCAAGTTAAAATCCCAGCCGGCGTAGACAACGAAGACCGCATTCGCTTGCAAAACGAAGGCGAAGCTGGCCCCGCAGGCGGCGTTGCTGGAGATTTATATGTGGAAGTGCATGTTCGCGAGCATAAAATCTTCCAGCGTGATGGCAACGACTTGTATTGCGAAGTACCGATCCGTTTTTCACAGGCGGCTCTGGGCGCTGAGTTAATCGTGCCAACTCTGCAAGGTGAAGCGCTTATCAAAGTGCCAACCGAAACCCAAACCGGCAAAGTGTTCCGTTTGCGCGGCAAGGGCGTTAAATCGGTGCGTAGCCACGCCACAGGTGATTTACTGTGCCGTGTGGTGGTTGAAACGCCGGTGAACTTAACTGCTAAACAACGCGAATTGCTGCAAGATTTTGAGAAAACCTTTGATGGCGAAGAGGGAGCAAAGCACTCACCGAAATCCAGCTCTTTCTTTGATGGCGTGAAGTCTTTCCTAGACCGTATTATTTCTTAAGTATTTTAATGCTTGACATTAGCTAGGCATTAAGAATGTGATGACTGTCACAATTCCTTAAATTAGCATTGGCAGATAACGCTATCTTAATGAATTTATTCAGGTTTGTTCATAAAAATTGTCTTGTGTTCAGCGCCCGTTTTCGTTATGTTGGTTATCGTACACAACCCAACATATTTTTAAGGTAGCCTAATGCGATTATTGCCCGTTTTGGCCTTGAGCCTGCTTGTAAGTACCCAAGTACATGCCGATGACGTGGCTTTAATTAGCCGAATTGCCCCTAAAATTAACCGTTTAGTGATTACCGAAGCCGTTTCTGCAATGAAATGTGCGCAAAATAAAGGCGTTGGCAAGAATGCTAGCCGTATTGCTATTATTGATTACACCATTCCCTCTAAGCAGCCGCGTTTGTGGGTGGTTGATTTAAAAGCCCAGAAATTGCTGTTTGAAGAGTTTGTGGCGCATGGCCAAGGTTCGGGCGATGATATTCCCAAAGCTTTTTCTGATCGCGATGGCAGCCACCAAACCAGTTTGGGTTTATTCCTAACCGATGCCACCTATCAAGGCGGGAATGGCTATTCCTTGAAATTGCAGGGTTTGAGCAAAGGCTTCAATGAGTCAGCTATGCGTCGTTTAATCGTGATGCACGGCGCACGTTATGTGAACCCATTAGCAGCATTAGCGATGGGCCGTTTGGGCCGTTCTTGGGGTTGCCCAGCAGTTCGTACTGAAGTGGCCAAACCGATGATTGATTTGCTAAAGCAAGGACAGTTCATTTATGCGCATGGCCCAGGTACAGAGAAATTATCGCGTTGTGGCACTGAAAATCTAACCCTTGCCAGTAATGTTACATTCAATGCCTTAATTGATGCTGCACCATAAGCCATTACTTCCCGAACAAAAACGCCCGAAAGGGCGTTTTTTATGGGCAAATACTGAGCTTACAATTGTTGTGCGCTAAAGGTATCGCACTGATTGATGTTGCCGGATTCAAAGCCGCGCGTAAACCAGGCCATACGTTGCTCAGCGCTGCCGTGGGTGAAGGCATCTGGGACCACCATGCCTTGGCTTTGTTTTTGCAGGGTGTCGTCGCCAATCGCTTGTGCGGTGCGAATCGCCGATTCCAAGTCGCCGGCTTCCATCCATTGCTCATCTTTTTGTGCAAAATGCGCCCACAGTCCAGCGTAGCAATCGGCCTGAAGTTCTTGGCGTACTAATAAGCCATTGGCACCTTCGGCTTTGCCGCTTTGGCGCGCCGCATTAACCTTTTCCGAAGTGCCGGTGATGGTTTGAATATGATGGCCCACCTCATGCGCAATCACATAGGCTTGGGCGAAATCGCCGCCGCCACCGAGTTTTTGTTTCATGTCGTTGAAGAAGCCGGTATCGAGATAAACTTTTTGATCGCCTGGGCAATAAAACGGCCCTGTAGCACTTGAAGCGCCACCGCAAGCTGATTGAACAGAACCCTGAAATAACACCATGGTTGGGGCTGGGTATTTGGCATTGTTATCGGCGAAAATCTTAGTCCATACATCTTCGGTGGATCCCAGAATGCGCGCTGAAAACTCTTGTTCTTCGGTTTTTGGCGTATTTGGATCAACGGGCGCGCTTTGTGTAGCTGGGGCTTGTGAGTTCATTTGAGCCAACATACCGAGCATTTCCAGTGGGTTCTTACCGGTAATAAGGCCGATAATCAGCACAATCACAATGCCACCTAGGCCCATTTTCAAGCCACCGCCACCGGTTCGGCCGCTGCCAATTTCAACATTGCTGCTTTCGCGTGCATTACGCCATTTCATAAGCTACCTCAATCATCATTAAAATTGCCGTGGGAATTATCACTGTTCTATACAAGATGTTTTAACTGATAGTAGCGGATTGTTCAAGACCTTGCTGAAACTGCAAACGCGCTAATTCTGCATACAAACCATTTTCGGCCATTAAGCTTTGGTGTGTGCCCGTGGCTATAATACGCCCTTGGTCCATCACTACAATACGGTCAGCTTTTAGCACAGTAGCCAAGCGATGCGCGATGACTAAGGTGGTGCGGCCTTGCATTAAATGTTCCAAGGCAATTTGCACAGCTCGCTCGGATTGTGCATCCAAGGCACTGGTGGCTTCATCAAGCAATAATATCGGTGCGTTTTTCAGTAAGGCGCGCGCAATCGCTAAGCGTTGCTGTTGGCCGCCAGAAAGCCGTGCACCGTGCTCGCCCAGTTCGCTGTCTAAGCCATTGGGCAGTGCTTGAATAAATCCCCAGGCTTCGGCACTTTGGCAGGCTTGAATAATCTCATCTTCGCTGGCATCAAGTTTGCCGTAGCGGATGTTTTCACGCGCCGTGCCAGAAAAAATAAATGGATCTTGAGGCACAATAGCAATATGCTCGCGTATCACCGTTGGCGGCATTGCGCTTAGTGTTTGGCCATCAATGCAAACCTGCCCAGATTGTGGGTCGTAGAAGCGAAGCAGTAATTGGAATGCGGTGCTTTTACCGGCTCCAGACGGGCCAACTAAGGCCACAGTTTCACCCGGATTAATGCTTAAGTTAAAGCTAGCCAATGCAGGTATTGCGCGTTGCGGATAGTTAAATGTCACATCTTTAAAATCAATCTGGCCACGCACAGCATGCGTAAATGAAGTGCTGCTTTGCTCTGAATGGATCAGGCTTTGCTTGTCGAGCAAATCAACAATGCGCGTCATGCCACCGGCTGCGCGCTGCACTTCGGCCCATACTTCTGCAAGTGCACCCACCGAGCCAGCACCAATCACGGCGTAGAACATAAATTGGGTTAATGTGCCGGCACTCATGCCACCAGATACCACACTGCGTGCGCCAGACCAAAGAATCATAGTGATGCCACCAAACACCACGATAATCGCAATAGCAGTGAGCAGCGACTGCAAACGGATGCGTTTGCGCGCAGCAGCCAAGGCAAATTCTATGGCAGAAAAAAAGCGCTCAGATTCGAATTTTTCACGCACATAGCTTTGCACGGTATGAATAGCATTAAAACTTTCACTGGCACGCGCGCTAGCATCGGCAAGGCGGTCTTGGCTATTTTTGGATGCGCCGCGCACACCACGCCCTGATAACACCATCGGCAAAATCATTAGCGGGATTCCAACTAGCACAAACGCCCCTAAACGCGGGTTAGTAATCACCATCATAATGGCGCTACCAATCACAGTGATACTACTGCGCAAGGCAATCGACATACTTGAACCCAGTACGGTGCGAAGTAATTCAGCATCTGCAGATAAGCGTGATAATAATTCGCCGGAACGGGTGTCGTGAAAAAACTGCTGATCAAGGTTAATTAAGTGCGCGTACAGTTTTTTGCGTAAATCGGCAATGACTTTTTCGCCCAGTAAAGACACAAAATAAAAACGCGCGGCAGTAGCTAATGCCAGAACCACGGCAACCACAAATAATAATAAGAACCAGCGATCTATTGAGCCATTTTTGGAAAAGCCCTGATCAACCAAATGTTTGATGGCTACCGGAAAAAATAGCGTTGCCGAAGAGGATATGGCTAAAGCCATTAGCCAAAATGCAACTAGCCGCTTATGTGGTTTTAAAAAAGGCAATAAACCTTTCAGGGTATTAATGGGTTTGGTGTTTAGGTCACTCATGATTTTTTACTTCTAGATGTATGTAGCCATCGGCAACGCGCGCTGTTAGAGCTTCGCCGAGCTTGACTTGTTGTATGGAATGGATAATGTGTTGTTGTTGATTACGCAAGATGCTATAGCCCCTATCTAAAGTGGCCAATGGGCTGAGCGCGTTTAAGCTGGAACCAGCTCTTTTCAGATGCATGGCGCGGCGCTGCATTTGATGGTTAAAACTTGCGTGCAAGCGATGCTTTAGCATACCGATATGCGTGCTGTGTTGTTGTAGCAAAACATCCGGGTGTTGTTTATCAAGGCGGAATGCAAAGGCGCGCAATTGTTGTACTTTATTGCCAAGTAAGCTTTGTGTGGCGCGTTGTAGCCGCTGATGTAGCTGCTGTAGATTTTGTTGCCCAAGTTGCAAGCGCTGAGCCGGTTTTTGCGCCTGCAAACGCAACAACAATAAATCACTTCGCTGCGCATTATTTTGCAATTGTTTATGCATAGCTTGTTGCAGTTTTTCTTGCAATTGCATAAGCCGCTTCTGTAACTCAATACTTGCAGGAGAAAGCAATTCAGCCGCCGCAGAGGGCGTTGGCGCTCGAACATCAGCAGCAAAATCCAGCAAGCTAAAATCAATTTCGTGGCCGATAGCAGAAATGATGGGGATTTCTGATTTAGCGACTAATCGTACCAAGGCTTCATTATTAAAAGGCCATAAATCTTCTAAAGAGCCGCCGCCACGGGTAATCAAGACTGCATCATAGCGTTGGCTATTCAATACAGCTTGCAGACTTTCACATATTTTTGCAGCGGCATCCACGCCTTGCACTGGCACCGGCCAAAGCTCAACAGGCAATAACGGAAAACGCCGAGCAAGCACCGACAACACGTCGTGAATAGCGGCGCCACGTGGCGAAGTAATCAGCGCTAGGCGTTTGATAAACGGCTGAAGCGGTTTTTTGGACTGCGGATTGAATAATCCTTCACTATCCAATTTTTGTTTTAGTTGCTCGAAGGCTAATTGCAATGCGCCTTGCCCCGCGGCTTGCATGGATTCCACGGCAAGCTGGTAATCGCCGCGCGCTTCATACAAAGTTAATCGTGCGCGAACCAATACCAATTGCCCGTCTTTGGGTGTGGATTCAAGCAACATGGCACGATTCTTAAACATTGCGCAACGCACTTGCGCGCGCTCATCTTTCAGTGTGAAATACAAATGCCCAGAGCTTGGGCGCGATAAGTTACTAATTTCGCCTTCCAGCCATATTTGGCTGAAATTGGATTCGAGCAAATCTTTAGCCAGTGCATTGAGTTGCGCTGGCTTGAAAATACGGCGTTCTTGGCTGGGTGGCAGGTGTGAAATCACCCTGTTAGCATAACCGAGTGCACAGGTTTTCGCGATTTCATTTAAACTAGTCGTTCTAGGAGAATCCTATGTCAGTGCAGTTCGAACGCTTATCGGCCGGTTTTATCAGTGTGGACAATGTTCAAGGCCAGGCCTTGCCGAAAGAAACACGCTCACTCAAGCAATGGCTGGATAACTTGCCGCGCGGTAATGCCAAAGAAATGGCGCAAATGCTAAGGAATGCTTTGGCACATAGCATAGCCGTGAAAATGGATGGTTCTATTCGCTTTAGCTTGCTTGAAATGTTGCGCCCAGACGTGATTGATTCTGTGACTTGGCTGGAGCGCCAGTTTATTGGCAGCCCATTGCCACTGACACATGATCGTTTAAACAATGCCAAACAAACCCTTGAATTGCATATTTTATTAGCAGATAGCTATCGTTTAGCCTGTTACGAAATATGTTACCCGAATGGTGTGATTCCGATGCTGCGTTCTGGTGCAGTGAATGGCGCTTTGGCGCGCGGTATTTGGCATTATCAGCAAGCCTTATTGATGAGTTGGAAACTGTATCAAGCAAGTATGCCTGGCGTCTGGAAAGGTCTGCATCGTTTGTATCAATTTGCCATTTTTTTTAAGTTAGGGCTCAAAGATATTGACGATCCGTGTTTAGGGCGTTCAGTACGTATTCAAGATATGTATATTGAAACGGCCTTGATGTCGTTAATGAATCCATATGCGTTTGCGCAAACCGAGCAAGATTTGCTCCGACAAGTAGCCAAAAGCTTTTCGTCGCGCTGTACCATTGAGCGTTTTAATTCTTCAGACAATACCGCCAAAATTCCGATTGATGCTGATCTTCCGATTGATGCCGATTTGCCCGATGACGAAATCAGCTATCTGGTCTATTCAAGCTTTATTGCTGCGCTTGAACTGGCTTCGCAAAATATTCAAGCTGAGCAAGTACTTATTGAGCTCAGCAAATCGCAAAGCATTGCCTTGCCTATTACTGTGTTAAAAAAAGCACGGCGTGCTTTAGGATTGTCGTCAGCACGTATATTCACACGCGTTTATGCGGTATACGACATTCAAACAGTGGTTGGTTTGAGCGGCTTACACTACTTTGCCGCAGGGCAGCTTGATTTTGAGAGTTATATCCAAAAATTATCGCAAATGGGTACTCAAGGCTTGAACTTAACAGCCGACTGGATGGCTGACATGCAGCTGCCGAAAATAGTATATGGCAAAGTGTTAGACCACAGCTTCGGCGGCTACCGCATACTTTGGTCGGCAGATCAGGCATTACGAGTACGCGTCGGTGAGATAGTCGGGCTAAATGCCAATGGTGCTGATGCCGAAACGGTTTGGATGGTTGGCGTAATTCGCTGGCTGCGCTATGAACAAGATGGCTCGGTGATTGCCGGCGTTAAATTATTATCAAGACGCGGTAACGCAGTGGCTTTGCGTATCAATCAAATTGGTCGCACTGGCAATTTAATGCGCGGTTTAGAGTTAACGCCATTAGCTAGCGATTTACCGCGCCGTTTTTTGATGTCGGGTCGCTTAGAAGGCTCCATGCAGAATGTCGAGGTGATTTATAGTTACGAGCCTAATCGCTTAGGACCGCCAAGACAAGTTGAAGTATTGAATACGCAATCAAAAAATGTTGCGTCAAATATGGATTATTCGCTGCTTTTAGTGCAGTCATCATGAGCCAAGAGTCAAGCATTGTAAGGCGTGTGAGCTCAACAGTGGCTGTCGGCCGGGTGAATGTGGGCAGCGATTCACCGATAGTGGTGCAATCAATGACCAATACCGACACCGCCGATATTGATGGCAGCGTAAAACAAATTGCACAGTTGTGGCGCGCAGGTTCTGAGATTGTTCGTGTCACTGTAAATAATATAGAATCTGCAAAAGCATTGCCGCATATTATCGATAAACTCGAGATGATGGGTATTGATGTGCCGCTTTGTGGCGACTTTCATTACAACGGGCATCAGCTACTAACTACTGAACCAGCTTGCGCGGAACGCTTAGCGAAATATCGTATTAATCCGGGCAACGTTGGTTTCGGCAAAAAACGTGATAGCCAATTCGGAGCGATTATTGAATTGGCTAACCGCTATGAAAAGCCTGTTCGTATTGGCGTGAATTGGGGTTCCTTAGACCAAAGCCTGGCGCAAAGTTTGATGGATGAAAATGCCAAGCGCCAGCAGCCGTGGTCGGCAATGCGGGTTTTGCAAGAGGCCTTGGTGCGTTCTGCGCTAGATTCTGCAGAGCAAGCATTGCAACTTGGCATGCCAAAAAATCGCATTATTCTCTCAGCTAAAGTCAGTGGCGTACAGGAATTGATTGCGGTGTATCGCGATCTAGCAAAGCGTTGTGACTACCCATTACACTTGGGCTTAACTGAGGCGGGCATGGGTAGCAAAGGTATTGTTGCATCTACTGCCGCATTAGCTGTGTTATTGCAAGAAGGTATTGGCGATACCGTGCGTATTTCTTTAACACCAGAACCCGGCGCTTCGCGAACCCAAGAAGTGATTGTGGCGCAAGAATTATTACAGACCATGGGTTTGCGTGCGTTTACGCCGTTAGTAACTGCATGCCCAGGCTGCGGCAGAACTACCTCGGAATTTTTCCAAGAGTTAGCGAAAACCGTGCAAGAACATGTGCGCGCCAAAATGCCAGAATGGAAAATCACTCACCCAGGCGCAGAGCATTTAACATTGGCTGTGATGGGCTGCATTGTGAACGGGCCGGGTGAATCAAAACATGCCGACATTGGTATTTCATTGCCCGGAACCGGCGAATCACCAGCAGCACCAGTATTTATTGATGGTGAAAAGAAAATCACCTTGCGTGGCGAAAATATCGCACAGGAATTCGTTACGATTATTGATCAATACGTTGAGAATAAATACGCGGCGCGTTAAACCAATGGCTATTTCGCCGCAACAAGTAACGCCATAAAAAATACCGCAAAATGTAACCAAGACCAGCGACGAAAACGGCTCGCTAATTGATGCGCCGAATAATTTGAAATGATAAATAGGCCGCCTGATTGTGGCTTACGAATACATTGCTTGGCTGTGTTTTGTGGCAGGTGTTTGCCAGATAAAACCGCATGCTGCGCTTGTTCACGTGCGGCTTGCCATTCATGAGTATCAACGACTCCGTCAGCATTGCTATCGAATCGATTTTTTAGCGCATGTTGATCGCTTTTCCATTCTTGCAGCAAGGCTCCGGTTTGTTTATCTAGGCTACTGTGGTTGGATTCAACCCAGTCATGCACATATTCACCAAGCACAAATAAAGGCTCATCTTTCAGCAACACCGATTCGGTGCAAGTTTCATCGCCGCGTTGCCAACTTTGCCGGTGTTTGCTAATCACGCGCGCACCTTCAGGTAAAATCATTGCATGCAGTGCGCCATCGATAAGTGCAAACGGCGAATCACTGGTTCCTTGTTGTGTGACGCGCCGGCCTCTGCCATCACCTACCTCAACTTTAAACTCGAACCACAGGCAGGGCAGTGTGGTTAATGGGCTGTGTACGGGGTATTCTGGCAATGAATCGCCACTGCCGGATAACTCAACCAAGCCTTGCGGTGCGGATGAAAGTTTTGCGGTGGGAATATCGGCAATGGCGCGATAGCTTTTTCGGCTTTGCATCCACGCCCAAAGACTTATCGCAGCCGCTGCAAATGCTATAAATGATTGACCAGTGCGCAATGCAATGAAAATTCCTAACGCGCTAGCAAGCGACCAACCAGCTTCATCCCAAAGCATGCGCGAACCTAAATGCGTCGCGAGATTTAGGCTTTTATTAGGCCAAGAAACCATAACTGCAGATTAAGACTTGAATAATTGCGACATATCAACATCAGCGGTTTGCGCGCTGCTGAATTTCAGCAATTTGAACGGCCCAAAACCGAACATTCGGGCAACGAGAGTGTCAGGAAAATGCTCAATGCGCACATTATTAATGTTGACCGAGTCATTGTAGAATTCACGACGATCGGCGATGGTGTTTTCCAGGCCAGTGATGCGGCCAAGCAGATGCTGAAAATTTTCATTGGCTTTCAATTCCGGATACGCTTCAGCCACTGCATTGATTTGTCCTAGGCCTGAACGCAACTGTGTTTCAGCCATGCCGAGCGCTTCAATATTACGGCTCTGGCTGGCCGTGAACACTGCAGAGCGCGCTTGCATGATTTTTTCCAATGTGCTTTGTTCGAATTGCGTGTATTGCTTACAGACTTCAACCAGTTTTGGCAGTTCATCGTGGCGTTGTTTGAGTAATACCTCAATATTGGCCCATGCTTTGGCTACATTGTGTTTTAAGTTGATTAGGCCGTTGTAGGTCATCACTGACCAGATAATGACGACGGCCAATACGAATAAAAAAATAAGTTGTGACATGTTATTCCCCTGTGCATTTTTAAAAGTGTAACCGAAACGGAGCCCAAACATTAACGTTGCTGGGTTTCCGAAGCAATGAGTGGGTCGGTGGTTGTGGGTTTTGCAAGCTGGATTTCTCGGTGCGCTATATAGATATTTGAACCAAAGATAATCAATGCACCAATGAAGGTGTAGCGATCAATAGGCTCATCGAATAACCAAAAGCCAAATACGCCAACCACCAATACTTGCAGGAAGCTGATGGGCGTTAACATCGAGGCGTCGCCGAGCTGCAAGGCGCGCGTCCAGCACATATGCGCCATAGTGCCAAACATACCGCAAAGCACCAACCACAGCCAAGTAATACCGGATGGCATTTGCCAAACCGTCAGTGCCGGTATTAAAGACATCGGCACCCACAGCAAGGTGGTATAAATCACAATGGCATCAGGTTTTTCAGTGCGGGCCAGAAATTTGATTGAAATCGCCACGCTAGCACTCATCAGCGCCGCTAGTAATGCCACAAGGCTAGCGCCAGTGAATGTATCTGCGCCCGGCCGTAGTAAAATAATGACGCCAATAAAGCCAATCAGCACTGCTGCCCAGCGCCGCGCACGAACCACCTCGCCCAAAACCCACACCGCGCCAATGGTAACGAACAGCGGAGTGGAATACGAAATGGCCACGGCCTGCGCTAGTGGCAAATGTACAATAGCCCAGAAACCAGACAGCATGCCGATGGTGCCGATAAAGCAGCGAAACAGATACAGCGGCAATTTCTCGGTTTTCAAAATGCCAAGCCCATGCCGGAAAAATAAAGGCAGGGTGAATATTAAGCCAAAAAAATTACGGAAAAAGGCGATTTCAAATGCATGCTGTGTTTTTGAAGCGAGCCGAATACATACTGCCATTAGGCCGAACAACACTGTGCTAAACACCATCAACATAACCGCGCGCGCGGCAGGATGCTGGTATTTAGTGGCGATCAAAAATCTGCACCAATAATACGTGGCTCGGGCTCAAGGGTGATACCGAATATGTCGTGCACAGAGGCTACCACCTGCCGCGCTACATCCAACAATTCTTTGCCAGTTGCGTTGCCATAGTTAACCAACACCAAGGCATGTTGTTCGGCAATGCCAGCATCGCCTTGGCGAAAGCCTTTCCAGCCGGCTTGTTCTATTAGCCATGCTGCCGATAATTTACGGGTATCTGGCTGACCACTTGGAAATACCGGCAGTTTTTCATGAATTCCACGAAGTGTTTCTGCTTGTGCTTCGCTGACGATGGGGTTTTTGAAGAAGCTGCCCGCATTGCCCAAAATGGCTGGGTTTGGTAGCTTACGGCTGCGAATGCGGCTGATGGCTTCAGCAAGATGCACGGCTTTTGGTTCACTAATACCCATCGCGGCAATTTCTTCTGGCACACCGGCATAATTCATTTTTAATGCGCGATTTTTAGTTAAGCGAAATTCAACTGCAGTAATTACCCATTCATCACGTCGTTGCTTGAAACACGAGTCTCGGTAGCCGAACGCGCAATCGCTATTGGCTAAGCGTTTTGTTTGGCCAGTGATGCGGTTGTACGCTTCCACAGTTTCAATAAACTCGGCCACTTCAACGCCATACGCGCCAATATTTTGAATCGGGCAAGCGCCAACTGTGCCAGGAATCAAGGCCATATTTTCCAAGCCATTCCAGCCGCGTGCCAAACTCCAGTGCACTAAATCATTCCAGAGCATCCCCGCTTCTGCGCGAATAATAGCGCTGTCGGAATTGTGTTCAATAACGGCGCATTGGTTAGCGGTGATGCACAGTACTAGGCCTGGGTAATTGTCGGCGAATAACACATTACTGCCTTCGCCAAGCACCAGCACCGGTAAATCTTTGGCTTCAGCTAATTCGAAGGCTTGTGGCAGTTGTGCGAGGTTATTAACATCGCACATGGCGGCCGCGCTGGCGGCGATGTGCAAGGTATTGCGTCCTGCAAGGGAGATGTGTTCAGCCCATTGCAGTTCGTGCATTAGGCCACGCCTTCTTTGCGCCTGCGCAGAGCAGTGACGCAATCGCTAATCAGCTGTGGGCCATGATAGATAAAACCGGTGTAGATTTGCACCAATTGCGCACCAGCCGATACTTTACCGACTGCATCGGCGCCCGATGAAATGCCACCAACGCCGATAATTGGAATGCTGTCGTCAAGGCGTAAACGCAAACGGCGCAAAGTGGTGGTGGATTTTTCATACAAAGGTTTGCCTGATAATCCGCCCACTTGTGCCGATAGCGGATGCTCACTAATCATATTTCGGCTGATGGTGGTGTTGCCAGCTATCACGCCATCTAGCTTAACGGCATTGAAGACTTCGGCAATGCCATCGAGTTCTGATTCACTTAAATCGGGTGCAATTTTTACCAACATTGGCACGCGATGGCCGCGCACACTGGATAAATCTTCTTGCGCAGTACGAAGCTCATAGACGAATTTTCGCAAGGCATCTTCGCTTTGTAAGTCGCGCAGACCTTGAGTGTTTGGTGAAGAAATATTAACGGTGATGTAATCGGCTAAATCGTACACACGCTCTAAACAGTAAATGTAATCATCGGCTGCACGTTCGTTCGGGGTATCTTTATTTTTGCCAATATTAACACCCAAAATACCTTCACGTTTCGAGCGCTCAACATTTTTAACTAAAGCATCTACGCCGTGGTTGTTAAAACCTAAACGGTTAATGATGGCCTCGTGTTCTTTTAAGCGGAACATGCGCGGTTTTGGGTTACCTTCCTGCGGCCGCGGGGTTACGGTACCAATTTCAACAAAGCCAAAACCCATCGCCATTAAGGCATCAATGTGTGCTCCGTTTTTATCCAAACCAGCTGCGCAGCCCACAGGATTGGGAAATTCAATGCCAAATGCCTTGGTTTTTAAAGGCTTTGGTTTTGCCGCCAGCAGCGGATTTAAACCGGTGCGGTAAGCGGCTTCCAAGCCAGCCATGCCCAATTCGTGGGCACGTTCGGCGTCTAATTGAAATAACAATGAGCGGGCTAATCCATACATAAATTAGAAGTCGAATTTAATGCCTTGAGCCAATGGCAAGGAATCGGAATAGTTGATGGTGTTGGTTTGTCGGCGCATATACACTTTCCATGCATCGGATCCCGATTCGCGACCGCCGCCAGTTTCTTTTTCGCCACCGAATGCTCCGCCGATCTCAGCACCGCTAGTGCCAATATTGACGTTTGCAATACCGCAATCAGAACCTGAACAGGCTAGGAATGCTTCAGCTGCTTTCAAGTTTTGGGTGAAGATGGCAGAAGACAAACCTTGCGGCACAGCATTTTGCATATCCATTGCTTCATCTAGTGTTGAAAAAGGCATCACATATAAAATCGGTGCGAAGGTTTCGGCTTGAACCACGGCATCGGAATTTTTGATATTGCCGATAAGTGTAGGTAACACAAAATTACCACGGCCTTCAATGGCAGTTCCGCCGGAAAGTACGGTGCCGCCAGCTTTTTTAGCGCCATCAATGGCGTGTAAGAATTGCGCAACGGCTTCTTTTGAATTGAGTGGGCCCATTAAGGTAGTAACTAACCCCGGATCACCTATTTTGCTTTCCACTTGCTTATAAGCGGCGATTAATTTTTCAACCACCGAGTCGTAAATTTTTTCATGCACGAACAAGCGACGGGTGCTGGTGCAGCGCTGTCCAGCGGTGCCAACCGCGCCGAACACAATGGCTGGAATCGCCAGTTTCATGTCAGCACTTTCATCAAGAATAATGGCGTTGTTGCCACCGAGTTCTAACAAGCTGCGGCCCATGCGTTGTGCCACGCGTTCGCCAACCATACGGCCAACATGGGTTGAGCCGGTGAAGCTGATTAAAGGAACACGTTTGTCATCAACAAAACTTTGCGCAACTTCGGTGCCGGCATCGTTGAATAAAAAGAAAATATCTGGGAAGCCAGCTTTATTGAGTGCTTCATTGCAGATTTTTAGCGAGGCAACTGCCGAGAACGGTGTTTTCGGCGAAGGTTTCCAGATGCAGATATCGCCACACACGCCAGCTAAAAAGGCGTTCCAGGCCCACACCGCAACCGGAAAGTTGAACGCCGAGATAATACCGACAATGCCCAGTGGATGGTATTGCTCATACATGCGGTGGCCTGGGCGTTCTGAATGCATAGTCAGGCCATACAGTTGGCGCGATAAACCCACCGCGAAATCGGCAATATCAATCATTTCCTGTACTTCGCCATCGCCTTCTGGCTTGATTTTACCCATTTCCAAGGCAACCAACGAGCCGAGGGCATCTTTATTGGCACGCAAAGCTTCAGCGCATAAACGAATGGCTTCACCGCGCTTAGGCGCTGGCATGCTGCGCCAAACGGTAAAGGCCGCTTGGGCACGCTCCATGATTAATTCATAATCGGATGCGCTTGAGGCATACACGCGGCCAATCACCTCGCCTGTGCTTGGATTAACTGGCTCAAGCACACCTGCATCAGTGGTTTTAGACCATTCGCCACGGCCTAAGTAGGTGCCGGATTCGCTGGCAGTTAGGCCAAGTGCGTGCAAGACAGGGTGAGTCATAGGGGTTCCGATGAAATATGTAAAGTGGTTATTTTACCTTATTTTGTTGATTATTCGGGTTTTTAGCGTGTGTACACACCATGCTTAGTATTAACAAAACTAAAAAGGGTATTAAAAACTCTAGGGTGCCCAAGTGACTGAAAACACGGCATACTCGAGTATTAATCAATTTAATAATTTAAGCGGTTTTGTCATGAAAGTATTAAAATTCGGGGGCTCTTCCTTAGCGTCAATCGAAAGATTCAGCGATGTGTCGCGTATTGTTCAACAGCAATCTTTGCAGCAGCCACTGATTGTGGTGTTATCGGCACCGCATGGCGTAACCAATAGCTTGCTGCATTTAGTCACTCAAGCACAATCTGGCGCGTTGTATCAAACAGAACTTGAGCAACTCCACGAGCGCTTGCTGCATTTAGTGCAACAAACACAATCTATTATTGATGCCGATGTGTTTTCAACATTGCAGGCGTTTGCCGAGCGACATATCGAAATCATCAGCCAATATGTGCAAGGCATTAGTTTGTTATCAACGTGTCCGGACAGTATTCAAGCAAAAATTCTGGGCGCGGGTGAACAATTTAGCGTGCAATTGATGCAAGCATTATTGCAATCCATGCACATCAAGGCACAGGTGCTTGATTCGACACAGTTTGTTAAAAGCCAAGGCGATTACCTAAATGCCGTAGCGGATATTCCAGCCACAAAAGCGGCTTTTGCAACAATCGATTTTTCCAGCGACACGCGCGTTTGGCTAATGGCCGGTTTTGTGTCTAGTTTGCCAAACGGCGAACAGGCTTTGCTTGGCCGTAATGGCTCGGATTATTCGGCAGCAATTATTGCCGCTGGTGTTCGTGCCAGCGCGTGTGAAATTTGGACCGACGTGGATGGCGTATATAGCGCCGATCCACGGCAAGTAAAGAACGCAAAATTGATTGAACAACTCAGCTATGCCGAAGCTATGGAGCTATCGTATTTTGGTGCCAAGGTGTTGCACCCGAAAACCATTGGGCCGTTGGCGCAGGCTGGAATCCCATGCACGATTAAAAACACCTTGAATCCTGGCGCGCCAGGTTCTTGCATTGGCCCAGATAGCGATGCCGATTTGGTGAAAGGTATTTCCAGTTTAGAAAATTTAGCCTTGATCACCGTATCAGGCCCTGGCCTTAAAGGTGTTGTGGGAATGGCTTCGCGGGTGTTTGCGGCGATGGCGCGCGAAAAAGTCTCGGTGAATTTAATCACCCAATCTTCATCGGAATTTTCCATCAGTTTTTGTATTGCACAAGATGAATTAGCGCGAGCTCAATCGGTATTAGAAAATGAGTTTGAATTAGAATTGCAGGCGCACCTGCTTGATCCGCTTAGCATTGATACCGATATGGCGATTGTTAGTTTAGTCGGCGATGGTATGCGCCAGCAAAAAGGCATGGCGGCCAAATTTTTTGCCTCATTAGCGCAAGCGCGAGTGAATGTGGTGGCTATTGCGCAAGGCAGTTCGGAGCGTTCTATTTCTGCGGTGATTAAGCAAAAAGCCTGCGCCGATGCCGTGAAAGTATCACATGAAAATTTCTTCACGCATGTGCCGAGTATTGATGTGTTTCTGGTTGGCTGCGGCGTGGTAGGTGGCGAGCTACTGGCACAGATTCACCAACAAAAACAGTTCTTAGCCGAGCGGCAAGTGCGTTTAACGGTGTATGGTATTGCCAATTCTAAGCAGTTGCTGTTGAATGCTGATGGCATTGATTTAAGCCAATGGCAGCAAGAGATTGCCGGTGCAACACAGCCCTTTTCTGTGCAGGCTTTATCGAAGTTCGTGCAAGTTAATCATCTAACCAATCCGGTGTTGGTGGACTGCACCAGTGCTCAGGCTTTAGCGGCTTTGTATGTGGATTTTTTAGCAGCCGATTTTCATGTGGTTACACCAAACAAAAAAGCCAATACTTCAAGCATTGCGTATTACCATCAGCTGCGCGCTACCGCACAAGCGCATCGCCGCCGTTTTCTGTATGAAACCACCGTGGGTGCTGGTTTGCCAGTGATTGATACCTTGCAAGGCTTGTTCAATGCTGGCGATAAACTGGTGTCGTTCGAAGGAATTTTATCAGGCTCGCTGTCGTATATTTTTGGCTTGCTGGAGCAAGGTATGCCACTTTCTGAAGCTACCGAAAAAGCCAAAGCACTGGGCTATACCGAGCCCGATCCACGCGATGATTTATCGGGCATGGATGTGGCGCGCAAATTGTTAGTGATGGCGCGTGAGGCTGGATTAATGCTGAATTTAGACGATGTGCAGATTGAATCGGTATTGCCTAATGGTTTTGCTGATGGCTTGCCGGTTGTTGAGTTTATGGCAAATTTGTCTGAACTAAATGCAGAATTCGCCGAGCGCGTTGCTAAAGCCAATTCAGAAGGCAAGCTGTTGCGCTATATCGGTGAGATCCAAAACGGCCATTGCAAAGTGGCCATTAAAGCGCTTGATATCAACCATCCGCTAGCCAAAGTTAAAGATGGCGAAAATGCTTTAGCTATTCAAACCCAATACTACCAGCCGATTCCGTTTGTCTTGCGTGGCTATGGTGCAGGCGCTAAAGTAACTGCTGCGGGCGTATTCAGCGATATCATGCGCACTTTGGGTTGGCAGCAAGAGATTTAAATCATGACGCGTTACTATGCACCGGCCTCAACAGGCAATTTTTCGGTTGGTTTTGATTTACTCGGTTTGGCTTTAGAGCCGGTATCGGGCGAATTGTTGGGTGATGTGTTGGAGATTACCAGCGAGAGCCAGGTCTTTTCACTCAGTCAGTCTGGCCGATATGTGCACCAGTTGCCAACTAATCCAGATGATAATTTGGTGCATATTTGCTTTCAGGCTTTTGAGCGAAAAGTAGCGATTGCGTTGCCGCCTTTGGCCGTACATTTACAGAAAAATTTGCCAGTGGGTAGCGGCCTTGGATCAAGCGCTTGTTCAATCGCGGTGGCATGCTATGCCTTTAATGAATATTTCAAGCAGCCATTAAATACACAGCAACTTTTGCAATTGATGGCTCAGTGCGAAGGCAACGTGAGTGGCTCCGTGCATTACGACAATGTGGCGCCATCGTTGTTGGGTGGCTTGCAGTTAATGTTGCCGGGCAGCGCGCAGATTTGCAGAGCGTTGCCATGGTTTGCGCATTGGCGCGTGGTGGTTTGCTATCCGGGCACGCTGATTTCAACCAAAGCTGCGCGTGAAGTACTGCCTGATGCTATTAGCCGGGCAACAGCGATTGAATTTAGCGGATTATTGGCACGCTTTGTTAGCGCTTTATACGCACAAGACGAAGCGGAAGCATTAGCAAGTATGCACGATGTGTTGGCGGAACCTCACCGACTTACACTGATTCCAGAACTATTACCGTTGCGAGAAATAATGCGCGAGCAGGGCATTGCGCACCTCGGTATTTCCGGCTCAGGGCCGACATTATTTGCGGTATGCAGCAACCATGAGCAAGCACAATCGGCCGCAACATTGTTCCGCACGCACTATGAAAAAAATGCTGATGCGATGACGCATATTTGCCAAATTGCTGAACACGGAGCGTGCCAACTATGATTTTGCATAATTTGAAAAAGCCCGAACAGCAAGTGAGCTTTCTTGAAGCAGTGCGCTTGGGTTTGGGTGAGCAACAAGGTTTATTTTTCCCAATGCAATGGCCTGTTTTAAACATTCCGGCAATGTTAGCGTTGCCTCTAGTGCCGCGCAGCATAGCCATATTTAAGGCTTTAATCGGCGATGAAGTGGATGATGCACAACTTGCGAATATGTTGGAAACGGCTTTTGTTTTTCCTGCGCCACTAAAACATATTTCAGCAAATACTGCTTGCTTGGAATTGTTTTATGGCCCAACGCTTGCTTTCAAAGATTTTGGTGCACGTTTAATGGCAGGCGCGTTGCAAATCGCTCAAACGAAGCAAGCTGTGACTCGAACCACCATTGTTACTGCAACCTCGGGTGATAC
>JANPOU010000001.1:0-3744 GCA_031428155.1 Arenimonas sp. | reverse complement strand
GCGAAATTCGTTACTTCGATATTAAAGGTGCAAAAACCGGTTTGCTGTCGAAAGCGATGACTGCCCCTGATGGCTTTGTGCGTATTCCGCTCAATGAATCCAATGATCCGAAATCACAGATTAACGAATACTTAGATACCTACAAAGGCGAAGGCATTCAACACATTGCCTGCTTCACCGACGATATTTACACAACGATTGAAACTATGCGTGCGCATGGTATTGAATTTTTGGACACGCCGGATACCTATTTTGATGTGATTGATATTCGCATTCCAAATCATGGCGAAGATTTACAACGCCTGCGCGACAATAAAATTTTGATTGACGCCGATGTGGAAACCAAGCAACAAAAACTATTGCAAATATTTACACTTAATGCGGTTGGCCCGATCTTCTTTGAGATTATTCAGCGCAAAGGCAATCAAGGCTTTGGCGAAGGCAATTTCCAAGCTTTGTTCGAATCCATCGAGCGCGATCAAATGCGCCGCGGGGTTTTGTAATAAATGGCTTGTCGCATCGAACGCGCGCGTTGTAGGGTGGGTCGTGACCCACCGAAAAGCGGTGAAATGAGGATTTTATGAGCGAAATTCAATACCAATCAGGTTTCGGCAATGAATTTGCCTCCGAGGCCATTCCGGGCAGCTTGCCCGAAGGCCGTAATTCACCGCAGCGTGTTGCGCATGGCCTATACGCCGAGCAACTCAGTGGTACCGCGTTCACCGCGCCACGGCACAGCAATCAGCGCGCATGGTTGTATCGTATTCGCCCAGCGGCCATGCACGCGCCGTTTGAGCTACTAGCGGGCAGCGCTTTTCATAACAGTTTCAGCGATGCTCCAGTTAATCCCAACCAACTGCGTTGGTCGCCAATGCCTGCGCCAAGCCAAGACTGTGATTTTATCGATAGCCTATTTGCCATGTGCGGAAACGGCGGAGCAGCGGGGCAGTCGGGCGTTGCTATTCATCGCTATGCGGCCAATCAATCGATGAGCAGCCGCTATTTTTACAATACCGATGCCGAAATGTTGATTGTGCCGCAACACGGCAGTTTGCGCTTACGCACTGAAATGGGTGTATTGGAAATACAGCCACAGGAAATTGCCGTGATTCCGCGTGGCATTCGTTTTGCGGTGGATTTGCTTGCTGAAATCGCCAGTGGTTATGTCTGTGAGAATTTCGGCGCGGCCTTGCGTTTGCCAGATCTTGGCCCGATTGGTTCGAATGGCTTAGCTAACCCGCGTGATTTTCTGTATCCCGTGGCGGCCTTTGAAAATACCGAAGGCGATTTCGAGTTAGTGAATAAATTCCAAGGCCGATTGTGGTCAGCCAAAATTGGCCATTCGCCACTCGATGTGGTGGCCTGGCATGGCAATTACGCACCGTACAAATACGATTTGCGGCGCTTTAATGCGATTGGTTCAATCAGCTTTGATCACCCGGATCCGAGTATCTTTTTAGTGTTGCATTCACCAAGTGATTCCCAGGGCGTGAGCAATCTCGATTTCGTGATTTTCCCGCCGCGCCAGTTAGTGGCACAAAACACCTTTCGGCCACCCTGGTTTCATCGCAATGTGGCCAGCGAATTTATGGGCTTGATTCATGGCGTGTACGACGCAAAAGCCGATGGTTTTCTGCCGGGCGGTGCATCCTTGCACAATTCAATGACTGGCCATGGCCCAGACGCGGCCACCTTTGATAAGGCCAGCAATGCCGATTTAAGCAAGCCCGATATCATTACCGACACTATGGCGTTTATGTTTGAAACGCGCGCCGTGTTTGCAGCAACCCAGCAAGCCTTACAATGCACAAGTTTGCAGGCAAACTATCATCTTTGCTGGCAAGGCCTGCAAAAGCATTTTGCACCAACACAGGATTTATCATGAAACTAGCCTCATTAAAATCTGGCGGCCGTGATGGCAGCTTAATCGTTGTCTCGAAAGACCTCAGCCGCGCAGTGGCAGTGCCAAGCATTGCAGCAACATTGCAAAAAGCCTTGGAAGAGTGGAGCGTTGCTGCGCCGCGTTTAAACCGTGTATACCAAGCACTCAATGTTGAAAATGTGCAAAGCATTGATGCCGAAAATGTGTTTGATGTCGATATGCAAGCCTTTGCTGCACCCTTGCCGCGCGCCTATGAATTTGTCGATGGTAGCGCCTATTTGCCGCATGTAGTGCGCGTTCGCAAAGCACGTGGCGCCGATGTGCCAGACAGTTTTTATGTTGATCCGCTGATGTATCAAGCAGTGTCGGCAGGTTTTTACGGGCCACGCGATCCTGTTTTAGTGAGCAGTGTTGAGTTTGGCATTGATCTTGAAGCAGAAGTAGTGGTGATTACTGACGATGTGCCGATGGCGGTATCGCTTGAGCAAGCCGCGGAACATATTCAGCTGATTGGTTTAGTGAACGATGTGTCGCTTCGCAATCTGATTCCCGCTGAGCTGGCCAAAGGCTTTGGCTTTCTGCAATCCAAACCACGTTCCTGCTTAAGCCCGGTGATGGTAACGCCCGATGAATTGGCCGATGCCTGGCAAGACAGCAAACTGCATTTGCCATTGCTCACGCATATTAATGGCGAATGGTTTGGTGCGCCGGAAGCCGGCGTGGATATGCACTTTAATTTTGCACAATTGATTGCCCATGCTGCCAAAACCCGGCCGCTCAGCGCCGGCACCATTGTGGGCTCTGGCACGGTGGCCAATGAAGACACCTCCTTGGGTGCATCGTGTTTTGCCGAATTGCGCACCGTAGAAACTCTGCGTGATGGCAAACCGAGCACGCCATTCATGAATTTCGGCGATGTGGTGCGTATCGAAATGCTCGATAAAAATGGCGATAGTGTATTCGGCGCCATCGAACAGAAAATCACCGCATTTGGGGCGAAATAGCATGAGCATGCAAGCACTTGAGCTTTATCATTACTGGCGCTCCAGTGCTAGCTATCGGGTGCGCATTGCCTTGAACTTAAAAGGCTTGGACTATCAAATCCATCCGATTCATTTGCTCGAAGATGGCGGCCAGCAACATAACGCCGAATACCGTCGTATCAATCCGCAAGCCTTAGTGCCAACACTGGTGCATAACGGCCATGCCATTGGCCAATCGCTAGCGATTATGGAATATTTGGATGAGATTTTCTCCGACAATCCTTTGCTCCCGAAAGAGCCTTTGGCGCGTGCCAAAGTGCGTGGTATGGCTTTATATATTGCCTCAGAAGGGCAGCCGATGATGAACCTGCGCGTGTTGCAGCATCTTGAAACGCAGCATGGCCTTGACGATGCCGCAAAAGCCGATTGGGTGCGGCATTGGCTAACGATTAATTTCAGCAATATTGAGCAACAGCTGGCCAGTGAAATCACCCATGACAGTTTCGTGTCTGGCGATCAGCCAGGTTTAGCCGAATGTTGTTTGGTGCCGCATGCGTTTGCGGCGGCGCGCTTTAGTTTAGATATGAGCTCATACCCAACGGTGAATCGCATTGTGGCGCAATGCCAAAATTTACCCGCGTTCCAACGTGCGCATCCGGGCAAACAACCCGACACACCGGAAGAATTCCGCATTGCGTAGGGGCGCATCGCGATGCGCCCGTGATTTTTACAACACCATGTTTGGGCGCATTACGTAGGGGCGAACCTTGTGTTCGCCCTGATGTTTCGTATGTAATTTATTGGGCGCATTACGTAGGGGCGAACCTTGTGTTCGCCCTGATGTTTCGTATGTAATTTATTGGGCGAACACAAGGTTCG